>JBEVJD010000070.1:0-10512 GCA_040510435.1 Pyrinomonadaceae bacterium | reverse complement strand
GCCCGCCGCCCGAGGCGAGGCACAGCACTTCGAGCCCGCGCATCTCCGCGGGGAACCACCCGCGCGGGACAAATTTCTGCTCGGTGAGCAGGACGGCCCAACGCCCCCGGCGCGCCTCCGCTATGACTTCGGGTCCGACGGGCCGCGTCCACTCGTTGCCGCGCTCGACCTCTCTGTCCCACGCGCGGCTCTGGTGTTCAAGAAGATTCATAAGAGAAGTAGTCAGGAGACAGTAGTCAGTAGACAGTAGAAAGACAATCGTCGCTCGAACCCTACGGCTCTCATCATCAGCGTCAGTAGAGTGGAGACTACTGACTACTGACTACTGACTCCTGCTTTACTGCTTTACTGCTTCCCCCCTTCCAGCTTCTTCAGCATCCGGGTGGCGTTCTCGTTTTTCGGGTTCAGCTCCAGCGAACGGCGGTAGTTCTTGATCGCCAGTTCCTTGTCTCCGCTCTCCGCGTACGCATCGCCGAGGCTGTCGTAGACGTTGAAGGACTGCGGGTAGAGTTCGGCGTTGAGGGCGAAGACGGCGATTGACTCGCGCGTCTTCTTCGCGCGCAGCAGCTCGTAGCCGAGCGTGTTGAGGCGCTGCTCCGAGACGGCGGCGTTCTTCGGCTGCTCCTGCCTGATGCGGCGGTAGGCGGCGACGGCCTCGTCCGTCTTGCCCGCCTGCAAAAGCTCGTAGGGGATGGGCGCGTCGTCCGCCGCGCGCGGCGCCTCGGAGGTGTTGTTGCCGCCGACGAAGAGCACTTTGGCGCCCGCACCTTCGGCGGCGGGCACGAAGGTCGCGCGGAGGTTGGAGTCCTGGCGGGCGAAGGTCGTCTCCGAGACGGGGAACAGTTCGAACTTCGCCCCTTGCGTTATCTCGCCGAAGAGGCGACCGCCCTCGACCCAAACCTTGAGCATGCGGTCGGGGTTGACGAGGTAGCGGCCGGCGTAGGAAGCGAGGCGCTCGGGCGCGACCGCGACCGTCTCCAACTCCGCCGGCAGGAACTCGTCCCAGCCGTACTCGCGCGCGATGGCGCGGAAGATTTCGCCGACGATCTGGCCGTTGTCCGAGTTGACCATCACCACCGCGCCGTAGCCCTTCTCCCGGTGGACGAGGAGCTGCGCGCGGAAGCCCTCGTCGGCCCCGTTGTGGCCGAAGTAGAGGTTCTGCCCGCGCTTCTCGCTGAAGAGGCCGAGCCCCACGTCCGACGAAGAGATGTAGGGCGTCACCATCCGCTCGGCCGTGGCCTTCGAGATCACCTTGTTCGACTTGCCCTGAAGAGAGAGCTGCATCTCGATGCCGAACTTCGCGAGGTCGGTCGGCGTCGTCCAGAGGCCGGCCGCGGCCATCTCCGGGTAGACGTGGAACTTGCCGGGAACGGCGCTGCCGTCGGCGAGGTGCCCCGTGGCGGCGTGGCGCGCGCGCGCCGCGGAGAGCGGCTGCTCGTAGGTGCTGTCGTCCATGCCGAGGGGCGCGAGCACCGTCGAGCGCGCGATGTCGGGGAAGGGCTTGCGCTCGGTGTCCGTGAGCAGGAGTTGCGCGACGGTCGTGCCCCCGCCGGAGTAGCGGAAGCGCGTGCCGGGCTCTAAGTCTACGCGGACGGGAGCGGTGTTGGCCGGGGGCGCGCCGTCGAGCACCTGCGGGACGGTGGGGAGCTTTTCGCCCGCGGCGTAGCCGGGGAAGCCGTGGACGGTGAGGCCGGCCGTGTGGCTGAGGAGGTTGGCCAGCGTCACCTTCTTCTTCGCCGTGAACTCGTTCTCGGGCAGCTTCCACGAGACGAGCTTGAGGTTGATGTCCTCTTCGAGCGAGAGCCGACCCTGCTCGACCTTCTTCAGGATCGTCATCGCGGCGACGGGCTTGCTGATCGAGCCGGCCTGAAAGAGCGTCCGCTCCGACACGGGCTCGCGCGTCCCCACGTCCCTGACGCCGTAGCCTCTGGCCCACTCCACCTTGAAGTCCTTGATGACGGCGACGCTCACGCCCGGCACCTTGTAGTGGCGCAGGCGCTCCTCGATTGACCACGCGTTCGTGCCCTTGATGAGGACGGGCGGCAGCAGGGCGCGCTCGACCCGCACGCGGCGCGACTCGCGCGACGCGTCCTGCGCGGCGGGGCGCGCCAACGGAACCAGAAGGGAGAGTGCGAGCGAGAGGGGCAGGAGGAAGTGCTTAAGGTTCATGTCGGAGCCTCTTCGGACGTACGAATTTTCGGATTGATGGCCGCCTCGCGGGTCGTGCTTTCTGCGGTTCGGCTGCCAACCGAAGGAAACGAAGAGGCGGAAGGCAAGGTTCAAATTGTTTCGCGCCTGCGGCCCCGCGCGTCAACCTCGCGCGCGCCGCCCGCGGCCCCGCGTCGAGGACGGCGCGACCGCATCGTTGTCCGTGGGCGGGGCGGGGGCGTCGGCGTTCACATCCTTGAAAGGGGTCTCGAAGAGGTTGCGGCGGCTGTGTGCGAAGGCGTATCCCTTCTCATCCTTCTTGTCGTCGGGCAGGTCGGGTGCTGTCTCCTCCGTCTCGACGATCAGCCAGCGCTTCGTCAAGTCCGCCCCCGCGTTCCTCGGAATCTGGAAGTAGAGGCCGGCGAGTCTGTATTCGTCGCGGGGACTCATCACGTGCTCGACGAAGAGGGGCAGGCTCCTGTTCTCGATCTCCCACCTGCCGTTCGGGTTCACGGCCCCGAGCGCGACGCTGAGCGTGTTGATGAACCGGCGGCCCTGGTACGGGCACTTCTCGCTCACATAGAGGTAGACGCGCTCGACGTTCACCTCGACGTAATTCTCGTTGACGGTGTACGTCCCCTCGACCTCCAACTGAACCGCGAAGGCCGACCCGAGCGACGAGATTTTGAACGGGACTCTCTGCGGGACGGCGCCCCGCGCGCCCGCCGCCTGCGACAGGAGCAGCGCCGCGACCGCCGCGAGCGCGAACCCCTTCCTGAAAGAGTTGTTGGTCAAACTCATGTTTCAAAACCTCCGAGCGGCGCGGGCGGGCGCCTCTTTCGTAAGGGGGAGCGCGTGGGCTTTCAGAGTAGCACGATTGAGTCGTCGCTGGGGGCACGGCGCGGGGGCGGCGTCGCGGCGGCCGGGGCGGCGGCGCGCGGGCAGAAGTCGCAGTAGGACTCGTGGCGGCTGAGGCGGTCGTCGCAGTCGTTGCAGTCGAGCGCCTCGCCCGCGGCGCGCAGCGCGTCCAGGAGCGGCGTGAGCAGGCGGCCGCGCTCCGTCAGCACGTATTCGACGTGCGGGGGGCTGCCGCCGAGGTCGCGCCGCTCGATGAGCGCGTCGCGCTCCATGTCGCGCAGGCGATCCATCAACGTGCGGCTGCTGATGGGTTGGAGGCGCGCGAGCAGCTCGGTCGTGCGGCGCGGCGCGGACGCCAGGTCGCGCACGATGAGCAGCGTCCACTTGTCGCCCACGACTTGCAGAACGCCCCACACGGGGCAGCCGTCGCCCTCACGTCGTCGCATGCCTGCTGCCCTCCCCGGAAAGTCGTTCGTTACTGCGTGGGAGCGCCACGGGCGTGTCTGTGGCGCGGGGTCTCACGTGCGCCCGGTTGAAAGGAGCGCCGGAGGCCGGAAGCTTAACACAAAGCCGCCCCGCGGCGCCCCGGGAAATATTTCGCCTCCCCGGGCACGCTCCGCTTGCGGCCGGGCCGGGAGTGCGTCTATGCTTCCGAAGACCCCATTCACTTCACCGGACAAGACCAACCGCGACCTCATGACCTTCGTCGAGCAGCGCAAGCACGAGCGGATAACGGTGGACATACACGTCTACTGGGGCTGGACGAACGACTGCCCGTTCCACGACCGCATCATCAGCCTCAGCGAGGGCGGCTGCTTCCTCCGCACCGAGCGCGCGGCGCCGCGCGGCGAGCCCGTCTTCGTCAAGTTCTGGCTGCCCGAGCAGAAGACGCTCAGCGGCGAGGTGCGCTACCACCTCGAACGCTGGGGCATCGGCGTCGAGTTCAAAGGACTCTCCGCCACCGAGACGGCCAACCTCTCCGCCCTCGTTGAACACTATGGGCAGAGCAGTAGACAGTAGACAGGAGTCAGTAGACAGTAGACAGTAGTCAGAATAAGAACCTTCGTCGCTCGAACCGTGCGGCTGTCATCCTCGACCTCCGACTAGCGGAGCCTTCTGACTTCTGACTCCTGCTTTTGCCTTTTCCCTTTCCCCTTCTTTATTATCGTCTGAGCCCCGGACGCCAGCCCCGAGCCCCACGCATAGTTTGTACGTCGCCGTTTATGAAGAGTGAGACGTTGAAAGTGGATGGGGGCGGGGCGGAGGCGGGCGCGCCGCTCATCCTCGTCGCCGACGACGAGCCCGTCAACCTCGCGCTCATCAAGCGCAGGTTGGAGTGGGAGCACTACCGCGTCGAGACGGCCGAGGACGGCGGACAGGCCGTCGAGGCCGCGCGCCGCACACTGCCCGACCTCATCCTTCTCGACGTGATGATGCCCGTCATGGACGGCCTGCAAGCCTGCCGCCTGCTCAAGGAAGACCCCGCGACGCGCGACATCCCCGTCATCTTCCTCTCCGCCCTCGACGACACGGACACCAAGGTGCGCGGCCTCGACCTCGGCGCGAACGACTACGTCTCGAAGCCCTTCCGCGTCGAGGAACTGCTGGCGCGCGTGAGCGTCGCCATCCGCCTGAAGCTTGAGCGCGACCGTCTGCGCCAGCGCGCGGAGGAGTTGCGCCGCTCGGCGGAGGCGGCGAGCGAGATGTCAATGACGGACGCGCTGACGGGGCTCCTGAACCGCTACGGGCTGCACCGCGCGCTCCAGCGCGAGTTGTCGGAGGCGCGGCGCTACGCGCGCCCGCTCTCGTGCCTGCTCATCGACCTCGACTTCTTCAAGGCGGTCAACGACACCTACGGCCACGCGGCGGGCGACACGGCGCTCCAGCAAGCGGCGCGCGCCATCACGGAGTCCGTGCGCGGCTCGGACGTGGTCTGCCGCTACGGCGGCGAGGAGTTCCTCGTGCTCGCGCCCGAGACCGGCCTTGAGGGCGCCCGCGCGCTCGCCGAGAAGATACGCCAGTCCTTCTCTGCGCGCCTCTTCGGCGACGCCGGCCGCGTCTTCACCCTCACGCTCTCGGTCGGCGTCGCGCAACTCGGCGACTCCGAGTCCGGCAACGACATGATCGCCCGCGCCGACGAAGTCCTCTACCAAGCCAAACAGACCGGCCGCGACCGCGTCGAGGCCGCGCAGTGAAAGGCAGTAGACAGTAGACAATAGTCAGTAGTCAGTAGAAGAACCGTCGTCGCTCCTACCGTGCGGCTCTCATCCTCAACCTCCTCAAGCGGAGCCTACTGACTCCTGACTCCCGACTCCCGACTCCTGCTTTCCCTTGACACCTGTCGCGGGATGATTTAAACAGCGCGGCGGCACCCGGAAAAAAGTCAAACGAGAGGAACTTCCCAAATGAGCAAGAGAGAGAACCCCGCACGCTTACGGTCGCGGCTGGCGCTCGCCGCGCTGTTCGCGCTGACGGCGCTCGCGGCCGTGCCGGCGCGCGCGCAACAGTCCAAACCCGCGGCGAAGCCTTCGCCGCGCGCCGTCCGGCAGTACACCATCGAGCAGTTCATGGACACGACGCGCGTCGGCGGCTCGTCCTTCTCGGCCGACGAGCGGCAGATACTCTTCCACAGCAACAAGACGGGCATCTTCAACGTCTACACCGTGCCCGTTGGCGGCGGCGCGCCGAAGCAGTTGACCAACTCGGCGAAGGAGAGCACCTACGCCGTCTCCTACTTCCCCGAGGGCGAGCGCTTCCTCTACCGCTACGACCGCGGCGGCAACGAGAACACGCACCTCTACGTGCGCGAGGCCGACGGCTCGGAGCGTGACCTGACGCCCGGCGAGAAGACGAAGGCCAACTTCATCGGCTGGGCCTTCGACCGCAAGTCGTTCTTCTACTCGTCGAACGAGCGCGACCCGCGCTTCTTCGACATCTTCGAGATGGCGCTCGCCGACTTCAGGCCGCGCCTCGTCTACCAGGACGAGACCGGGTTCGACTTCGGCGACATCTCGAACGACAAGCGCTACATCGCCTTACAGAAGAACGGCGCGACGACCAACGACTCGGACGTTTACCTCTACGACACGCAGACCAAACAGCTCAAGAACCTCACCGAGCACAAGGGCGAAGTGGCGAACAGCCCTTCGGCCTTCGACCCCGAGTCGAAGCACCTCTACTTCCTGACGGACTCGGGAGCCGAGTTCAAATACGTCGCGCGCTACGACCTTCAGACGGGCAAGACCGAGGTCGTCGAGCGCGCGCCGTGGGACGTGTGGAGCACGTACTTCTCGCGCGGGGGCCGCTACCGCGTCACGATCATCAATCAGGACGCGCGCACCGTCATCCGCATTGACGACACCAAGACCGGCAAGCCCGTGTCCCTGCCGAAACTGCCCGACGGCGACATCACCGGCGTGGACATCTCGGACAGCGAGCGGCTGATGGCCTTCTACCTCAACGGCGACCGCAGCCCCTCGAACCTCTACGTCTACGACTTCGCGACGAAGAAGGCGACGCGGCTCACGGACTCGCTCAACCCCGAGATCAACCCGGCCGACCTCGCCGACTCGCAGGTCGTCCGCTTCAAGTCGTTCGACGGGATGGAAGTCCCCAACATCCTCTACAAGCCGCACGGGGCGGACGCCGCGCACAAGGCTCCGGCCGTCCTGCTCATCCACGGCGGCCCCGGCGGGCAGACGCGCACCGGCTACAGCGCCTTGACGCAGTATCTCGTCAACCACGGCTACGTCGTCCTCGGCGTCAACAACCGCGGCTCGTCGGGCTACGGCAAGACCTTCTACACGGCCGACGACGGCAAGCACGGGCGCGAGCCCCTTTGGGACTGCATCGAGGCGAAGAAGTACTTGCAGAAGCAGTCTTACGTTGACCCCGACCGCATCGGCATCATGGGCGGCAGTTACGGCGGCTACATGGTGCTCGCCGCGCTCGCCTTCAAGCCCGAGGAGTTCGCCGTCGGCGTGGACATCTTCGGCGTCTCGAACTGGGTGCGGACGCTCCAGTCCATCCCGCCCTACTGGGAGTCGTTCCGCAAGTCGCTCTACAAGGAGGTCGGCGACCCCTCGACGCAGTTGGAGTTTTTGCGCGAGACCTCGCCGCTCTTCCACGCCGACAAGATCAAGCGTCCGCTCATCGTGTTGCAGGGCGCCAACGACCCGCGCGTCATCAAGCCCGAGTCAGACGACATCGTCGAGAACATCCGCAAGCGCGGCGGCGTGGTCGAGTACGTCGTCTTCGACAACGAGGGGCACGGCTTCACCAAGAAGGCCAACGAGATTCGCGCCTACAAGGCCATCCTCGACTTCCTCGACAAGCATTTGAAGAACGCCGCGGCGGAAACGAGTAGACAGTAGTCAGTAGTCAGTAGTCAGTAGGAAGACAAGGCGGCGCGTCCGGTTTAACTACCGAGACGCGCCGCCCGTTTTTTCTACTGGCTACTGACTACTGTCTACTGTCTACTTATTCTTTACGGCACCGGTGGCGACGCGAAGGCCACGTCGGAGATGAGGAGCGCGCCCGAGGGGCTCTGGTCGAATTTGAACTGGACGGAGCGGATGTCCGAGAGGTTCACGCCCGAGAAGGCCGAGACGGGGATGCGCGCCGTGTTCAAGAGCACCTTCGGCACGGGCCCGACCGAGCCCGGCGGGTAGAAGAGCACGTCCGAGTAACTGGCGACCGTGACGGACGAGGTCGCGCCCGTGCCGTCGGTCAGCACGACCGAGAAGTTCTGCCCGATGCCCGAAGGGTTGCGCGTGTCGGCGAAATTGACGCTGACGCGGAACGTGACCCAGCTAAACCCGCTCACGTCGCGCGAGCCCGTAGGCAGGTCGTTGCGGTAGTTGGCCGTGGTCGCAGACCAGCCCGTCCGCAACTGGCTCAGGCCGCGCACGGTCGTGGCGCGCGCGCTCACGGTCGTGTGCGGCTGGCGCGCCGTGGACTGCGTCGCGGGCAGGCAGTGCTGCGGCTGCGGCGACGCGCCGCCGCAGAGGTCGTGCGGCGTCAGCCCCGTCTGCGCTGACGCGCCGCCCAGCGTGTTCGTCGTCAGGTTGGCCGAGGTGAGCAGGCGGTTCACGTCGCGCCGCACCGCGGCGGGCGCGTGGTAGGAG
Organism: Pyrinomonadaceae bacterium; assembly: GCA_040510435.1. Taxonomy (GTDB): domain Bacteria; phylum Acidobacteriota; class Blastocatellia; order Pyrinomonadales; family Pyrinomonadaceae; genus QHXN01. Next base: position 2,380 of record JBEVJD010000070.1, on the reverse strand, counting down.
ACGTGAATCTCGGTCGTCTGCGCCGACGGCGGCGGCGCGGCCACGCCCGTCAGGTACGGGATGAACTGCGACTCGCCGCCGACGTAAGCGCGCATCACCGCCGAGATGTAGGCGAGCCCGACGCCGCGCTGCTGCGCCGCCGTCAGGCGGTGGTTGCCCGAGACGGTGCCGCACTGCGCGTCGCCCGTCCCGCCCGAGGTGAAGGCCGTCCAGTCGTCGGCCGTGCCCGCGGGGAAGAGCCCCGGCGTCCAGACCGTGTTGAAGAAGTTGTGGTTGGCGCCCATCACCTGGATGGTGTGCTTCGGCGCGGCGTCGGCGGCCACGTTGTAGCGCGCGTCGTCGTAGAAGTGGACGCCCTGGTTGTCGTTCACGTCGCCGTCGCAGTAGGGCAGCGCGACCGAGAGGGGGACGTTGTTGGCGATGGTGCGGTTGAAGTTGACGGGCGCGAGCGGGAAGACGGCCTTCACGCCGTAGGGCGAGCCCAGCGAGAGGTTGTGTGCGTAGTGCCTGACGACGCCCTCGCCGCCGCGCGAGTGTCCCATCGTGCCGACGCGCGTGAGGTTGACCTTGCCGACGAACTTCGTGCCGAAGGGCGCGGTGCTCGCCGTGTTGAAGGTGTTCCACTGCTGGAGGTGCCGCTGAATCAACTGGGCGCGCGCCAGCATGCCGAGGTCGGTGACGTTGTTGTCGTAGGCGTTGATGCCGTTGGCGCTGACGGAGACGACGATGTAGCCGTTGCTGGCGAGGTTCTGCGCGACGTAGTCGTAACCCTGATAGCTCGGGATGACGGTCTCGTTGCTGCGGCAGGGCCAGCGCAGCGTCGCCGTCGTGTTGCGGTAGCAGGTCACGTGGCGGCCGTGCATGAAGACGACGAGCGGGTACGGCCCTCCGGGCAGCCCCGTCGGGTAGTGGACGGAAGCCTTCAACTCGACCGCCGAGGGGAAGCCCGGCGGCTGGAAGGCGAGGGGGCCGTAGTCGTACTCCTCGCGCGTGACGGCGAGGGGGCCGGCGGCCCCGGGGTCGGGCGTCTGCGCCTTGACGTTCAGGAGGGCGCCGCCCGCGACGAGGAGCGACGCGCAGGCGAGCGCGCGCGAGAGCGAGAGTGTGAGCTTACGCATTAGCGGTTACCTCCCTTATTCGTGCCGAGCTTGAGCTTCTCGGGCAGCGCCGTGCGGCCCTCTTTTTTCTCCTTGTCGCCGTAAGAGAGGTACAGGGTCGCGCCTTCGCGCAGGAGCGAGGCGTCGAAGGTGACGGCCGTGATGGCGTCGAGGTCTTCGCTCTCGACGCCGAAGCCGACCGCCTCGTCGTCAACCCAGACGACGGGGGGCAGGGCGCGGACGGGGAAGGGCCCGCCGGTGACCGTGACGCGGAAGGCGCGCGACACTTCGACGCGCCTCCCGCCGGTCTCGACCGAGACGGGCGCGGGCAGCGTCAACTCTTCGACCCGATAGTTTTTGACCTTGAGCTTGCCGGCGGCGGCGGCGGGCGCGTTCGATTCGGCGATGACCTTGCCAGGCATCTTCAGGAGGTCGGACATCTTCGGCTCCTGTGCTTGGTCGGGCGCGGCCGAGTCCTGCGCGCGCGCCTGAAGGCCGCCCGCGAGTACGAGCAGGAGGAGTGACAGCGTCGCCAGCCAGGCTCGCGCCGGACGACGTGCGGGTGGGTGTTTCTCCGGATTCATGTGCTCTCCTTATGTAGAGTGTGAAGGTCAGGGCCCGCGTGCGCCGGGAACCCGTGCGCCCCCCCGGCGGAAAACGCCGACAGGCAGACCGGGGGTTTAGAGGCACGGAGGGGAGAGCGCAAAAAGGCCCTTACCGGCTTCCATCAACCCTGAGCAGTTGTCGCTTAGGATTGTTCGCGTGAGACTGGTGGGGTCTACGCGAACTACTGGGACGGGACGAAACTAACGGTGACCGCGCGGCGTGTCAAGCGGGCAGACGGTAGGCGTTCTAAAACAATCGGAAGGCAACGGGTTTGCAATCTCGCGGGCAGGAGGCGGTTATGAGGAGTAGTCAGAGGAGTAGACAGTAGACAGTAGACAGTAGTCAGTAGTCAGAGGAGTAGACAGTAGCCAGTAGGGATACAGAAGCGGCGCGCCCGGCCCGAAGGCTTCGGACGCGCCGCCTCTCTTTTCTACTGACTACTGACTACTGTCTAGTGCCTACGGCTTTACCGCCCTCTGTCCTCAGTTCCCGAAACGGCCGCGGTACTCCGCGGAGGAGAGGAAGGCTTTGACCAGTTCGGCCGTCTCGTAGTCGCCGTCGAACTCGTTGAGTTTGCCGAGCCAGTGGTTGAAGCCGGTCAGGTCGGAGTCGGGCGCTTCGTCGGGGTTGCGGCGCAGGTAGCCGAAGTACTGCATGAGGACGAAGGCGCGGTTGAA
>JBEVJD010000069.1:0-35982 GCA_040510435.1 Pyrinomonadaceae bacterium | reverse complement strand
TGCCCTCGCGCAGCGCCGTCACGATGTACTCCCGGGCGGCGCGGTGCGCGGCCGAGCCCGCCGGCCTCGGCTCGGCCGCGAGCGCCTTGACGTGCGCCATCGCGCGCTCGGCCGAGAAGCTGGCCGGGCCGCCACCGTGCGCCGTCGGGGACCACAAGCTCTTGAGCGAGACGGCCGCCATGATTGCGATGGCGAGGATTGCGACAATAGGTGCGGCGCGGTCTATCGCGCGGGAGGAGGGACGGTTCATGGCTTCGAGGCACGGTCACGTCGTCGGCGTGGAGTTAGGGCGCCGCATTCTAGCAGAAGGCGGCGGGGAAGTGGGCGTGGCAGTATCTCTTCCCCTCCGCCGGGCTCTCCCTCGACCCTCGCTCCGGCGCAGGCGCACCATAATGACTCTTATCCGAGTCTGGACATCTGATGAGATTGCTCATCCCCGTTTATATACCCTTCGTCCCTCTGTTCTTGCGTCCCGTACGTTTAATCATCATAAAGCTGCCGGCGTCTTGTAGGCTTCGCGTCAATCGGGCGGCGAGTATGCGCCGCGCCCAACTTTATTACGCGAGGTCGCAAAGATGAAGAGAACGCTTCTGTTGGTCGTCGCGCTGCTCATTTGCGCCGTGACGCTTCAGTCCCAAACTATCGGCGCGCCGGAGGACGGCCCGGAGATCGTCGCCGCGCGTCAGAGCAGAGACCGCGCAGAGGTCGCGCAGTTGCAGCAACTGGTCGAGAAGGCCCGGCGCACTGCCGAGGAGACCAAACGCTTCGAGTCATACCTGCGGCTTGCGCTCTTTAACGTCTGGCTGTGCGAGGCGGCGGAAGCTCACCAGAACAACGAAGTCTTCAAGCGGGCGGCGGCCGGCGGCGTCGCGGCGGCGGAAAAGGCCGTCGAGTTGAACCCGCAGTCGTCGGAGGCGCACCAACTGCTCGGCGACCTGCTCAACCAGTTAATCCCCCACGTCTTCGGCGGCGGCATGCGCTACGGCAAGCGCTCCACGGACGAGTTGGACAAAGCCATCGAGCTCGACCCGAAGAACGCCGACGCTTACGTATCGAGGGCGATCAGCTATTACTACACACCCGAGTCGTTCGGCGGCAGCCGACAGAAGGCGTTTGAGTTGCTGACGAAGGCCGCCGACCTCGACCCGCGCGCCGACTCGCCGCACATCTGGTTGGCGATGTTCCACCTTGAAGCGGGGCGCGCGCAGGACGCGCTCCGAGAGATCAATCTGGCCCGCCGCGCGAATCCTGATCGCAGCTTCACGAACTTTGTTTACAGTCAGGTCACGTCGTCCTTGAAGAAGGGCAAGGGCGGGCGTAAGTCTGCGGCCAGGAAACCCGTCGCGAGGAAGAAGAACTGAGTTGAAGTAATTTCGGGAGCCGAGTCATGCACACAACACACGCACGCCGCGTTCGACTGTTAAAATGCCTGCTGGCGCTCGTCTCTGCGGGCTCCTACGCGGCTCTCTATACCGCGCGCGCCGTCGTCGCGCCGTCGCCGGCCGGCGCGCAGTACCCGGCGGCGAAGCATGAGCAGGGGGAGCGTTTCGACGAGGTCGTGCGCGGCGACTTCTTCGCGGGCATGATGGGCGACGACGCTCGCCTCGACCGCGGGATGAAGTTCTGCGAAGAGCTTCTGGCTAAAAATCCGAAGCACGCGGAAGCGCTCGTCTGGCACGGAGGCGGCCTGCTCACACGCGCCTCGCGCGCCTACGCGAAGGGCGACGCGGCGCGCGGCGACCAGCTCTGGGAGCGCGGGCTGAGAGAGATGGACGAGGCGGTCGCCATCGCGCCCGGGCACATGGGCATCAAGATCGGACGCTCGGCGACCCTCATCGGTCTCGCGCAGTCGGGGTGGGATGCGTCCGACGCGCGAGGCAGGGCTCTGCTCGAAAGCGCGCTCGCCGACTACGAGACCGTGTACCGCTGGCGCCGCCCCGACTTCTCGGCGCTGACCGAGCACAGCCGCGGCGAGTTATTATTCGGGCTCGCCAGCGGCTGGAGCATATTGGGCGAGCACCGGAAAGCGCGCGCTTACCTGAGGCTGATTCTGGCGGAGTGCAAAGAGACTTCCTACGAGGCCGAGGCGCGGGGATGGCTGAGGGGCACACCGAACACGGTCGTGCGGCACGACTGCCGCGGCTGCCACGTCCGCCCCTCGCGGTAGACGAAATGCAACTGATGAAGGTGCCCGTTGACGCGAAGCCTTTGGGGGCGCGGCTGTTGCGCCTGGCGTGGTTGAACGTCGCGGTGGGCGTGGCGCTGGCCTTGGTCTTCTGGCTCGCACAGCGCGGCGTCGGGGCCCACAGCTTTTCCGACGAACTCACCGCCTCACTCATCCACGCATTCGCCTACGGCTCGGCGTTCGGGCTGCTGACGCCATACCTGGGCGAACGGCTCGCGGCGCTCCGCGAGCCCTGGGGTTGGATTTCAATGACGGCCGCGCTGCTGGTGATCGCGGGCGCGTCTTCTCTGGTCACAGAGTTGTGCCTGCTCGGCTCGGGACTGTTGCGCCCTGACGCATTCTGGGCCGACTTCTTCTTCAAGAGTGTCAGCGTCTTTTTCATCGCGTTCGTCATAGCTCTTTGCGCCCACGCCTACGAGAATTTCCGCGACCAGATTCAGGCGACGAGCCTCCAACTCAGGACGCAGGAGCTGGAGAAAGAGCGCGCCCTCAAGCTCGCGACCGAAGCGAGCCTGGCCTCACTCGAATCGAGGCTGCACCCTCACTTCTTATTCAACACGCTGAATACCATCTCGGCACTCATCTCCGAAGACCCGCCGCTGGCCGACGTGATGGTGCAGCGGCTCGCTTCGCTGCTGCGCGCCTCGCTCGACGCATGTCATCAGCGCCGGATTACGCTCGCCGACGAACTGAAACTGGTGACGGACTATCTCGAAATCGAGCAGGCGCGCTTCCGCGAAAGACTCTCCTACACAATCGAGGTGGAGCCGGGGCTGGAACCCGTGCCCGTGCCGCCGCTCGTCTTACAGCCCGTCGTCGAGAACAGTGTCAAGTTCGCCGTCTCGCCGAGGCCGGGGGGCGGCCGCATTAAGATTTCGGCACGGCTGAGCGCGGGAGGGCTGGAGCTGGAATCGTGGGACGACGGCCCCGGCTTCGGCGAAGAGAGCATCCCCCGCGGCCGCGGGCTGGACAACTTGCGGGCGCGCCTCTTCACCCTGTTCGGCGACGAGGCGCGATTATCCGCCGACCGTAGGGACGGCGGGATGGTCGTCTCCGTCCGCGTCCCGCTCGACCACGGGAGGGCGGTGACGCGATGACTTTGCGCGCGTTCCTGGTTGACGACGAGCCGCTCGCGTTGAGGCGGCTCGGCCGGCTGCTGCGCGCCGCGGGCGGCGTGGAGATCGTCGGGTCTGCGACCGACCCCGGCGAGGCGCTGAAGGCCCTCTCCGCCGAGCCCGTAGACGTTCTCTTCCTCGACATCGAGATGCCCGGCATGAACGGCTTCGAGTTGCTGGCGAAGCTGGACTCGCAGCCGCTGGTCATCTTCACGACGGCGTACGACCGGTACGCGCTCCACGCCTTCGAGGTGAACTCGATTGACTACCTGCTGAAACCCGTCGAGCCGCCTCAGCTCGACCGCGCGCTCAGAAAGCTCGCTCAACTACGCGACCTCGCCGGGTCGCTGACGGCGCGCACGCAGTTCCAGTCGCTCATCTCGCGCCTCGTGCGGGAGTTCGCGCCGCCCCCACGCCGGGCCGCCGACCGCATCTGCTCACGCGTGGGCGACCGCATCGTGTTCATCGAGCCGGATGAAGTCACACACTTCTATTCCAAAGACAGGCTGACCTTCGCCGCGACGGGGTCAAAACAGTATGTCGTCGATTACACCATCGCAGAGCTTGAGGAGAGACTCGCCCCCAGAGGCTTCCTACGCGTCCACAGGGCCACGCTCCTTAACCTCTCGCACGTCGGCGAGCTGCACCGTTGGTTCGGCGGGCGCATGATCGTGCGCCTGAAGGACAAGGAGCGAACCGAGCTGACCGTGGCGAGGGATCAGGTGAAGACGCTCAAGGAGAGACTGGGTCTGCGCTGAATTGCACAGGGAATCTCATGGAAAGCATCCGCACGCTGATCGTTGACGACGAGGAGCCTTCGAGGGTGAGGCTGAGGGAGATGTTAGGCGAAATCCCCGAGGTCGTGGTGGTGGGTGAGTGCGCCGACGGGGCGGAGGCCGTGAGGGCCATCAGGGCGGGGGCGCCCGAACTGCTCTTCCTCGACATCCAGATGCCGCGCGTCGGCGGCTTCGAAGTGATCAGGGAGGTGGGGCCTGAGGCGGTGCCGGCCGTCATCTTCGTCACGGCCTTCGACCAGTTCGCGCTGCAAGCCTTCGAGGCGCACGCGCTCGACTACCTGCTCAAGCCGTTCGGCCGCGAACGGCTCGCGTGGGCGGTCGGGCGCGCGCGCGCCGTGATTAACCACGCGCGCGGCGAGAAGTTCAGCCGGCGGCTTGAGGGCCTGCTCGCCTCGGTGGGTCGCAAGCAGGATTACCTCACGCGGTTCGAGGTGAAGGCCCGGGGGCGCATCGTCCTCCTGCCGGCGGACGAAATCGACTGGATTGCCGCCGCGAGCAACTACGTCGAGTTGCACGTCGGGAAGGAGACGCACCTCGTCCGCGACTCGCTCGGTCGCCTGGAGGAGCGGCTCGACCCGGCGAGGTTCGCCCGCGTCCACCGCTCGACCATTATCAACCGCGACAGGGTCGCGGAGCTGTCCCCGCTCTTCAACGGCGACTACGCCCTCTACCTGCGCGACGGCACACGCCTGACCCTGAGCCGCACCTACAGCGAGCAATTCCTCTCCAACTTCAGGACGCGCTGAGTGCCCGTCCGGTGACGAGGCCGGCCGTAGTCCGGGGGCATAGTTACCGATGAGAACGGGATGAGCAGTGGACTCTACACTGTAACCTCGCCGACCGAGACGCCAAGCGCGATGACATCAAACTGCCCATAATCGTCGAAGGCCAGTCGATAGTGTTTGACCTCCGACTCCTTTATCACCTCGCCGAAGCGCTGACCTGCGTGCTCTCTCCGGGCGCCCCTGGCGGCCATGTTCTCCACGTACTCGGAGTCGAGGATTTCAATCAGGCCGAATCGGAAATCACGCTCGTGCCCCGCGTAGTCTTCATATTCGAAGAAGCTGGCTACGAAGCGGTACTCTAAAACGTCCGTGAACGTGATGAGACCGTACATCGGCGCCGCGCCCCCGGTGGTCTCCCGAGAGTGGTATTTGACCACGAGTTTGACGGGCTCGTCTTCGGCCCCCTCCACCCGCACGGAGGGGGCCGAGTCGAACTTCGTACTTCCACCGGGAATGCCGATTACTCGATGTGCCATCGACCTCAGCGTGGTAACTCAACCACATACAGCACGGTGTGATCCGACTGTTTGGGTGTCACCGCAATCCGTGTGCTGGGCAGTTTATCTCCCAGCACGCTTGGCTCATTAAGGCGAGCCCGCACCCCACGCGAAGGCTCAATGATCCGGACGTTCGTGGGTAGCTTGCCGGCCAAACTCAGGGTCGTCAGGCCGCGGGAGTTCTCTGAGACGAGTTGGCCTTCATGCCAGAAGGCGTGGATGACTATATCATCCGTACTCATCTCGTTGCGTTCTATCTTCCCGGCGATCTCCGTGAGTTCCCTGTCCTTGAGGTAGTCCGGGACTTCGGTCTTCCTGGAGAATTCCGGGCTGACGCGGGCCTGTCCGAACAAGACCCGCACTCCCTCCGCCGGGACGCCGCGGAGCCTGACGCCGACGCTGTCGCCGGCCATGCCCTCGCCGATGAGAGACCCGCGCGCGTCTTCGGCGCTCTGCGCGGCGGCTGGCGCGCGCTCGGCGTTTCGGCGCGCGGCGTCCTGGCGCGCGGCGCGGACGTGCCGGCTCTGCGCGACGTTGGCGCGGATGTTCTCGCCCCTGAGCGCGCGGGAGAACTCGGCGTCGGCCGAGGGCGGCGCGAGCCGGCTCTCGGGGATGGCCTGCGGGTTCGCCGCCCCTTCGGCGAGTTGCACGTTGGCCGAGGCCGTCCCGGCCCGGCCCTCGACGGAGACCTGCGCGTGGGCGCGGCCCGACGGGTCGGTGTGGCCGCCCCTCGCCGTGCCGGGGCCGGAGGAGTGGCCGCCGACTTCGGCGTTGACCCGCTGGTGCCTGCTGCCCGGCAGGAACGTGGTGGCGAGGCCGACCGCGCCCGTCGCGATGTTGCCGCGCATGATCTCCTTCCGCGACTCGTTGACATCTACCACCGTCGAGGCGAAGTCGTAGCCGGGGATGAATCTCGACTTCAACGCCTCGACCGGGGCGTGCATCGCGGCCTGAATGTTGCGGTCAAGATCGTAGGAGCGGCGGTTGCCGTCGATGGCCTCGGCCAACTGGGTCACGGAGTCGGCCAGAGAGGCGACGAGGGCGGCGCCCGCCGCCATCTTCAGCAGGAAGATTCCCGCGGCCACGAGCGGGATGAAGTTGCCCGACGGGTCTGTGTGCAGGATGGGGTTGTCGTGCGCGTAGGAGTAGCGGTTCAGGCTCGCGGGCATGGCGGACAGGCCCATGAAGCTGTCCTGCTGCACGAAGCGGCCGAGGTCGGGCGAGTAGTAGCGCTCGCCGTTGCCGAGCGGCATCAGCCCCGTCTCCGCGTCTCGACGCTGCCCCGTGTAGCCGAACGCGTTGGCGCTCGCACCGGCGCTGCCGAGCAGTTCGCCCCACGCGCCGTACTCGTTGCGTCCCGCCACGGCCGCCGCGCCGTCGGCGCCGACGGCCGCGACCGACGTGACGGAGCCGAGGGCGTCGCTGAAGAGCCAGCGCTCGCCCTCGCCCGCGAACTCGCCGCGCAGCGCGTCGGTGCCGTAGTCGTAACGGCCGAGCAGCCGCCCGTCGGCTGCGAACTCGTTGACCACGCCGCCGCCGCCGTAGACGAAGTGCTGCTCGACCCCGCCCGCCGTCTTGGCCGTCCGCCGTCGCTCGTAGTCGTAGTCGTAGCGCGCGACCTCGACCCCGCCGGACGCGAGCGCGCGGCGCAGTTGGTTGCGTGCGTCGTACTCGTAAGTGCCGGTGACGGCCCCGCCCTGTTCGACCTCGCGGAGGTTGCCGTTGCGGTCGTAGCGGTAGACGACATCGCCGCCCTGGTAGCCGGTCGCGCGCGTCAGGCGGTTCAGCTCGTCGTAGTCGTACGTGCGGGCGACGGGTTGTCCGGCGTAGCCGGTGCCCTGCTCGGTCTTCCGGTTGCCGACCTCGTCATAGGTGTAGGCGAGGGAGGCGAACTGCGGGCCGGTCTCGGAGGCGCGCGTCGTGACGGTCTTCAGGCGGTCGAGCTCGTCGTAGCCGTAGGCGAGCACGCGCTCGACCTGCCCGTTGAGCCTGCGCGTCTCCCGCTCGCGGTTGCCGTTCGGGTCATACGCGTAGTCGAACTCTTCGCCCGCGCCGGCCGCGAACTGGTTCGTGACCTTCGTCAAGCGGTCGGCGTCGTCGTACGCGTAGGAGCGCGACATGCCGGAGCCGTAGGCGACGCTGGCGAGCAGCCCGTCGGCGTACCACCCGTAGTTAACCTCTTTGCCTCCGGGCAGCGTGGCCTTCTTCAGGCGGTTCAGCTCGTCGTACTCATAACCGGTCTTCTTGCCGGCCGCGTCCGTGAAGCTGAGGATGTTGTCGGCCTCGTCGTAGGTGTAGGAGACGACGCGCCCCCGCGGGTCGGTGGCGGTCAGCGGGCGATGGCGCGCGTCGTAGGTGCGCGCGTGGACGCGCGTCGCGGCCGGGCCGCCGGCGGGCCCGGGCACGGTCTCGGTCACGGAGATGAGGTTCCCCTCGGGGTCGTGGTCGAACTGGTAGCCGAGCGAGAGGTTGCCGCCCGCGCCCTCGTGCGTGGCCGTCCGCGGCCGGTCGAGCGCGTCGTAGGCGGTGACGAGCTTCTGCCCGTTCGGGTCGGTCAAAAGTTCGAGATTGCCGTTGGCGTCGTGCCGGTAGGTGGTCGCCAGACCGCCCGGCTGCACGGCGGAGAGGGGCCGGTCGAGCACGTCGTAGTCATAGTTGACCGTGTGCGTGCGCGGGTCTCTGAGGCTCTTCAGGTTCTGGTTGTGGTCGTAGGTGAAGCGCCACTCGTGGCCGGCGGCGTCCTTCACGCTTGCGAGCGAGCGCAGGTCGTTGTAGCCGAAGCTCGTGCGGTGCGCCGGCCCCTTCGGGTCGGTGCGTTCGAGGAGCAGCCCCTCGCCGTCGAACTTGAAGGTGGTGATATTGCCCGCGCCGTCGTCGCGCGTCTTTGGGTGGTCGAGCCCGTCGTAGGTCATGACGGCCTTACCGCCGCGCCCGTCGTGGTAGGTGAGCACGTTGCCCACGCCGTCGTAGGTGTAGGACTCGACCCGGAGGTTCGAGTGGCTGGCCGACTTCAGCCGGTTGAGCGCGTCGTACTCGAAGGCGGTGCGGTTGCCGCGGCCGTCCGTCGCGGCCTTGCGGTTGCCGTTCTCGTCGTACTCGAAGGCGGCGACGGTCTGCCCGCCTTCCTTGACGCTCAGCAACCGGCCGAGGGCGTCGTGCGCCTCCGCGCGCGCGTTGCCGCGCCGATCCGTGACCTTCCGCGTGTAGCCGCCCACGTCCGAGTGGGCGACGAGCGTCACCTGCCCGGCGCGGTCGATGGCCTTGGTGACGCGGCTCACGGCGTCGTACTCGTAGTTGACGGACTGCTGCTTGAAGTCGCTCTCCTGGAGCAGGTCGATACCGTCGCGGACGTAGGACTTGGTCTTCAAGTCGGCGTTGGTGAAGGAGGCGAGACGGCGCAGGCCGTCGAAGCGGTAGACGCTCACGTTGCCGTTGCCGTCCGTGTGCGTCTCCGTGCCGGCCGAGTCGGCGTACTCGACGGAGAGCACGGGCACCTGGCCGACGGTGCGCGTGCGCAGCCGCGAGACGTTGTCGTAGGTCATCGACGAACTGACGCCGCGGCGGTCGGTGTGCTGCGTGGCGTTACCCGCGGCGTCGTAGACCCAGTTCTCGCTGAAGCCGTCGGCGTAGGCGGCGGCCCGCACGCGGTTGAGCGAGTCGACGGTCAAGTGGGTCTCGCGGCCGTTGGCGTCCCGGCGGTACTTGAGCGCGCCGAAGGCCGCGTAGGTCATCTTCTCGGAGTAGTCCGAGTCGCTCACCTCCACGCCGCCCACGTCGCCGAAGGCCGAGTGCGTCTTCTTCGTGATGAAGCCGCGCGCGTCCTTGAACGTGCAGTCGCGCCCGTCGTAGGTGTAGGCCGTCCGGTAGTTGACCCCGTTCACCTTCAGGTCGCGCCCGAGCGGGCGGCCGAGGGCGTCGGTGCGGGTCACGACGACGAGGCCCTGCGGCGTCTTCGTCAGCGTAACGGTGTTGGCGGCATCGTCCGCGTAAGTCCAGTTCTCGACGCGCCCCGCCGGGTCGCGCCGCATGGTGAGCCGGTTGGCCGCGTCATAGTCGAAGGTCGTCGTGCGCCCCTTGCGGTCGGTGAAGGAGCGCAGGTTGCCGTTGCCGTCGAGCGACTTGAACTCGGTGTAGCCGCCGGGGTACCTGCGCCGCACCTCGCGGTGCAGGCCGTCGTACTCGAACGTCGTCTGCTGCGAGTACATGTCGGTGAAGGTGCGTACGCTGCCGACGAGGTCGTGCGTCTCGGAGGTGACGACGGGGGAGCCGAAGGGGCCGCTGACGGTCGTCTTCGTCTTGAAGTTGAGGTCGTCGTACTCGTGGGCGGTGGTGACGCCGCGCCGGTCGGTCTCGCTCCGGAGGTTCGAGTTGCCGTCGTAGGAGCGGGCGATCGTGAAGCTGCCGGCCAGCCCGAAGCTCTCGCTGAGGACGGTGACGCGGCCCAGCCCGTCCACCGTGTAGGTGGCCGAGTAGGATTGCGAGCCGCCCGCCACGTTGACGCCCGTGACCTCGCCGCCCGCGCGGTAGGTGTTGGTGGTGACGGTGCTTTCGCGGATGTTGGTCGGGTCGTTGACCGCGTCCTCGACGACGCGGTCGAGCGCGTCGTAGGTCTTGGACGTGTGCGCGCGCACGGAGTCGGTCGTCGAGCGCAGACGGCTGCGCACGTCGTACTCGCTCGTGCTCGTCACCGTCACGCCCGGCCCGGCCGCCCTCGTCACCGAGGTCGGGTTGCCGTGGTCGTCGTAGGAAGTCTGCGTCGTGAGCCCGCGCTCGTCCGTCTGGCGGATGAGGTCGCCGTTGCCGGCGTAGGTCATCGTGATGGCCTTGCCCGTGGGCAGGGCGATGCTCGTGATGTTGCCCGCCCCGTCGAGCGTGTAGACCGTGCTGTGGCCGTTGGCGTCCGTCTCGGAGAGGGGCTTGCCGAACTTCTGGTCGTAGACGGCGCTGGTGGTGATGGCGTCCGCCCCGCCCGACATCCTGCGCGAGACGAGGTTGCCGCGCGCGTCGTAGCCGTAGTCGGTGACCATCCCCTCGGGGTCGGTCTCGCGCATCTTCAGCCCCTCCGCGTTGAACTGCACGGAGGTGGTCGCGCCGCGCGGCGCGCGAATTTCGGTGACGTAGCCGTCACGCAGTTTGTAGGCGGTGGAGTTGCTCCGCCCGTCCGTGACCGAGACATCGACGATCTGGCCGTTCTCGAAGCCGTAGCCGAATTCGTGGGCGACGCCCTCGGGCCGGCGGACGGCCTTCGTCGGCGACCCGACCTGGGCCAGGTCGTAGTCGTAGAAGGTCGGGTTGTTGTTCGGGTCGATGGCCTCCTTCAGCAGATGGCGCGTGTCGAGCGGGACGGTGTCGGGCTCGTCGGGGTCGTACTTGTACTGCCAGACGTAATCGGCCGTCGGGCGGCTGATGGCGTCGGCGCCCTTGCGCGTGACTTTGACGAGGTTGCCGTTCGCGTCGTAGTCGTAGAGCACGCGCAGTTCGCCCGGCGCCTTGATCTCTTTGACGCGCCACGCCTTGCCCACGGCGGCCTTGACCAGCCCCTTGCGCAGGACGCTGAAGTCGTCGCCCTTCGCGCAGGCCCGGACGGAGTTGATGTTCGCCGTGGGGGCCAGCAGCCCGGTGAAGGGCGTCTCGGCCTCCTCGTACTTGAGCAGCATCTCGCGCCCCGAGGAGTCCACGGCCTTGTACATCTTGCCGTCGTCGTCGTAGAGGAGCGTCAGGCGGTTCTCGTTGGGGTCTTCGATGTACTCGACCGTCCCGAGGTAGGACTGCGAGTAGAAGCTGAAGCGGTCGCGCGCGAGCGCGCCGGGGAAGTGGTACTTGACGCGCTGCGTCGTGTAGAAGTCGAGGCTCTCGTCGCGGTTCAGGACGAGCGTGCCGTGGTACGGCTTCTCGGCCTGCATCTCGCCCTGCGAGTTCTTGTTATCCAGCTTGAAGCGCTGCCCCGAGCCGTCGCCGCCGATGATCGTGTACTCCTTCGCGGCCGGGTTGAAGGAGACCGTCATCTGGAAGTTGAAGTGCCAGCCGTAGCCGAACGGGCTGAAGATGTTCGCCGCCCCCGAGTTGTAGGAGCGCGTGACGCTGAGGCTGGGCCCGCGCCCCGGGATGGAGAAGTCCGTGTAGGTGAGCCCGAGGCTGCCCGTCCCGAGGTCTACGTCGCTGACGACCGTGTTCCCGGGCCGCCTGACCTGCTTCTCTTCTCGGGCGATCTCGACGACGCCCGCCACCTCGTCCGTGACCGAGGCGTCGTCGAGGACTTGCGCGGAGAGGACGAAGGGGTAGCGGCCGGGCGGGAGTCCCGGCGCCTGGAGGTCTTCGGAGTTGAGACCGAAGGCGCGGGCGCCGTCGGTGTGGGCGCCGCCGTTAATCTTCAGTTTCACCTGCGAGTTCGCGCCGAGCAGGTAGGTGTAGGTCGTCGGCGGGCCGCCCTCCACGAAGCCGATGGAATCCTGGTACTCGGGTATCAGGAAGGCGAAGGGGATGGCCGTCTTGACGGAGAAGTACTCGTTGGCCTGTCCGGCGTTGAGGGTCAGCTCGGCCGTGTAGGTCTGCGTCAGGTCGATGGGGTCGGCGGTCGCCCAGCGGGCGCGGCCCACCATGACGGTGCCGGTGGACTCCATCGAGGCCGGGACGTTGGCGATGGGCTGACCGCCCCTGCTGATGATGATGTTGCCGCTCGCGCCCTCGCCCGCGCCGTAGACGAGGAAGGAGATGTTGGCGTCCTGGCGCATGACGCGCGTCTGCCGGTCGATGATGACGGGGTTCGAGCAGGTCACCTCTTCGCCGCCGCCCGACGCGCCGCGGCTGCGCCCGTTGACGAAGAGCACGGAGTTCGGGCGCGCGATTGAGACGCGCAGGCCGCCCGAGTCGGGTGAGATCGTGTAGATGAACCCGTCCTTGACGGCGACCGAGCTGTAGCCGAGCGGCACGTCCTTGACCTTGGCGATGACGCGCGGGTGGTAGGGGTCGGAGAAGTCCACGACCGCGACCTGTTCGTTGAAGGCGACGTAGGCGAGCGTGCCCTCCACGTCGAAGTTGCGCGCGATGCCGGTCAGCTCCTTGTCCAGCTCCGCCCAGGTCTTCGTCGAGAAAATCTTCGGCTGGATGAGCCCGCCGGACTGCTGCGGCATGGTCACGTCGTAGACGGTGAAGTGGCGGAAGCTGGCGACGAGCGCGAGGTCGGCGAGGATCGTCCCCGCGGGCTCGCCCGCCTCGTTGCGGAGGTTGAGCATCTGCCCGGGCGCGAGCCGGATGCGCGAGGAGGGCTCGCCCGGCACGGGCGAGATGGAGAGCACGCGGTCGTCGAACTTGTCGCCGGTGTTGTCCACCTTGTCGTTGAGGTTGTCGAACCCCGTCTGGAAGCCGACCGAGACGAGCGTGCCCTTGACGGAGTCCACGGCGTAGGCGACCGGCATCGTCCCCGTCGGGTTGGCGCCCTGGAACGAAGTCGCGAGCACCGTCTGCGTCATCACGTCCACGCCGCTCCCGGCCGAGACGGCCCACGGGTCGGTGCTGTTGTAGAAGTTGACCGACTGGCGCTTGCCCGCGTGGCCGTAGCCGCCCGCCGGGTAGACGGCCAGCCCCTCCGGGGGGGCGACCCGCGAGAGCGCGCCGGGCCGCCCGAAGTCGGTCTGCATGAGCCAGATCGAGCGCGCGAGGTCGATTGACATCACGCCGCCCGAGGTCATGTTCCCGACGTAGGCGCGCCCCTCGAAGATGCGGACGACGTGCGGCAGCGCGGGCGTCGCCAGCGGCAGGTAGAGCGAGGTCACCCCGACGAGCTTCGGCTGCCCCGGGTCGTCGAGGCTGACGACCCAGACGTTGGCGTACTGCTTGAGGTCGGAGGGCGCGGAGGTGGCGACGACGGCCACGCGGTTGTAGACGACGCCGTTCGCCACGATCCCCTGGCCCTCGGCGATGGCGACGCTCCAGGCCCACTGCGGCAGGCGCAGCTCTCCCGTCTTCTGGGGCTTGTGCGGCTGCGACACGTCGTAGACGGAGAGCAGGAAGCGGCCCTGCAACTCCTGGTGCGTGGTGACGGCGTACTCGCCCGCCACCGCGATGCGGTCGCCGGGGTCGGCGACGGGCTCGGGCGTCAGCAGCATCCCGTTGAAGGTCGAGAAGCAGCTCTTGTACTCCTGCGGGCTGTGGTCGTCCTCGCCCGTATACTCGCCGTCGAGCGGCACGTTGGTGGCGTCGCGGACGCCCTTCGACTCGCGCGTGCCGGGCTGGATGCGGAGGCAGTAGCTACGCCCGCCGACGAGCGCCGGCGCGGGGCGGAAGATGATGCTGGAGACCGCCCCCGCGAGCGGCAACCCGCCCGAGGTGATGACGCCGCCCGTCCGCTCCTTCGTCGCCTGATCCTCGACGAAGATGCTCTCGCCCGCGACGAGACCTTCGACGGGCTCGCTGAACTCGACGCGGATGTCGCCGACCATGTCGACGTTGGCGCTCCCCGAAGCGGGCGCGACGAAGATGACGCGCGGCGGCCCGGCCAGCGGCGGCCGCGTGTTCGGGTTGCGTAGCGAGACGAAGTTGTAGGAGATGCGCGTCGTCGAGCGCGCGTCGTTCGCCGCCGTCGAGCCCTGGACGTTGACGGTGTAGGTGCCCTCGGACGTAATCGGCGGCAGGTCAGTGTAGTAAGTGTTCGGGCCGTCGGGCTGCCACTGCAACTCCTTCGGTTCGAGGCCGCTCAGGACGAGTTGGCCCGTCAGCGCCCCGAGCGACGCGGTGGCCCTGACGTAGACGCGCACGGGGTTGCCGAGCGTCGCCACGTTGAGCTTGAAGAGCGGGTCTTCGTCCGGGTTCGAAATGTTCGTCTGGCGCGCGAAGGCGCTGAGCTGCGGCGGGGGCTTCGCGCCCTCGGCGACCTGAACCGGCGGGAGCGTGATGTCGCCCTTGGCGGAGACGAAGCTCGCCAGCCCCTGGAGGAACCGCCCCTCGACGTAGCCGCCGCCCATGTCGGTCTGCGGCACGGCGAAGGTCGCGCCCCAGCGGTGGTTCACGTCGTCGATGGCGATGACGTACTTGCCGTCCTGGAAGTTCGGGGTGAAGTCGAAGTGCGCGTAGCCGCCGCCGGGGCCCGTGCGCGCGACGTGGGCGCCGCCCGTGACCGACCACGGGTTGTTGATGTTCTCGTGGCTGACGAGGACGATGCAGTTGGGGCGCCCGCGGCCCGTCCCGCCGTCCTTGACCTCCCCGTAGACGACGTGCCGCGTGACGGGCGCGAAGACGTAGACGAAGGTGATGATGCCGAGGATGCCGCCGCCGAGCCCGTAGAAGGGCGGCGTGTTGGTCTTGAACCGGCCGCCCTCGACGCGCCCCGACGTGACGGACTCCCAGACCTCGACCTCGCGGCCGTCGATGGTCATCTTCTGCGGCGACATGAAGGCCACGCGCCGCCCCTCCTCGAACTGCGCGGGCGCGGGCAACTCAAGGTGCAGCTCCTTCTCGACCGTGTAGGTGCCCTCGGCCTTGATCTCGACGCCCGCGCCGAAGGGGACGGCCGCGAACTCGCCGGGGCGCGGCGTGGTGATGGAGTCCTCGCCTTTGGGCGTGAGCGTGATCTCGGCCTGCCCCGAGATGGCGCCCTTCGGGATGTCGAGCACCGTCTTGCCGTCGGCGCTGACGACCGTCCCGCCGTTCTCGGTCACGGACGTGACGCCGTCGTCGCGGCGGTAGGCGGCCTGCGTGACCTGATACTCGGCCCCGTCGGGCTGGCGGATGAAGAGCACGATCTCGTCGCCGACGCGCGCGTGCAGGCGCAGCGTCGTCTCGGTCGTGCTGGCGACCGTCGTCACGGTGCCGCCGCTCGTGTTGTTGAGCGCGATGAGCACGCTGCCCACGGGCACGGCGAGCGCGGGGATGGTGACGGTGACCAGACCCTCCGCGTCCGGGTAGCCGATGCGAATCCGCTCGCGCTTGAGGCGGTCGTCCACGGGGATGACGGCGGCGGTCGTGAACGAGGACTCAAACGCCTGCGCGAGCGGCTTGCCGTAGAGGTCGAGGACGTTCCGGCTGACGGAGACCCTGTAGCGCGTCGAGCCCGCGAGCACGGACGACGGCGTGAAGGAGGCCGCGCGGCTGCCCGCGAGCACGGTGATTGTGCCGAGCACGGGGTGGCCCGCCTCGGTCGTCACGCGGAAGTTCGAGGTCGTCAAGGTCGCGGGTGCGACCGGCTTGGAGAAGGCGACGGTGACGGGCGTGGTGGCAATCACGTCGGGCGCCGAGTCGGCGGGCGCCACCGACGTGACGCGCAGGGGGGCCGAGGCCAGGAAGATGTCGGCGACCGCCACGGCGTCCTGTGCCGTGAGCGCGGCGGAGGCCACGCCGGTCGAGTCCGTCACGGTCGAGGCCGCGCCCAGTTCGTTCAGACCGCCGCCCGCCGAACCCGCAGCGCCCACGACCACGAAGCGGCCGTCGCCGCCCGTTAAGTCCACGAAGGGCGTGCGGTCAACGGTGACGCGGGCCGCGGCCGAAGGCGCACCATTCGGCCCGTCCGTCACCGTGCCCGAGACGTAGCCGAACGCCACGGGCACACGCACGAACAGATACCTGCCGCCCTCCCTGACTCCGCGCAGCCCGACGCCTTGCGGCACGGCCGGCGCGTCGGTCGTTGAGTGGAGCTTGCCGTCCACGAGGACGGCGCGCGCCACCACCTTGAGCCCGCGCGCGCCGCCGACCGAGATGGAGCGTGCGACGACCACGCGCGAGTTGTCGCCCGGAGTCGTCGGGATCACGAGCGTGCCCGCAGACGAAAGGACGCTCCCCGACAGGTCAACTTCGACCGCGCCGACGACCTCGTAGCCTTCGGGCAGGGGCGGGCCGGCCTGCTCCGCGGGCACGCCCGTCAGGAAGATGGGCGTGTCGCCCGAGAGGGCGCCGCCGCGGACGCGCAGCTCCGCGCCGTCCGGCGTCGTGACGCTCCCGCCGCCGCTCCCGACGAGCACGCCCGTGGTCGCCGTGCGCCCCGAGCGGATGACGACGTGCACGTTGGCCGAGCGCAACTGCGTGCCCTTGATGTCGGTGCGCGTGGGCTTGGCGATAAAGAAGGCGCCGAGGCGGTTCGGCTCGGCGGAGGTCGCCGCCGGGTAGGCGTAGAGCACGAAGTCCTGCGACGGCCGGTCTACGAGCAGCGGGTTGCTGTCGGAGAGGAGGTGATAAGTCTCCTCGAACGTGACCTCGACGGAGACGCCCGAGGGCAGCTTCGCGGGGGCGTTGGCTGTGACCGAGATGGTCGAGCGTGCCTCTTCCGACATGAGCGCCGAGCGCGGCGAGGCCGCGGCCGTGGCCTGCGCCGCGTCGAGCGCGGAGGGCTGCGCCGAAGGCGCCGAGGGGAGCGGCTGGCCGTCGGCAGGGGCGGGCGGCGCGGAGGCGCCCACGTCGGCGACGAGGAAAGCATACTGACCCGCCGCCGGGATGTCGGCCGCGAGAGCCCCGCCCTCGCCGGCAACGAGCGCGGCCACGACGACCCTCCACACGTGCGCCGTCTCGTCGTAGCGCGCGAGCACGAGCGGCGTCCCCGCGCTGAGGCCCTGCGTGGCTGCGAGGGTCAGGCGCGCGGGCGAGTCGAAGAGTCCGGCCGGCGCGCCCGCGTGCACGGCCGGGCGCACGTCCACGACCGCGCCCGGCACGGGCGACCAGCCGAAAGGCAGAAGGTTCGCAAGACCCTGCGGCGACACGGAGGTCACACGCACGTCAGTCCCCGCGGGGAACGCCCCCGCGGGGAGCGCGACCTGAAGGCGTCCGCCGTCTCCGGCGGCCGTGCCGCCCGCCGCCGTCAGCACGTTCGCGTGCGCGTCGAGCCTCGTCAGACGTGCGTCGAAGAGGGAGGTGCCGCCGCCGGACGCGCCCTCGTAGGAGCGTTCGACGGGCGTGTAGTCTGCCCGGAAGAGTCGGACGACGCCGCCCGGCGCAGCCGACACGAAGCTGTAGACGCCGAGGGGCAGAGTCTGCACGGACGGGCCGCCCGCGACCACCGCGGTCGCGCCCTCAATCGCGTAGCCGGTCGCGTCGTCGAAAACGTAACCGGAGACGCCGCTCGGGCCGACGACGCGCGTGTGGCCCGTGTCCGAGGCGGTCGCGCCCGTCAGGTCGCGCGCCACGGCCGCGACCGAGAGCAGGCGGTCGGGCGCCGCCGTCTCAGGAACGGTGAAGCTGAACTCGTAGGGAGCCTGCGCGACGGCCGCGACCTGCTGGCCGTCCACCAGAAAATCGACGACCGCGAGGCCGAGGTTGTCCGACGCGTCGGCGCTGATGACATAGGTGCCGCCGGGCTGCACCGCCGGAGGCAGTTCGCGCAGGGCGACGGTCGGCGGACGCAAGTCCGCGATGACGGTGACTGAGGTCTGCGAGGTCTGGCCGAGCGAGTCGGTGGCCGTGACGTTGATGGTGTTCGTGCCGTCGGCGAGCCTGACGGTTCTGGTGAAGTTGCCGCCCGCGACCACGGCCGGCTCGCCGCCGACCTTGACCGTCACGGGGATGTCGGGGTCGCCCGACGTGGCCTCGCCCGCGAGCGTGACCGTGTCGCCCGAGAGGACTTCGCCCTCGCGCGGGTTCGTGATGGTGAGCTTCGGCGCGGCCGCCGTGCGACGGCGCACGTTGATCTCGGCTCGCCCCTTGTTCGCGGGCGTCGCGCCGTCCTCGGCTTCGACCACTATCAGGTTGTCGCCTTCGTTGAGCGCGATGCCTTCGACCGACCATGTGTGGCTGCCGGTGTTGTAGACCGCCTCCTCGCCGTTGACGAAGACGCGGCGGACGCCCGTGGCGTTCTCGCCCTCGTCCACGGCCGTGCCCGCGACGGAGATGGATGAGCCGTAGATGACGGCGTTGTTGGCGGGCGAGTTGATGACGACCTTCGGGGCGTCGGCGTCGGGCGGCGGCGTCGGGTCGCGCCTGACGTTGAGGGTCTTGACGGAGACGTTACCGGCCTTATCCACGGCGCGCGCCGTGATGGTGTTGTCGCCGACGTTGAGCGGAATCGAAGGGGCCGACCAGGTGCCCGCGTTCACGTCGCGGGCGGCTTCGATGCCGTTGACCGTGACTTTGGCCACGCCCGAGGCGTCGGGCTCGGCGTCGGAGACCGTGCCCGAGACGGCGACCGTCTCAGCCTGCGTGACGTAGTTGTCGGCGGGGGAAGTGACGGCGAGGACGGGCGGCGTGGTGTCGGACGCGGCCAGCTCAAGCGTGACGTTGACGTTGGCCCGCGCTTCGTTGCCGGCCTTGTCCACGGCGCGCGCGACGAGCGCGTTGGCGCCGAGCTTGAGACGCACGTTGGCGATTGACCAGGTGCCGGTAGACTGATTGTAGACGGCCGGCTGCTCGTTGACGTAGACGGAGGCGATGCCGCTCGCGTGCTGTCCGGGGTCGGAGGCCACGCCCGCGACGACGACGGTCGGCAGCGTGGTGACGAGCCCTTCCTTCGGCTCGGTGATGGCGACGGCCGGCGGCGTGCGGTCTACGTAGCTGCCCTGAATGTTGATGACGAGGAAGGAGCCGGGCTGGCTGGCGAGCTTGACTTCGAGCGTGTTGTTGGCGGCGAGCGTGACCACGCGCGAGAGCGCCGGGACATTCTGATTGAAGTCGCTCTGGCTGAAGATTTCGACGCCGTTGAGGCGGACGGTGGCGCTCGACACGCGGTTGGTGCCGTTGGCCTCGCCGTTCTGCAAGCGGAGCGTGAACGGCCCCGTCACGTCCGGCGGGAGCGTGAAGCGCTCGACCTCGGTGAAGGGCGCGCCCTTGCCGCGGACGAACTTGCGCGGCCCGAAGAGGCCGATGGCGACGGCGGCCTGTTGCACCGCGGGGGCGGGCGCGGCGGGCGCCGGCTTGGCCTCGGACGTTAAGGCGTCGAGCGTCATCAATATCAGCGTAGCGCCCGACAGCGAGAGTCGGTCGAACCAACTGCGCCCGCCCCGGGGAGCGGGGGCGGGCGTGGCGGCGGGCGCCGCCGTCGCGTCCATCTTCGACGCGGCGAGCGGGCCGCCGTCCGACGAGCCGTGCGAGCGGGCGTCCTTCTCAACCTTCGCCGCGGGTTTCGAGAAGCGCGCCCTCTCGGCCTCCATCGCCGCGCGGGTCGAGGCGAGCACCGGCGCGTAGGGGAGCGCGATGAGGAGGTAGCACATGAGGGTCGCGAAGGTGACCCGCAGGCGCCTCGCGCCGCCCGCGTGTCCTGCTGCGCGCGCCGCGGGCCGGGGCGTGCGCCCCGCGTTGGTTGAAGCCGTCCGGTTCGTCTCAGTCAAGCTCGTGTTCTTCATTGCTCTTCGGGTGTTCGGGGTTAACTCTTCCTGCGCCGCGGGGACGGCGCGCTTCTCGCGGCCCGCGCGGGCGCTCAACGTTGTGCCCTCCGCACGAAGCCGAGTCGCAGCGTCGCCATCGCGGCGGAGTCGCGGCGCGGGTTACTGCGCGGGCCGCGTGTGCCCGGCCGCGGGGGCGGGCGCCGGTCTTCGGGCGCGAGCTTCGACCTTGAGGCGGAGGCGGACGCCGGGAGGCGACCTCGGACGGCAGCGGCGGCGGCCGTCGCGAGGGGTGCGACCCCTTTGCCCTGCGCCTGTCCCTGCGGCACGTTGAAGTTCAAGACCAGCGCCTTCTCCTCTTCGGTCATGCCTTCGAGTGCCGCGGGGTCTGACAGGTTGACGAGCGCCTGCGCCTGCGAGGCGGCGCCCGCCGCGTCGGCCTTGCCCCTCTGCGCGGTGAAGTGCATGAGGATGACGGTCTGGCCCGCGGGCACCGTGACCTGATAGCGGAAGGTGAAGAAGTCGTCGCCTTCGGCGAGCCCTTCGACCGTTGGCGCGACGCGCGCGCCGGGGCCGCCGAAGACGTGCGCCAGCGAGACGCGCTCCTCGCCGCCCCCGTCCGTGACGGCGTAGAGGCCGCCGTTGTTCGCGGGCGACGAGACGACGCGCGTCGAGGCGTAGTCGAGCGAGACCTCGACCGTCACCGGCATGGTGATGTCGTAAGGTGCCGGGTTCGTGAGCACGTCGAGCGTGCGCGCGAACCCGCCCGCCACGGGCGAGAAGACCTTGCGCGTCACCCACAGACGCCTCTGCGCGGACGGGCCGAGGACGATCTCCCGGCCGCCCTCCTCCACGGGCGCGAGGCTGTAGAACCACGGGTAGTCGAGGCCGGTGTTGAGCGCGTACGACCACGAGTAAGCGCCCGCGAGGCTCCCGTCAACCGTGCCTCCGTCGTCGAGCGTGCCGTCGCCCTCCACGTCGTAGCGGAAGCCGTCCGCGCCCTCAAGGTAGAAGTCGTCCCAACTCATGTAGCCGTTGCCCAACGTCACGTCGGCGGTGACGGGGTCGCCGGTGGTCACGACCGACTGCGTCCACCCGGCGCCGCCATCGTAGAGGTACGCGCCGACCCGGGTCTTGCCCACCTGAATGCCCGTCGCCTCGAAGTTGCCCGACTCGTCGGCGCTGAACCAGTTCTCGGCGAAGCCGGCGGGGCCGCCCTCCTCCAGAGCCTGGATGATGATCTCGGCGCGCGCGGCCGGGCTGCCGTCGGCGTTGAAGACCCGCCCGCGCACCGTGCCGAGCGCGGGCAGCGTCACGTCAACGTTGGCGGTCTGCGCGTCGGCGACCGAGCCGTCGGCCACGCGTAGCGCCCACGCGTTCGGGTACGCGGCCTGGACGACGAAGCCGCCCGCGGGGACGTGCGCGAAGCTGTACCGGCCCTGCTCGTCCGTGGAAGCCTCCCTGCGCCTCCAGACGGAGTCGGCCAGGAGGTAGACCGGAGCGTGAGCGGCCGGGTTGTTCGACGCGTCGAAGACCGTGCCCGTGACTGCCCCCGTCGGCGGCATCACGATGTCGAGGAGAACCGGCACGTTCACGCTCTCGACGACGCCCGAGACCTGCTTCTCCATCTCGGAGAGGTTCGTGTCTCTGACGGTCATCGTGAAGGAGCCGACCTCGTCGATGATCTGGGCGTAGGTGCCGTCGTCGTTGCCCGAGTAGAAGTACCCGTATTCAACCCCTCCGGCGTCCTTGATGCTCAACGGCATGTAGGGCCGGCGCACCGGCGAGCCGTCCGTGTAGCGCACCGTGCCCTTGACCACGGCCGAGGGGACGACGAGGTCGAGCGTCACGGGGTCGCGCGCCTCGTTGAAGGTGACGACCTGCTCGGCCACGCGCCGTCCCTCCGGCGACTGCGCGAGGACGCGCAGCGTGTTCACGTCGGACGGCAGGCCGTCGAGCCGGTAGCGCCCGGCGGCGTCGGCCGACACGCGCCGGACTTCGGCGCCCGTCGTCGGGTGGAAGGCGCGCACGAGTTGGCGGCCGATGGGCGTCTGCCCGTCACCGGCGAAGACCGTGCCCTGAATCACGCCCGAAGGCGCGGCCGTGAGCGTGACCTCGACGACGTGCCCGTGGTCGGCGGCCGTGACCGCGCCCGAGACGCTGCCCGCGAGCGCGTTGCTCACGGGGTTGAAGGCCCTGATGGTGAAGGCGCCCTCGGGGACTTGCTCGAACTCGGCCACGCCGTCGGCCCCGGCGTTGCGCGAATGCGCGAAGTCCGCGCCGCGCCCGTCGCGGATTTCGACCCTGACGTTCTCGTAGGGCGAGCCGTTGGAGCGCAGGGCCGTGAGCCGAACGGTGGCGCGCGCGGGCAGCGTCACGTCGAGCACGAGCGCCTCGCCCTCGTCCGTGAGCCGCGCGTTGGTATCCTTCACCGCGCCGTCCGCGGGGTCGTAGGCGCGGACAGTCAGCGGCTTGCCCACGGAGACGCGCGCGAACGAGTAGTTGCCCGAGCCGTCCGTGAAGGCGTAATTGACCTGATCTTCCCCGTCGAAGAGTTGGAGGAAGACGTTCGCGACGGGCGTGCCGTCCGGGTACTTCACGCGCCCGGAGATGGAGCCGATGCCCGGCAGAGAGACCGCGACGGGCACGACCTCGCCGTGGTTGGTCAGGGTCGCGGTGACGACGCTGAAGACCTCGAACGCGTCGGGGTGGCTGGCGCGCACGTCGTACGTGCCGGCGACCACGTTGTTGATGACGAGGCGCCCGCCGGAGTCGGTCTGCCCCTTGCTGTCGTAGACCCAGGAGGGCTCGCCTGCACGCTTAAGCCAGACCGAGGAGGCGGGGGCGGCGGTGCCGTTCATGTGCCTGACCTGCACCTGAAGACTGCCGACCGCTGGCAGTCGCAGGTCTTTCGTCGTCGTCTGATCCTGCACGACGGTGACCTGCTCCTCCACGAAGCCGACGCCCTCCGCGCGCACGGTGAACCCGCGCGCGGCGACGTGCGGGAAGAGGTAGCGGCCCGAGGCATCGGTGCGCGCCTCGTCATAGAGGTACGGGGAAGAGATGAGCGTCACGCGCGTGTCGGGGACGGGCGCGCCCGTGGCGTCGGAGACGACGCCCGTCAAGGCGCCCGTGGGTTCGAGCACGAGTTCGGCGCCGGTCACCTCGCGCGCGGCGACCGTCACGGTCACGTCCGGCCCGGTCAGCAGCACGCCGCCGAAGCCGCCGTGCATGACATAAGGCTTGAGCCTGTATGTGCCGGGCGGGACGAGCGTAACGGTGAAGCTGCCGCCCGCGCCGACGTGGCCCTGCGCGACGGGGTTCGGGTCGTTGTCGCGGTAGAGGTTGGCCGTACCCGCGGAGACCGCTTCGCCCGTGTGGCGGCGCATCGTGCCGCGCACGATGCCCGTCTCGGCGAAGACGAGGTCGGCCGCCGTCTCCTTCTCCCCGGCGGCGAAGTCGCCGTCGAGGCTCGCCGCCACCGAGGCGCTGCCGTACTCGGTGCGCGCGTTGTAAGCGTAGACGGGGACTGTCGTCGTCCAGTCGTTCGTAATCTCCGACTGGAAAGTGAGCCGGCCCGCCTCGTCGCTGAAGGCGCGCAGGGTGCGCGGGTAGAGTGGGTGCTTGCTCTTGAAGCGCACGTCGGCGAACCGCACCGGCGTGGCGCCGTCGGAGGCGAGCACTCGCAGCGAGACCTTGCCGTCGAGCGCAGGTAGCGGCTCGACCGTGCCCGTGCCGTCGGCCGGGACGCTGAAGTTGCGTATCTGCGCCAGCTCCTCGGGGCCGAGACCCGCGAGCGCTTCGGGCGGGAGTTGCGAGAGCCGTTCGGCCGACAGCTCGGCCGCCGCGCGGCTCACTTGCTGCACGCCGAAGTGCATGTAAGAGGCGGACTCTCCCGGCTGGAGCGTGACCTGGTTCCAGCCGTAGGTCAGCTCCTTCTCGCTGGCGCCGGTGACGGCGG
Source organism: Pyrinomonadaceae bacterium (assembly GCA_040510435.1). Lineage (GTDB taxonomy): Bacteria > Acidobacteriota > Blastocatellia > Pyrinomonadales > Pyrinomonadaceae > QHXN01. The sequence goes on along the minus strand of JBEVJD010000069.1, from coordinate 12,411 downwards.
CGGCGGCGGCACGCTCGCGCGCGCCCGAGCCGTCGAAGACGAAGGCGGTCGCCGGGACGCTCAGTAAGGACTCGTCGAGCGTGCCGTCACTCCGGTCGTCGAAGAGCACCCAGCGGTCGGGGTTCGATGCGTTCTGGACGGAGAAGACCGCGTCGCCGGACGAAGAGTCGATGACGCGCGGGTACTCGTTCGCGAAGGTGTTGACCCCGCCGAGGTTGCTCAAAACGCGCAGGTCGAACGTGACGGGCTGGCCCGAGTTGTTCGTCAGCACTTCGACGTAGCGCGCGAAGTAGCCGTGGCCGGGCACGAAGACCCTGCGCGTCACGTCGAGGCCGCCCAGTCCCGTCTGGCCGATGACGACCTCGCGGCCGTCCTGGCGGGCGGAGGCGAAGCGCGTTCCGTCAAAGCGGTGCGCGGCGCCACCCACGACCACGTCGAGGAGGAAACCGCCGTGGCCCGACGCGCCCGTGTGGTCGAAGATGAACCAGCCCCTATCGATGGTGCCGTTCGGCGCGACCTCGAAGGACATGTCGTTGCCGTCGCGCAGCGTGCGCGGCAGCGTGACCGCGTTGTTGACGAGCCTGATGTCGGCCGTCACCTCCTCGCCCGCCTGCGAGACGCAGCCGTGCGTCTCGCCGTCGAGGCGCGGCGCGGGGCTGGTGCGTCTGGCCGTCGCGGTGAACTTGCCGACGGGCACGAACTCGACGCGGTAGACGCCCTGCGCGTTCGTCTTCGCGGCGAAGCCGCCGCCGGTCTCCGCGTTGAAGCTGCCGAGGCTCACGTCGAGGTTGGCGACCGCCGCCCCGTTCGGGTCGAGCACGCGGCCGGTCACGGTGCCCGTCGCGACCAGCGTCAGGTCGCGCGTCACGGTCTCGCCGTTCGTCGAGAGCAGGAGCCCCGCGGCGCGGGCGCGTCTGCGGCCCGCGTCGTCGTAGACCTCGAGCGTATAGGTGTCGAGCGGCGCCGCGTCGAAACGGAAGAGCCCGTCCTCGCCCGTGCGCGCCTCCCTCTCTGAGCCGAAGTTGCGTATCAGGCGCACGGTCAGGCCGGCGGCGGGAGTCGTGCCGTTAGCGGCGAAGACCGTGCCGCGGACAGTCCCGGCCGGAACGAGGCTGACTGTGACTTCGGCAGTCGCGCCCGCCGCGAGCGTGCCCGTCTGCGAGCCGCCGAGGTTCGTCGCGGGATCGTTGGCCGACGCCGTGAAGCCGCCCGCGTAGACCTGCTCGAAGAGTGCCGTGCCGTCCGCCGCGGTCGCCCGCGCCAGTTGTTGGTCGAAGGGAGCCGAGAGCGTGACGTGGGCGCCCCCGACCGGCTGGTTGTTCGCGTCGCGCACGGTGACGCGGACTGTGCCCTGGCCGTTGAGCCGCACGTTGATCTGTTCGCGCGCCTCGCCGTTGCGCGCGACCTGCACGGTGGCCGTGCCGCGGTCGCCCGTCGCGGCGTCGAACGCGTCCACGGCGAAGTCGCCGACCGGCACGTAGTCAACCGAGTAGCGCCCCGCGGCGTCGGTCGTGGCGAAGCCGACGGCCCCGCCGCCGAAGCGCGGACGAACTTCTACCGACAGGCCCGCCGCGGGCGTCGTGCCGTCGTGGCGGAAGACCGTCCCCGACACGGAGCCAGAGGCGAAGAGCTTCGCGTCAATCGGAAGGGTCTGGCCCGCCTGCGTCAGCCTGCCCGCGGCCTTCGCCCGCAGACCCGAGGCCGCGTCGTTAACGAAGACCGTCACGTCGCCGAGCGGCACGCGCTTGAAGAGGTAGCGACCGTCGACGCCGCTCACACCCGGAAGCTCCGCGCCCGCGTACTTGAGCGTGAGCTGCGCGCCCGCGACCGGTTGATTGTCGGGGCCGAGCACGCGCACCGAGACATCGCCCTGGTTTGGCGTGACGAACGACCTGAAGGTCGAGAAGAAGGCCGGCGCCTGCGTGTTGCCGGCCGCGTCGCGCAGACCCGTGATGCTGAGACGATAGACCGTGTTCTCTTCGAATTCGGTCGCCGGGTCGAAGGTCAGCACTCGTCGCGCCGCGTCGAGCGTGGCCGAGCCGGCGAGCGGCTGGCCGGGCGCCGATTCGGGCGCGAGGGCGAAGACGGTCGCGGGGTCGAGCGCCGGGTCGAGCGGCTCGCTGAAGCCGACCGTGACGGAGGTGTCGAGCGCGACGCCGGTGGCACCGTCCTGCGGGTTGACCGACTCGACGCGCGGCGGCGTGAGGTCGGAGGTAGTGAAGGAGGCGCGCACCTCGCGCGTCAGGTGGTTGCCCGCCAGGTCGCTGACGAAGGTGCCGACGACGACGGTGTAGCCCGTCAGGTCTGCGAGGCGACTTGTGGGTGTGACCGTGGCCGTGCGGTCGCCGCCCGAGAGCGTGACGCTGGCCGCGACCGCGGACTGCCCGCGCAGGAGAGTAACCCCTGCGTGAACGGTGGACGGATCGACGGGCTCGGAGAAGCGGACGGTGACGCCGGGCTCCACGGGCGAGACGCCGGTCGTGCCGTCGGCGGGCGTGACGGCTTCGACCGTGACCGGGACGTTGTCGAGCGTCGCCGTGCCGAGGTCGAGCGTCTGCCCGTTCGCGGCGAGCGTCTGCGTGGCGTAGCGCGCCACGCCACCCGTCGTCGCGTCGTTGACGCCCACCAAAACCGACCCGAGCGGGACGTTCCTGAAGAGGAAGGCCCCCTGCGTGTCGGTGTGGCCGTAGAAGCGGAAGGTCTGGTTCGACGGCGTGCGTAGGGTCAGCGTCACGTCCGCGCCGACCGCGGGCGACGCGCCGTCGGCCGACTTCAGACGGCCCGCCACCTCGCCCGCATCTTCGAGCCGCACGGGCAGGTCGAGGGTCGCACTATTCGTCACCTCGCCCGAGGCTGAGCCGACGCCCACGCGGTTCGCGACCGTCAGCTTCAGCGCGAAAGGCCCGGCGGGCACGCCCTTGAACTCGTAGCGGCCGTTCGACTGCACGGGCGACGCCACCGTGATGCGCGAGCCCGGCCACGCGTCGTTCGTGTAGGTGACGGTTCCCGTCGAGAGCGGCGAGCCGTCGTTGTTGAAGGCCGTGCCCGAGACGTTGCCGGTGCCGGCGAGCGTCACGTCGGACGTGAGCGTCGCGCCGGGCTCTGAGGCCGAGGCGGGTGCGGCCTCGCCGCGGTCGTAACCCGCGGGCGCCTCGGCGCGCACGCGCACCTCGCCCAAAGGGATGTAGCTGATGCGGTAGACGCCCTGCTCGTTCGTGCCCGTCTCGTAGCGGCGGTTGCCGACGAGGAGAGTGACACGCGCGCCGTTGACCGCCGCGCCCGCCGCCGAGCGCACCGCGCCCGTCACGGTCACGCTCGGTTCGAGCACGATGTCAATCACGGTGTCCGCCAGGGGCTCGACCGTGCCGGCGACGAAGCCCGAGGCCGAGCCGGTCTGGCCGCCCGGCGCCCCGGTCACGTTAATCTGGAACGAGCCGACGGGGACACCCGTGAAGCGGTAGCGGCCGTCCGCGTCGGTCGTGGCCTTCATGCGCTCGGCGCGGATGCCCGAGCCGTTGGCGTGAATCTCGACCAGCGCGTGGTCAACGGGCTGGCCGTTGGCCGTCACGCGGCCGGTGACCGCGCCGACGGGGAGCAGCTTGACGTTGACCTCTGTGACCTGACCCTGCGCGGCCAGTTGCCCCGTGGCCCGGCCGACGCGGCCGGTGCGGTTGTCGAACACGTCGAGTTGGAAGTCGCCAACGGGGACGTTGAGGAAGGAGAAGGAGCCGCGGTCTTCTTCCGAATCGGAGGTGACGGAGAAGCCGACCTGCCGGCCGCCGAGCCGCAACTCAACGTCCGCGAGCCCGATGGGCGTCGTGCCGTCGGGCATGAAGGCCCGGCCGCGCACCGTGCCCGATGCCTGCAACTGCACGGCGACTTCGACCGTCGCGCCCGTCGCCACGTCGGCCGAGGCGCGGCCGGCCAGCCCGTTCTGCGTGGCCGAGACGGCGTACGGCCCTTCGGGGAGGTCGCCGAACTCGAAGCGGCCGCCCATCGCGGGCGTCAGGTCTATGTAGCGCTGCGCGTTCGGATACTCGCCGCCCGTCAGGGAGAGCTGGCCGTTCTCGACGGGGTTCCCCGCGCCGTCAACGACCGTGATGCGTAGTGCGCCCCTGCCGCGCAGGCGCATGTCCGCGATCAAGTCCTTATTCTTCTGCACCGAGACGCGCACGCGGTTCGTCTCGCCGGTGGCCGGGTCTGTGGCTGTCAGCCAGTAGCCGCCCTCCGCGAAGACTTCGGCAAACTCGTAGTGCCCCGCGGCGTCGGTCGTCACCGCCACGTCGGCGAGCGAGCCGCCGCCGAGCGTGACCTTTATCCCCGAGCCGGCGGATGTCGCCCCGTCGGGTCTGTAGACCGTGCCCTGAATCTTGCCCGCGAGCGTGTTGACGAGCGAGAAGTTGACTTCGACATCGCCGTTCGGGGGCAGCACGCCGCCCGCCGAGACCGGCGTGGGGAAGAAGGTGCTGGAGGTCGTCACGCGGAACGTACCAGGGTTGACGCCGTCCAGGCGGTAGGCGCCGTCGCCGCCCGACTGCGTGGAGCGCGGGCGCTCGGTCGTGGCCTTGCCCCAGTTCTCGCCCTCGGTCAGGACGGGTAGGGGCGAGTAGACGCTGATGGGCGAGGCCGAGCCGGTGACGCCGTCGGGCTGTGTAACGCGGCCGTGGATGGAGCCGGGGCGGAAGGTCGCGTTGCGCGTCAGGGTCTCGCCGGGCGTGACGACGACCGGCATGTTGATGACGTAGTTCTTACCCAGATGCACGAAGCGCAGGACGACGTTCGTGTTGGGCTTGACGTTCTTGACCGTGTAGCGTCCTTCGGCGTCGGTCTGCACGCGGGTGTAGCCGTTGGCCGTCACGAAGACGCCCGCCGCGGGCGCGGGTGCGGCCGTGCCCTGCTCTTGCAGGAAGACGCGCCCCGTGATGGTCGCCGGGCGGAGGATGGGGATGTTGATGCCGCCGGAGTTCTGGCCGAGACGCACCTCCACGTCAACGCTGCCGCTCATGAAGGTCGCGGGGTCGGTGGCCGTGATGCGGTGCGTGCCCGCCGGCATGTTCGGGAGCGTGTAGTTGCCGATGGCGTCGGCCTGCACGGCACGCCCCGCGCCCTGCACGACCGCGCCCGGGACAAACCCGCCGGTCTCGTCCACGACCTGCCCCGAGACCGTGCCGAAGCCCGGCAGCGTGATGACGACGCCGCCCACCTCGGGCGTCGCGGCGCTCAACTGCACCTGCCGCCGTGCGACGAGCCCCGTGACGTAGTCGGTGACTTCGAGCGTGATGTCGCCGACGGGGAGATTTTCGAGCGTGAAGTTGCCTTCGCGGGACGCGTTGACCCAGCCGACCGGCGTCAGGCCGTCGCCGCGCTGCTCGTTCCCGAAGCCGGGGATGCGCGCGTAGGCGACGACGAGCGCGCCCGCCGCCGGGCTCGCGCCGGTGTCGGGGTTGACGACCCGGCCGCGCACCACGCCCGAGACGTTCTGCAAGGTGACGTTGACGGTGGCCGTCCTGCCGGGGCCTTCGATGGTGCCAGCCGCCACGCCCGAGGCGTTGGCCGCGACGCCCGTGCCGACGGCGAGGATCGAGACGTTACCGACGGGGATGTCGCCCGCCGCGTACTGGCCGAATCCGTCGGCCTGCACGATCTTCGAGCCCATCGCGTCGAGGCTCGGGATGACCTGCACGACAGCGTTCGGGAGCGGACGGCCGCCCAGGCTGATCGTCCCGCGCACGCCCCCGCGCGCGAGGAAGACCATGTCGAGCGTCATGTGCTGGCCGTGGTACGCGACCGGCGTGGTGAGTCGCTTCTCGGAGCGGGTCGAGGGGTTCGTGACCGTGACGAGCAGCGGGCCGCAGTCGCCGTTACGAACGTAGTCGAAAGCGTAGCGGCCGTCCGCATCCGTGAGCCGCTGCGCGAGCGGCTTGGGCCCGGGCGGGTTCAGCCCCTCCTGGTCACACTCCTGCGTCCAGTAGACGACCTGCGCGCCCGCGACGGGTGTGCCGTCGGCGCCGAGCACACGCCCCGTCAGGTACGCGCCCGGCGGCACGCCCTGCGGTGAGACGCGCATGGGGACGGGCAGGCCCGTCGGCGCGGGCGAGAGGCTCACGCCCCTGCGGTCGGTGAGCCCGGCGACGCCGAGCGTCCTTTCGATGAAGGGGCCGACGGGCGTGTCGAGCGAGAGGAAGACGAAGCGGTCGCCGTAGTCGAGGTTGGCGCCGAGCGCGCGCACCACGCCGCCGACCTGCTCGGCCGGGTTGGACGTGAGTGCGCCGCCTCCGACGGTGTAGTTCGTCGCCGTCACGGCGGCGGCCTTCGTCATCGGCTTCGAGAAGAGGAGGCCGACGAGGCGGCCGTACTTGTCGCCGCCCGCGAGGACTTCGGGCGTCACCTGCATGACGCCGACCACGCGCGGCGCGGGCTCGCTCAAGGTGGCGGCGTGTGAGGCGGCGGTGCCCGTCTGTCTGAACGAGCCGTCGCGGAACTCTTCGAGCGCGACCGCGCCCGTTCCCGAAGGCTTGAACGTCAGACGGTAGCGCCCGCCTTGCACGACCTGCACACCCTCGACGGAGAGGTGCCGGTAGGTGCCGCCCGAGACGGGCAGCGCCAACGCAACGTTCACCGTTCCATCCGTCAGACCCGTCAACTCAAGCGACCACGTCTCGTTCGAGGGCCGCGAGGCGAAGAGCATCTGCCCCAACTCCCCGCCGCCCGTCCCCCCTGACGCGGCGGCGAGGAGCCGGAGCGACGCGCCCGCGCGCAGGTCGCCCGCGCGCGCGGCGGCTTCGCCGTTGAAGCCGACGGCACTACCCGTGCCGTCAACCAGGCGAGCCCCGGCCACGCGCGCGCCCTGCGGCTGCGTCACGAGCGCGAGGATGAAGGGCGAGCGCGGCGACTCGGCCGCGACGAACTCGCCCATGATGTCGGCGGGCGTCCGGCCACCGCCCAACAGTCGGGCGTTCTCCGCGCCGACGCTGTCGTAGAAGTCGAAGCCCGCGGCCGTGTCGCGCAACACGTCGGCGAAGCCCGGGTCGGGCTCCGCCTCAAGCTCGCCGAGCCAGTCGCGCATGAGCGTCGCCTGCGAAATGTGCGCGGGCTCGCCGAAGCCCGCGCGCAGGCCCGCGACGCCGAGCTGCACGGCGCGGTTGACGACCGTCCGCTTGTCAACCTTGACGACGCCTTCGGGGAGGCCGCCCTCGGGGGCGGTCGCGATGCTCCAAGCCTGCCCGAGCACTGCGCGCGCGGCCTCGGCGACGGTCGGCGGGAGGTGGTTGACCGTGTCGGGCAGGATGAGCGAATCGGGCGAGAGCGGGACGTTGCGGTCGCCGACGCCCGTGACGAGCGAGAGGCCGGCCGAGAGGTCTGTGCCGACCTTCGCGTAGGAGGCCGTCACCGCGCCCGTCACGCTCGCGCGCAGACGCCAGCGCACCGTGGCCGACTCGCCGCGCACGACGGGCGGGAACTGCCGCCGGACTTCTGTTCCGAGCAGCTCGGCGCCGCTGATGCCGGCGCGCGTCAAATCCGCGACGGCGCTCTGTATGTCGCGCGGCCCAGAGTTGTAGAGCGTGAGCGCGAGGTCGTACTCCTGGCCGGCGCGCACGACCGACGGGTGCGAGAAGGTGACGCCGAAGCTCGCGTCGCGCACGACGACCGCGCCCGGCACCTCGCCGCGCACGGTGACGGGTCCCGCGGGCAGACCTTCGAGCGTGCCTTCGAGGGCGAAGTTGATCGTGTGCAACCCCTCCTTCAATCCTTCGACGAGGAAGGAGCCCTGCCCCGACTTGCCCGGCGCGAAGCGGTTCACGTCGTCGGCGGTGCCGTACTTTTTGTCGGCGCCGAGGTCGTGCAGTTCGACTTCGGTAACGCGGCCGGCCCCCTGCGTCTCGGCGACGCGCAGGGGGTCGTCCGTCGAGTCGGCGGGCGTCCCGGCGTCGGGCAGGCGCACCCTCGCCTTCAGGCTGTGGACGACGAGCGGCGTGCCCGCGGGGGCGCCGTTGGCGACGATGACCGTCGCCTCGAAGAACTGGTGCAGCAGCCCGATGCGGCCGGGGAAGACGACCACGCCCGGAATCCTCAGGGGCACGTCGGGCGGGAGGTCGAGCCCGTCGCGCCCGCCTTCTACTTCGAGCATCACGGGCAGGATGTCGGGCACGATCTCCGGCACCGACACGCCCGGCGCGATGGGCAGCGGCGTGCCGACGACGGGGCGCGGGTCGGCGTTACCCACGCCGGGGAACGCCACGGGGATGGATATCTGCTGCGGGGCGGAAGTGGTCGAGACCCCGAGCGTGAAGTTGAAGAAGCGGTAGGAGTCGTCGGAGATGTTGATGCCCGCCTGAACAATCTGCTCGTAGGTCAGCTCGCGGACTTGAACCTCCGAGACGAGCAGGCGCTCGATGACGACGACAGCGCACGCGTCCGGCGTGACCGGTGCGACCGTCGGCTGCCCCTCGGCCCCCAAGTCCACGACGCGGAGGTTCTGGAGAACGTGGTCGCCGGCCGTCGAGAGCGCAGGAAGTCTGAGCGGCTGTCCGACGGCCGCCTCGACCGTGACGGGTGAGGCGAGCGAGGGGCCGCTCAGCTCGCCGCGCACACGGTAGTTCGGATTCACACCGGCCACGGCCGACGACGGGTCGCTCCCTTCGGGGACGAGCATGCTCGTCAGGACGGAAGTCGGCGTGTTCTTCGGGACGGTCTGTGTCGCCGGGCCGGCCGTGACGGCGAGGCCGATGAGGTCGAAGTCGGCGGTGGCCAGAATGGGCTGGCCGGCGGCCAGCGCCTCCTCGACGCCCTGCGAGCCCGAACGGATTGAGGTTCCGACTTTCGCCGCGGCTGCTCCCGACTTCGACTCGCTCGCACCTCGCCGCTGTGTCTGCCGCTTGGGCCCCACCCCGGACTGCCGCGAGCCCGCGGCCCCGCCGCCGCCCTGCGGCGCAGACTGTTGCTGTCTGGCCGAGGCCGTGGCGGCCATCACGGCCGCGGCGGCGAGGAGCAGGCAGACCCACTCGCGCACGTTGAAGACGCGGCGTGCGCGCGGGGAATTCTTTTTATGTCCGGGGGTGATGCGTGCCATCGGGTTCATTCGACTCCTGTAGCGGATTCTCTTGCGGGCAGACCACGGGCGTGCCGCGGCGGCGGCGGCGCACAGGTTCGCCCCGTTCAAGCTCAGACACGAACCCTACGCGCTGGTGAGTAGGAGACGAGGTTTAAGGTGTCGGGAATTCCCTTCCTGAGCTGAGCCGGTCGGGTGGTTTCGAGGTGGGCTTCTGGCATCCTGACGTGCCGGTCTCGCTGGCGTTCTCTCTGAACGGCCATCGCCGGTTGACGCCGCAGTGCGGAGGGTCGGCCCTGTCGAATCCCTGCCGGGTCGCATCGGCCGCCCTTCCTCTTTCGACCGCGGTGAAGAGCTATCACTTCGCGGGCCATGTTACAGAGGGCGGCTGATGAGTGGCGGAGTGTAGCGACGCACACATCTGTGAGGAATCGAAATGTGACGAACCGTTCGCTGGCTGATGCGAGCCGTGCATGACGGAAGGCGGGTTAGCAACGGAATAAGTTATTATCTCGTGGCTCGAAAAATCTTAAACGTCGGGCGCATCCAAAGTGTTGAATTAAAACCATTTAAGTGAAGTCACGGTGACGGCGAGCGAGCGCCCGCGCGCGCGCAAAGCGGCGGCCTGGCGGTGTCCTAATGAGAGTTACGAACTGGCAGTCCGGGGGGGAGGCGCGGCGGGTGACGGGGCTGTTGATCTTTCTGATCTTCAGCTTCAAGTTCCTGCTCTTCGTGCCGCAGGTCTATTACTACAACGCCCACTCTCCGTTGCCGCTGCCCTGGTGGTTCGTGCTGCTCAAGCTGGCGCTGGGCACATACTCCTGGGCGGTGCTCACGCCCCTCATCATCTGGGTCAGCCGTCGCCGGCCGATAGAGCGGCAGTGCCTCACGCCCAACCTCCTGCTTCACCTCTGCCTGAGCTTCATCTTCGCGGCCGCGCAGACCTTCATCTACCACTCCGCGCTGGCGCTCTTCACGCCGGGCGGGTTTGCCTCTTCCGCTAGGGAAGTGCCGCGCCTGGACGGCCCCTGGAGCTTTATCTTCAACGGCGTGGTCGCCTACGTCACGATCCTGGCGGTGCACCAGGCGGTGCTGCTCTACCGACGCGTCAACGAGCGCGAGTTCAGGCTCCAGCAGGCGCAGTTGCGACTCTTACAGACGCAGCTCCACCCACACTTCCTTTTCAACTCGCTCAACACCATCGCCAGCCTCATCTACCGAAGCCCGGCCGAAGCCGAGCGCACCGTCATCAGCCTGAGCGAGCTTTTGCGCGCCAACCTCTACGAGATGGACAGGCAGGAGACGACGCTCGGCGAGGAGCTGGAGTTTACGGGCCGGTATCTACAGATTATGGACGCGAGGTTCCCCGGCCATTTTGTCGTCGAGACGGAGGTGGAGCCGGGGGCGCGCGACGCGTGCGTGCCGACGATGCTGCTTCAGCCGCTGGTCGAGAACGCCATCCGCCACGGCCTTCTGCCGAGCGAGGGTCGCGGGCGGGTCGAGATCAGCGCGCGCCGGGAGGGGAGGCTACTGCGCGTCTGCGTCAGCGACGACGGGCGCGGGGCCGAGCCCAACGGCGGCCAGCCCGGCGGCATCGGGCTTGCGAACATGCGAGCCCGGCTCCAGTACCTTTACGGCCCCGACCACCGCTTCGAGTTCCGCAGCGCCCCTGACTTCGGAACCACCGTGGACATCCGCTTCCCCTTCCGCGTGGCCGCGTCGCGGAAGGGTTCCGTCGCAAAGTTTGATTTGAGGCCGGGCAGGTCGTAAGGGGGCCTCATGTGCGTCCGCCGCGCCACGGTACTGCCGATACGCCACTTATCGGCACCAACAATGCCGAGTCGCCACATGGCAAAGAGGCGGCAGCCGCAAGAAAGCCTCGCCCGGTTTCAAGGGGCGAGGCTTTCCTTTAACTGTCGGACAGATTCTCCATCGAGATGCTAGCCTTCAGCTCGTGGGTACACCCTGCGTAGTCCGTGCAGGTAGGTCAGCGCCATCCCTTCGGAACCGTGACCTTCACCGGAATAGATTTCGGTGGTGAGCGTCAAACCGGGGTAGTTGCCCCGCTCTAAAAAGGCGACCAGTTGATGAAAGTAAGGAAACTGGTCATCGTCCAACTCCCCTGCCGAAAGGTAAAGCTGAAGCGGGGTGGCCGCGTCTCGCGCCGCCAACTGCGCGTCGTGTTGAATCACATAAGGGTACGCGATATACAGGTCACCGCTGCCGGAGATATACCGCCGAAAGGCGTCCGGCTGATGGAACAACGCATAGAGCACAAAGAACCCGCTCGACGAATAGCCGTACAGGCAGCGGTCAGACGGGACGGTACGATAATTCGCTTCGATAAAAGGGATCATCTCCCGCGTCAGGGCGTCTAGAAAGAGGTTTGCCGCGCTGTCGGGAGGCGCGTCGCGCACCTCGGGAATCTTAAAATCACGTTCTCGCAACTGAGCCCATTCATCAGAGCTTTCCATGCCGTAGCTAATGCCCACAATGATGGCCTCGGGTACGCCCCTGAACCAAGTGCTGAAGCGAGTTAACCCGGCCGCCATGCCGAAGAGGAAATCACCGTCTAAAACGTAGATCACGGGATACGCCTGCGCGGATGTCATGTAGCCATCCGGGAGAGCGACAGACAGGTGATACTCCCGACCACGGGTATGACAGAAGAGCGTTCGCTCCTCAGTACCGAACAAGGCTGTCCGCGGGTACTGTTCACTCATACGCGCCTCCTTGAGTTGGTCACGCCACACTGCTCATTATACTTATAGGAGAGGCTCACGGGTCTGAGTGTGCAAACGGTCGCCGCAACCTTAGACCTCATGAGCCAACTTCATACCTCAATCTGTAAGCATGGTCTATAGCGACTTGGATTTGACTGGGACTATTGGTCATCCCGTTTAGAGCGCTTATCATTCGAGAGCATACGGCGTGAGCTTTCAACACAGAGACACAGAGACACAGAGACACGGCTGGTTGAGTCATATCTCTTGAAGCTGTGCCTCTGTGTCTCTGTGTCTCTGCGTTGAATCTCTCGGTTACACTCAACTGCCAACCGCTCTAAACGGTCTCACTCAACTGCCAACCGCTATAATTGGGCCCACGTCCGGCTCCTATGTGTACCCACAGCCCGGTGTGGCTGCGTAATGGAAAGCCGCGGTGAGCCCTTCATGCCTTAAAGCCATTACGAGAAGGGCCCGCCCCGTTCGAACGGGGCGGGCCCTTCTCATCAGTCCCGGTGATGGTCGGCCGGGAGGTTTACGGCAGCGCCTCGATGATGATCAGGAAGCGGTAGGTGCCGGTCGTCTGGATGCCGAGCAGGAAGTTCACGTTCAAGCTCGCCCCGTTCGCCAGCGGCGTCC
>JBEVJD010000068.1:0-4750 GCA_040510435.1 Pyrinomonadaceae bacterium | reverse complement strand
GGTGAAGCCCTGTTCGCGATAATGCTCGGCGACGCGGCGATAGCAGGCGGCGGCCTCGGCGCGCTTGTCGATGCGCGCGTAGAGGTCGCCGAGCGTATTGAGCGCGTTGAAGTCTTCCGCGTCGTGCTCGACGATCCGGGTGTATTCCTGTATGGCCGACGGAATCTTGCCCGAGGCAAGGTACTTCTCAGCCGCACGAATGGCTTTTGCCTTGTCGAAACCCATTAGGGATATTGTAGCCGTTCAGAAGAAGTGGACGAAGCGGCGCGAGGGCAAACAGAGCAGCGACAGGGTGCTTCCGGGCCCGGCGGTGTACTTACTTGTCCACGGCACTTGCGCCCCTGCCTCCGAGGACGGGCAATTTTGTACGTTAGCACCCGCCGCGAGCGGGTGTCAACCAACTCTTTCTGCAAGCATTTATGCGCACTGAGCCCGACGAAAACGTGGACGGAAACGTGACCGAAGCGCCCGCAGGCGCGGCTCGCGAGACGTTCGGCGGGCGGCTCGCGCGTGCGGGCGAGGGGCTGGGGCTGGCCGGGTTCGCGCTCTACGCGCTGGCCGCGCCGCACTCCATCGCCGTCTCGTGGGTGGGGATTTCGGCCGCCGTCTCGGGGTGGCTCGTGCGCACGCTGGCGACGCGGCGGACGAACTTGAGGCGCACGCCGCTCGACCTCCCGCTCTGGCTCTTCTTCGGCTGGACTGCTCTCTCCTGTTTCCTCTCGGAAGAGCCGGGCGTGAGCGTGCCGAAATTGATCAACGTCAGCACCCTCCTCATGTTCTATCTCACGCAGGCGCTCGTCACGCGGAGGACGGCGGTCTGGCTTGCGGCGCTGCTCGTCCTCTCGGGGTCGGCGGGCGCGCTGTGGGGCGCGGGCGAGCTGGCCGTCGGGCGCGGCGTCGTCGTGCGGCGTTTGAGCGTGGACAGCCCTCTGCGGCGCGGGACGCCGCTGCGTGAGGGCGACGCCGTCTGGCGCGTCAACGGGCGGCGTGTCTCGACGGTGGAAGAGATTGACGAGGCTATACGGAGGACGCCCGCGGGTGCGCGCACGTCGTTGAGCGTCGTCTCGCGCGGCGAGCATGCCGAGTGGCCGGGCGCGGTCGTCAGCGAAGAGACGCGCGCTTCCCTCTCGCCCTCCGGCATCACGGAGGGTGGCGGGCCGACGCACAGCTTCCGCGCCTCGGGCTGGACGCGCCACTACGAGACCTTCGCAGAGGTCTTGCAGATCGTCGCGCAGCTCGCGCTCGGCTTCGCGCTCGCCGGCTGGCTGCGGCGCGAACGCGACGGCGGAGGCGAAAAAGGTCTTGGAGATTCGTCGGGCGAAGCGGGGCGGGCGCGGCGGCGCGTGTGGCTCGCGGGCGCGGCCTTCGCGGCGCTGGCCGCCGGGATTGCGCTGACGGCGATGAGGACGACGCTCGTCGCCTTCGCCGTCGGCGCGTGCGTGGTGGCTTGGCGCGCGGCGGCCCGGGGCCGTCAGCGCGCGCTCGTGGCGGCGGCCGTCTGTTTAGTGCTCGCGCTCGGGGCGCTGGCCGTGTGGCGCACGCGCGCGGCGGGCGCGCTGCGGCTGGGAGACGCGAGCGCGTCTCTGAGATTCCGCGTCGCGCGCGTCGCGGCCGAGCGCGTGCCCGCACACCCGGTCTTCGGGCACGGCATGGACGCCGTGCACGCGCACTGGGCCGAGTGGGGCTTTCCGGGCAGCGACATGCTCCACGCGCACTCCACGCCCGTCCAGCTCGCCTTCGAGCGGGGACTGCCCGCGCTCCTCTTCTGGCTCTGGCTGATGTTCGTCTTCTGGCGCCTCGCCGTGCGCGCCGAGCGCCACTGGCGCGACGCACCTGATGCGGGCGCGCACGGGCTCGCGCTCGGCAGCATGGGCGCGCTCGCGGGCTTCCTCGCCAGCTCCCTCGTCAACTACAACTTCGGCGACGCCGAGGTTGCGCTGCTCGTGTGGTGGATGATGGGCGTCGTGGTGAACTTGAATGAGTACGGCGAGCGGTAGTGTTTAAATCGTCTCGGCGGGCTCGGGCGTTGCGGCGAGGCTCACTTCGTACTTGCCGCCGTGGCGCGCGAAGAAGTTGTTGATGAAGGCGACCGACTCTTCGGGGCTCATCGCGTGGAGCGGCTCCATGTCGTGGTTGCGCGGGAAGCGTTCGCGGCGGTCGGGGCGTTCGAGGTAGCCGCGGCGGTAGGCGGTCGCGGCGTCGAGCACGTCGAAGTCCCCGACCAGCTCGCGCGGCGCGAGGAAGGCGTTGTTGTATTCGAGCGCGAGCAGGGCGTAGTCGTGGCGCTCGCACAGCTCTTCGAGGCTCGCGATGCTGTAACCGAAGAAGTGGTGTTGCAGGCGGAAGTCCGGGTCGAAGCCCACGCGGAAGCGGACGGGCGGCGGTATCTTCTCGTTGATCTCGGTGACGACGACGCGCGGGCGGAAGCTCTTGAGCGCCGCGTCGAGCACCCAGTAATCGTAGCTGTCAATGTCGAGACTGAAGACGCCGAAGTCGCGGGGCACGCCCTCGGCGCGCAGAAGCCCGACGACGTTGGCGGGCGTCACGAGCGCGTGGCGCGCCCCGACCCCTTCGAGACTTTTGTAAGCACGCGCGAGCCGCCGCGCGCGCTTCTCGTCGCCCTCAAAGCCGACGCCGCGCCAGCCTTGCAGGAAGAGCGCGTAGGTGTTCGAGCCGCGGATGCCGTCGCCCGCGCCCACGTCCACGGCGACGCGCGCGCCCTCGTCCGTGACGAGGCGGGCGACGAACTCGGCCAGCATCCGCTCCTCGTCGAAGTTCGAGAAGCCGCTCCGCCGCAAGCGCTGCCGCGCGCGCTCCAGGTGGAGCCCGAGCCGGTTGAGGTATCGCTGCGCTTTCTTCGCCATGTCTCAGATTCGGCGGCGCTGCCGGGCGAGCCGGCCGTGGGTCGGGTTCGAGGCGTGCGCTTCGGACGCCTTTATGCCAAAGCGGAGGGGGCAAGTCAAACGGGAGTGATAAGTGATGAGTGATAAGTGATGAGAGAGGGACAAGGTCAGTCTTTTCTTTCTTATCACTTATCACTCATCACTTATCACTCATCCCTTATCACTCCTCAGATAACGTCCGCGAAATTCTTGCGGGTGCGTGCGAACCACCAGTAACCGAGGAGGAAGGCGGCGAGGGCGAGGGCGGCGGTGTAGGCGAGCCCCGGCCAGTCGGGCGGCGCGCCTTCGAGCAGTGCGCGGCGGTAAGAGCGCACGAGCGGGGTGAAGGGGTTGAGTTCGAGCGCGGGGCGGAAGCGAAGTGGAACGGCCTGCTCGGGGTAGATGATCGGCGTCAGGTACATCCACGCCATCAGCACGAGGCCGAGCACCTGCGCCGTGTCGCGCACGAAGACCCCGAACGAGGCGACGAGCCACGCGCCGCCGAGCGTCAAAAGTAACTGCGGGACGAGCAGCACGGGCAGCCAGAGCGCCGTGGCGTGCAGCTCGCCGCGGACGATGATGGTGGCGACGAGGAGCGCGACGGTGCCGAAGAGTTGCGCGACGAGCGCCGAGAGCGCCTGCGCGACGGGCAGAGTCTCCAGAGGGAAGACGACGCGCTTGACGAGGTTGGCGTGCGCGACGACGATGCCCGAGGACTGCTGCAAAGTCTCGGAGAAGGCCGTCCACGGCAGGAGGCCGCAGAAGAGGTAGAGCGCGTACTCCCAGGTCGTCCCATTCTCCGTGAAGCGCGCGCCGAAGACGCCCGCGAAGAGGAAGGTGAAGACGGCGATCATCACGGCCGGGGTAAGCAGCGCCCACAGCAGCCCCAGCGCCGACCCGCGATAGCGCGCCAGCGTCATCCGGCGCGCCAGCGGCCAGATGAGGTCGAACCGCCGCGGCAGCTCCCACAGCGGCCTCCACACCGCCCGCCGCGCCGTCTGTGCCGAGATCATGCCGCGCATTGTAACAGGAATTCGGTGATTAAAACCTTGAGGGGTAGACGCACATGGAACCGTCATTTCGGGTCGCAGAACCTTCCGACGCCGACGCGCTCATCGGGATGATGCGCGGGCTCTACGAGCACGACCGCACGGCCTTCGACGAGTCCCCGCACCGCGCGGCGCTCGCGCAGCTCTTCGCGAACGACGCGTACGGGCTCGCATACCTCATGCTGTCGGGCGCAGAGGTCGCCGGCTACTTCGTCATCACCTTCGGCTTCAGCCTTGAGTTCCGCGGGCGCGACGCCTTCATCGACGAGCTGTTCGTTAAAGACGAGTTCCGCGGCCGCGGCGCGGGGGCGGCCGCCATCCGCTTCGCCGAAGGGCTCTGCCGCGAGCGCGGCGTGCGCGCCCTGCACCTCGAAGTCGAGCGCTCGAACACCGGCGCGCAGTCCGTCTACCGCCGCGCCGGATTCCGCGACCACGACCGCTACCTGCTGACCAAGTGGCTCTTGTGAAGTGATAAGTGATGAGTGATGAGTGATAAGAAAGAACTGCGGGACTTGTCTTCTCTTATCACTCATCACTCATCACTCATCACTTATCACTTCACATGTGTATGACGTGCGACTTGCGCCAGAGGTCGGCGGGGATGGTGCCACGGGGGGCGGTGGTGACGAGGATGACGTAGCCGGCCTCGGACGTGGGCGGCTCGACGCGCTGCCAGAAGTCGCGGCGGGCGAGCGAGTCGGGCTCGGCGCGGCGCGGCTCGACCAGCGCGAGGCGGCGCAGGCAGGCGTAGAGGTGTTCGCGCCCGAGGCCGTAGCGCGACTCGCCCTCGCCGTCGCTGAGGCGCACCTCGGCGCGCTC
>JBEVJD010000067.1:0-29600 GCA_040510435.1 Pyrinomonadaceae bacterium | reverse complement strand
CGACGATCACGTCGTGCGCCGCCTGCGCCGCCGCCGCGACCGGTGAGCCAGAGACCGGGTGCGAAAACGTGACGTGGTACGGTTCGAAGTCGCGCTCGATGGCGTTGATCGCGTCGAACATCGCGATGTGGGTCAGGGCGTAGAAGCGCGGGGCTCCAGCGCCGCCCCCACCCGGGATCGTGTCCTGCAGAATCTTGTTCCACTCGTAGATGACGGTGGGCGACCCGCCGCCGCCTTGCGCGGCGACGTCGCGTCCAGACGGGGCCAGCAGCGCCAGGGCTGCGACGGTCGTAATCAAGGTGGTTCGGTTCATGACGTTCCTCCGCACCAGAAGGCGCCATGGCGTCCCGAAAGTGCTCATCGGCCTGTTTTCGGCCGTTTTCGGCCTGTTCGGCTAAGCTAGCGGTCTGCCCAGCGCCATGAGCACCCCCTCGAACGTGACCCAGCTCCTGGCCGCCTGGAGCGCCGGCGATACGGCGGCGCTCGACGAGCTCACGCCCGTCATCCAGCACGAGCTGCACCGGCTCGCATCCCGGCAGATGGCCGGCGAGCGGCCCGGGCACATCCTGCAGCCGACCGCGCTCGTGAACGAGGCCTACATGCGGCTGGTGAGCTGGAAAGAGGTGCAGTGGCAGAACCGCGCGCACTTCTTCGGCGTCGCCGCGCAGATGATGAGGAGGATTCTGGTTGACCACGCCCGCGCGCACGAGGCCGAGAAGCGCGGCGGCGAGTTCCAGAAGCTCTCGCTCGACGAGAACCTCGACGCCGCAGGCGCCCCGCGCGACGTGAACCTCGTCGCGTTGGACGACGCGCTCAACCGGCTGGCCGAGATGGATCCGCAGAAGTCGAAGATCGTCGAACTGCGCTTCTTCGGCGGGCTCTCGGTCGAGGAGACGGCCGAAGTCCTCGGCGTCTCGGCGCCGACGGTCAAGCGACAGTGGCGCATGGCCAAGGCGTGGCTCTACGGGCAGGTGAAGCCCTCGTAAGTGTCGGACGGCTGTCGGCGAACACTGGATGGTAAGTGGTAAATAGTTCTGCCTTCTCTCCGGAACTCTGACCCGCCTCACGCGCCGTGCAACTCTCAAACGCCGTTCGCCATCTAGCGAAGACAATCGACCTTTTTCATTTCGCCGTTCGCCATTTGCCATTCACCAAATCCCGATGACCCCCGAGCGCTGGCAGCAGATTGAGGAGTTGTTCCAGACGGCCGTAGACCTGCCGCCGTCGGAGCGCCCGCGCTACATCCGGCAGGCGTCCGCGGGCGACTCGACGCTCTTCGAGCAGGTCGTCGCGCTCGTCAACCAGTACGAGTCGGCCGGCGACTTCATCGAGGAGCCCGCGCTCAGCGCGACCCCGCCGCTCCACCCCTCAGACCCCTACGCCACCGCGGCGACCACCGGCCCGCTCGACATCGTCGACCCGTCCATCGGCCGCCGCATCGGCGTCTACATCCTCTCGCGGGAGGTCGGCCGCGGCGGGATGGGCGCCGTCTACGAGGCGTTCCGCGCCGACGGCGAGTTTCGGCAGCGCGTCGCCGTCAAGCTCATCAAGCGCGGGATGGACACCGACTTCATCCTCCGCCGCTTCCGCAACGAGCGGCAGATTCTCGCCACGCTCGACCACCCCTACATCGCGCGCCTCTTAGACGGCGGGACGACCGCCGACGGTCTGCCCTACTTCGTGATGGAGTACATCGAGGGGCTGCCCGTCTACCGCTACTGCGACGAGCGGCAGTTGACCGTGGCGGAGCGCCTGCGCCTCTTCTCGATGGTCTGCGACGCGGTCAACTACGCGCACCAGAAGCTCGTCATCCACCGCGACATCAAGCCCTCGAACATCATGGTCACGCCGGGCGGCGTGCCCAAACTTTTAGACTTCGGCATCGCCAAACTTTTAAACCCCGAGTTCGCCGGAGAGATCACGCTCGACCCGACGGCGACGGCGATGCGCCTGATGACGCCCGAGTACGCCGCGCCCGAGCAGGTGAGGGGCGAGCCCGTCTCGCCCGCGACCGACGTTTACTCTTTGGGCGTGCTGCTCTACGAGTTGCTGACGGGACACCGCCCCTACCGCCTGCGCAACCGCTCGCCGCACGACATGGCGCGCGTCATCTGCGAGGAGGAGCCGCCGCACCCGAGTGTGCGCATCACGAGCCCCGAAGACCTCCTGCCCGCGAACCCCGTGAGCGAGCGCCGCGCCGACGAGTCGGACACGCTCGGCTACCTCTACTGGTGCCGCGGCGCGACGGTCGAGACCTTGAGGCGCGAGCTGGCCGGCGACCTCGACAACGTCGTGATGAAGGCGCTGCGGAAGGAGCCCGCGCAGCGCTACCGCACGGCCGACGAGATGCGCGAAGACATCGCGCGCTACGTCGAGGGGCGCCCCGTCTCCGCGCCGCCCTTCTACCCCGCGGGCGCCGCGCGCAAGGAGTCGGCGCGCGACGACCGCCGCGTGCTGCAAGACGAGACCTCGCTCGCCGTCCTGCCGCTCAAAGTTCACGAATCGACGGGCGGGCTCGAAGCGGGCGGCGAATACCTCGGGGTGGGCCTGGCCGACGCGCTCATCACGCGCCTCGGCTCCTTGCGCCGCTTCACGCTGCGCCCCACGTCGAGCGTGCTGCGCTACCGAGGGCAGGACGCCGACCCGCTCGCGGCCGGCAGAGAGCTGGGCGTGGCCTACGTGCTCGAAGGGCGCGTGCGCCGCGCGGGTCAGACCCTACGCGTGACGATGCAGCTCCTCGACGTGCGCGAGGGCTCGGCCGTCTGGGCCGGGCAGTTCGACGAGGAGACGGCCGACGTGCTCCAACTCGAAGACTCCATCTCCGAGCAGGTGGCCGAGGCGCTCGTCCCGCAGCTCACGGGCGGCGAGCGCCTGCGCTTGCAGAAGCGCGGGACGGAGAACGCCAGCGCCTACGAAGAGTACATGCGCGGGCGCTATCACTGGAACACCTTCAACGAGGAGGGCTTCGCGCGCGCGCTCGTCCACTACAGCCGCGCCGTCTCGCTCGACCCCGACTACGCGCTCGCCTACGCCGGCATCAGCGACTACTACAACGTGCTCGGCGTCTACGCCATCCTGCCCTTCTCGGAAACGTCGGCCGCCGCGCTCGAAGCGGCGCGCAAGTCCGTCGGCCTAGACTCTTCCCTGGCCGAGGGCTGGGCCGCGCTCGGCTTCGCCACGCTCACGCACGACCTCGACTGGGAGGAGGGCGAGCGACACCTGCGGCGCGCGCAGGAGCTGAACCCGAACTATGTGACGGGGCGCCTCTGGCTCTCCTTCTTCCTCGGCATGGAGGGGCGCTTCGAGGAGGCCCTGACGATTGCGCGCCGCGCGCTTGAGATCGCGCCGCTCACGCCACTCGTCCGCCACACGCTCAACTGGAACCTCTACCACGCGCGCCGCTTCGACGAGGCCATCGCCTCGGCGCGCGTGCTCATCTCGACCGAGCCCGACTACGGCCTCGGCCACCTCCTGATGAGCCTCTCGCTCGCGCAGAAGGGGCGCCACGAGGAGGCCGTCGAGACGTGCGAGAAGGCGGTGAGCCTGCTCGGGCGCAGCCCCTACTCACTCTGCTTCCTCGCCGCGCTGAACGCGCACGCCGGCCGCCACCGAGAGGCGCGCGCGCTGCTCGAAGATGTCGAGCGACTCGGCGAGTCGCGCTACGTCTCGCCCTACATGCTCGCGCTCGCGCACTGCCAGCTCGGCGACACGGAGCGCTCGCTTCAGGAGCTGCGGCGCGCCGTCGAGATCGTTGACGCGCGGCTCGCGTGGCTCGGCGTAGACCCTCTGTTCGACCCCGTGCGCGGACTGCCGCGCTTCCGCGAGGTGCTGCTCGCGACGCACAACCCGGTCGCCGCGCAGCCCGCGCCGGGGCACCTGTCCGAGCCGCCCACGGGGCAGAAGTCGCTCGCCGTCCTCCCGCTCAAGGTCATCTCCGCGCCGGGCGTGGAGGGGACGGGCGACGAGTACCTCGGGGTGGGGCTGGCCGACGCGCTCGTGACGCGACTGTCGAACGTCCACCGCTTCATTATCCGCCCGACATCGAGCGTGCTGCGCTATCAGGGCGCGGGCTCAGACCCACTGGCCGCGGGGCGCGAGCTGGGCGTTGACTTCGTCGTGGACGGAACCATCCGCCGCGCGGGTCAGACGTTGAGGGTGACGGCCCAACTCCTCGACGTTGCCGAGGGCGCGACGAAGTGGGCCGGGCGCTTCGACGAAGAGTACACGGACGTGCTCCAGGT
This sequence comes from Pyrinomonadaceae bacterium, assembly GCA_040510435.1. Classification (GTDB taxonomy): domain Bacteria; phylum Acidobacteriota; class Blastocatellia; order Pyrinomonadales; family Pyrinomonadaceae; genus QHXN01. The sequence continues at coordinate 25,359 of JBEVJD010000067.1, read as the reverse complement.
CGAAGACATCGTCTCGGAGCAGGTCGCGGCGGCGCTCTTGCCGCACCTCTCGGGCGACGAGCGGCGGCAGCTCCAGAAGCGCGGCACCGACGACGCCGAGGCGTACGAGGCTTACATGCGCGGCCGCTATCACTGGTACACGATGAGCGCCGACGGCTTCGCCAAGTCTTACGCCTGTTACCGCCGCGCCGTCTCGCTCGACCCGCGCTTCGCCGCCGCGCACTCGGGCATTGCCGAGTACCACTGCTGGCTCGCCGTCTACGGCCTCGCGCCCCCGGCCGAACAGCTCGCCGTCGGGCGCGAGTCGGCGCAGCGCGCCATCGAACTGGACGACTCTCTGGCCGAGGCGCACACCGCGCTCGGCCTCGCGCTGCTCACGCACCCGTCGCAGTGGCAGATGGCCGAGGTGCACTTCCGCCGCGCCATCGCGCTGAACCCGAACTACACGCAGTCGCACGCGCACTACGCCTGCCAGCTCGCGATGGAGTCGCGCTTCGACGAGTCAATCGCCGAGGCGCGCCGCGCCTGCGAGCTCGACCCGCTTAACCCCTTCAACTTCTACTTCCTCGCGTGGTGCCTCTACCAGGCGCGGCGCTTCGAGGAGTCGGCCGACGAGGCGCGCCGGCTCCTCCAGAGCGAGCCGCGCTACGGCTCGGCGCGTCTCGTCCTGTGCTGGAACATGCTGCGCGCGGGCGCCGCCGACGAGGCAGTCACGGAGGCGCGCCGCGCCCTTGAGCTGTTGGGCGACATCCCGATGCTCTCGGCAGGGCTCGCCGTCGCCTACGCCGCCGCGGGGCGGGCCGAAGAGGCGCGCGCGCTGCTCTCACAGATGCGCGCGCGCGACGAGGAGGGTCACTTCGTCACGCCCTACCACCGCGCGCTCGTGCACATACAACTCGGCGAGACGGCGCCCGCGCTCGACCTGCTCGAAGAGGCGGTCGAGGTGCAAGACCCCTGGATCGTCTGGCTCGGCACCGAGCCGCAGCTCGACCCGCTGCGCGGGCACGCGCGCTTCCGAGACCTGCTCGTGCGGACGAAGAACCCCGCCGCCTCGCGCCCGGCCGCGTCCGTCCGGGGGCCCGCGGCCGCCATCGGCTCGCGCCCCGTCAACACGGGCGGCGGCGCGGCCGGGCCGGGGCGCGACTCAACGCCCTCGGGTCGGCAGGCGGTCGAGTCCGGCGCGCTCCACTCCTCGCGCGGCGACGAGGACGAGGCGCGCAAGCTCTACAAGGCCGGCCGCTACTTCGTCACGCGCCGCACGGCCGAGGGACTCCGGCAGGCCGTCGAGCGCTTCGAGCGCGCCGTGCAGCTCGACCCCGGGTACGCGCTCGCGTGGGCGGAGATGGCCGACTCTTATTCTCTTTTGAACTGGTACGTCGAGCCGCCGCCCGCGGGCGCGTGGGCGAGCGCGAAGCAGTCGGCGCTGCGCGCCGTCGAGGCCGACGAGACCTGTTCGGAGGCGCACGCCTCGCTCGGCTTCGTCCTCTTCAACTACGAGCGCGACTTCGCCGCCGCCGAGCGGGAGCTGCGCCGCGCCATCGAGCTGAACCACGACAACGCGGTCGCGCGCCGCTGGCACGCCTTCAACCTCTCGGCGATGGGGCGGCACGACGAGGCCGTCTCGGAGATCAGGAAGGCGCGCGAGATCGCGCCGCGCTCGCCCGTCGTCGCGACGGCCGTCGCCAACATCCTCCTCAACGCGCGCCGTCTGGAGGAGGCCGAGGAGGCTTGCCGCGAGGCGCTCGAACTCGACCCCGGCTCCATCTCGGCGCACATCATGCTGCGCTGGACGTACGAGGTGCGCGGGATGTGCGACGACGCGATGGCCATCTTCGAGCAGGAGCGCGCCTTCGCGGGCGACACGCCGACGACGCGCGCCAAGCAGGCGCACGTGCTCGCCTCGTGCGGCCAGCCCGAGGAGGCGCGCGCCGTCCTCGACGAGCTCATCGCCAACCGCGAGCGCCAGTGGGTGACGGCCTACGAGATCGCCGTTATCAACGCCCTGCTCGGCGACGCGGACGCGGCCTTCGCGTGGCTCGCGCGCGCCGAAGAGGAGCACTCGGTCGGCCTCACCTACCTGCGCGTCGACCCGCGCCTCGACAACCTCCGCCCCGACCCGCGCTTCAACGAACTCCTCCGCCACTTCGCGGCCTGAGCAGCAGACAGTAGTCAGTAGAAAAGCAGAGACGGCGCGCTCGTCCTAAAGACTGAGACGCGCCGCCCGTTTTTTCTACTGGCTACTGACTACTGTCTACTGTCTACTTGTTCTTCGCTCTCATCCGGCGTGCGAGTACGCGGCTTCCGTCGCGAAGCCTTCGGCGCGGGCGCGGGTGGCGCGGCGGCGCTCTTCGCGGCGACGCGACTTGAGGCGTTCGGCGCGGGTGCGCGCGCGCAGCGCGAGCCGGTACTCGACGCGGTCGAAGGCCGCCTCCATCACGCGCGACACGGCGAAGGCGAAGCCCTCGGACGCGAACGTCAGCGCGACGCCCGACAACAGGATGACCGCCCCGATCTCAAATACGCTCAACATCTCACTCACCCCCCACTCGCCCCGGCACCACGGCCGCGGGCGCCTGACTTAAAACTCTTCCCCGCCCCGCCCGGCCCTCATGCCGCGCGCCCGCCGTAGCTCGGCGTCTTGAAGCCGACCTCGCCCAGGAGCGTCGAGTAGTTCCGGCGGAACTCGTCGGAGCGCTGCCGGTGGTCGCGCACCCAGTCGGAGACCACGTCTTTGACCTCGCGGACGGCCGCGGCCGCCGACTTGACGCTTGCGGGAGTGGCACTCGCGGTCTGCGCCTCGCGCGCCGCGCGCCCGCCCTTGATGACCTTTATCCGTTTCGTCTGCTCCATCGTCTTCGACCTCCGGTCTTCGGCGTTTGTAATTTCCGCCTCCGACTGGTAACGCGTAAAAAACGAACGCGGCGGGATAACGTTTTTTGCGCCCCGGACGATTTTTTTTTTAGCCGCTGCCGCGCCGCCGCTCTCTTGTCTCGCCCGTGCGCGCGGTGCTAACGTGCGACCGGAGGAGAAGATGAGCCTTAACCCCTTTCGCCACCTCGCCCTCGCGCTGACGGCGTCCCTGTCCCTCACCGCCGCGTATGCCGGCGCGCGCGCGCAGGGCGGCCCCGGCAAACGGCCCCCCCTCCTGTCGCCCCCCGCCCGCAAAACCCCGCCCGCCCCGGGGCAAAAGGCCGAGCCCGAGGCCGGGAGCTGGAAGCTCAGTCGCACGCTGGAGGGGCACAAGGGCGCGGTCTACTCGGCCGCCTTCTTCCCCGAAGGCTCGCGCGTGGTGACGGCGGGCGACGACGGGCTGCTACGCGTGTGGGAGACGGGGACGGGGCGGATGTTGCGGAGCGCGCAGGGGCCGGGCGGCACCGTCAGCGACGTGGCCGTCTCGCCCGACGGGCTGCTGCTCGCCTCGTGCACCGACAACAGCGAGGACTCGAAGATACAGCTCCGCGACGCGCGCACGCTCCGGCCGCGCCGCACCTTCGCGCCGCAGGAGGACGGCGTCTTCGAGGTCGTCTTCTCGCCCGACGGCCGCCTGCTCGCCAGCGGCGGGCGCGACCGCGTCATACGCATCTGGGACGTTGGGACGGGGCGGCTCCTGCGCTCGCTCGCGGGGCACGACGACGCCGTCACGGCGCTCGCCTTCACGCCCGACGGCCGGCGGCTCGCCAGCGCCAGCGCCGAGCACGACAGCACCGTGCGGCTCTGGGACGTTGGGACGGGCGAGCCGCTGCACACGCTGGCGGCGCACGGCGACTGGGTGACCTCCGTCGCCTTCGCGCCCGGCGGCGCGACGCTCGCGAGCGGCGGGCGCGACCACAAGCTCATCATCTGGGACACGGGCACGGGGCGGAAGGTGCGCGAGCTGCGCCAGCCCGAGATGGTCTACGAAATCGAGTTCTCGCCCGACGGCCGCATGCTGGCCGAGGCCGGCGGAGGCGGCGTCGTCCGCATCCACGACGCGCGCACCGGCCGCCTCCTCTCCAAGTTCGAAGCGCACCGCGAAGAGATCAACGAGGTCAAGTTCGCCCCCCGCGGCCTGCTCCTCCTCACCGCCAGCTACGACTCCACCGTCAAACTCTGGGAACCCGGCCCCACCGCCCCCGAAGAGAAGAAGCCCCCGGCCAAGTGGATGGAATAGGAGAGCAGTAGACAGTAGGCAGTAGAAAGACAAAGCGGCGCGCTCGGCCCGGAGGTTGAGACGCGCCGCCTCTGCTTCTCTACTGACTACTGACTACCGTCTACTGACTACTATTCCTCCCTTCCGCAGCGACGCGGGCGATCATGTCGCGGAAGGCGAGGAGGTCGATGATGGGTTTGGGCCAGTGCTCGTCGCAGCCGGCCGAGAGGACGCGCTCGCGGTCGCCGGGCATGGCGTGGGCGGTGAGGGCGATGATGGGCGTGGCGTCGAAGCGCGGGTCGGCGCGCAGCCGCCGGGTCGCTTCGAGGCCGTCGAAGGCGCCGCCCAGAGAGATGTCCATGAGGATGAGGTCGGGCGCCTCTTCGGCCGCGCGACACAGACCCTCCTCGGCCGTCTCGGCCAGCGTCACGCCGTGCTCGTCTTCGAGCGCCAGGCGGACGAGGTCGCGGATGTCCGGCTCGTCCTCAACGAACAGAATCTTCGCCATCCGTAGGCTCCACCCCTAGTTCTTCCAGCGTGTCGCGCAGCCGCGAGGCCACGTCCGAGAGCAGAAGCTCGCCCTTGCGTATGACCTCGGCGATCTCGCCCGAAATCAGCCGGCGGTCGTCGGCCGTGATGTCCCGGCCCGTCACGACGAGGACGGGCACGGAGGACGTGCGCGGGTCGGAGCGCAGGCGCGCGATCAGCTCGAAGCCGCTCATCCCGTTCGGCATCATCAGGTCGCAGAGTACGGCGCGCGGCCGCTGCTGCGCGACCATCTTTAAGGCCGTCTCGCCCGACGGCGCGCTGCGCGCGCTGAAACCCGCCTGCCTGAGCGCCGTCGTCAGCAGCTCGCGCACGCCGTGCTCGTCGTCCACGACGAGCACGTAGCCGTCGCCCTCGCCGCCGTCGTGCGTGTCGCGCACGCTCACGCGGTCGAGCGTGTCTGTGAGCGTCTGCGGGTCAACCGGCTTCAGGATGTAGTCGGACGCGCCGAGGCTGTAGCCGAGCGGGCGATTGTCCACGATGGAGCAGACGATGACAGGGATGCTGGCGAGGCTCCGCTCGGCGCGCATCGCCTGGAGCACGCGCCAGCCGTCCATCTCGGGCATCATCACGTCGAGCGTGACGGCGACGGGGTCGTGCTCGCGCGCGAGCCTCAACCCCTCGGCCCCGCTCGGCGCGGTCAGCACGCGGTAGCCCGAGCGCCCGAGCGTCTCCGAGAGGAGCGCCGCCGCGTCCTCGTCGTCCTCGATGACGACGACCAGCGGGCGGCCGTCGTCGTCCTCAAAGTCCTGCGCGCCCGGCCCGCCCGCGCGCTCCGCGCCGTGCGACGGGGCGCCCGCGGCGAACTGCGGCTCCTCGGCGCGTTCCCGCGCCTCGCCCGCGTCCGGGCCGGGCGCGGAGAGCGGCAGCGTGGCCGTGAAGGTCGAGCCCTCGCCCACATTCGACGTGACCTCGATCTCGCCGCCGAGCAGGTCTACGATCTGCCGGACGATGGAGAGCCCGAGCCCGACGCCCGAGGCCGAGCGCGTCATCGAGCCGTCCACCTGCCGGAAGCGCTCGAAGATGATGGGGAGCGACTGGGTCTCGATGCCGATGCCGGTGTCCCTGACGACGATGCGAAAGTGCGCGTCCCCGTGCGCGGTGAGCTCCGCCTCGACGCGCCCGCGCGCGGTGAACTTCGCGGCGTTCGAGAGCAGGTTGATGACGACCTGCCTGACGCGCAGCGGGTCTGTGTAGGCGAGCGGCAGGCGGTCGGGGACGCGCAGGCGGTATTCGAGCCCCTTGCGCTCGGCGAGCGACTGAAGCTCGGTGAAGGCGCCCTGCACCACTTCGACCACGTCGATGTGCTCGCGGTGAATCTTCATCCGCCCGGCCTCGATCTTCGACACGTCGAGCACGTCGTTGATGAGCGCGAGCAGGTGTTGGCCGTTGCGCAGGATGCGCTCGAAGGCGTCGGCCAAACGCTTCGGCATCTCGCCGTCGCGCCCCGAAGTGAGCTGCGCGAGCTGCGCGAAGCCGATGATGGCCGTCAGCGGCGTGCGCAGCTCGTGCGACATGTTGGCGACGAACTCGGCCTTGAGGCGGTTGTACTCTTCGAGGCGGCGGTTGGCCTGTCGCAGCTCCTCGGCCTGCTCGCGGTAGCGGCGCTCGCTCGCGCGCAGGTCTTCTTCGTTCTGGCGGATGCGCAGGAAGGCGAGCACGGCCGCCTTGAGCGCGACCGACTTGATGGGCTTGGGGAGGTAGCCGTCGGCGCCCGCGTTGAGCGCCTCGGCCTGATTCTCGGCCGTCGTGTCCAGCCCCGAGAGCATCACGACGAACGTGTCGCGCAGTCCCTCGTGGGCTTTTATCTTCTGGCAGATGCCGACGCTGTCGCCGTCCGGCAGCGTCGCGTCGAGCAGGATGAGGTCTGGACTTTGGGCGTGTGCGAGTCGCAGGGCGTCGGCGCACGTGGACGCCTCGGTCACCTGATAACCCTCGCCCGCGAGCATGGCCGCGTGGTCGTGCAGCAGCGCCGGGTCGTCTTCGACTACTAGAACCTTCTGTTTCCTCATCAGGGGTCACGCCCCGCGCCGGCAGGGTCGCAGTTTACTGATAGACGGTGGCCATCACGCGTATGTGTACGAAATGTGACAAGAGTGAGGCGGCGACGAACATGAAGGAGGGGTCGCCGGAAGTTGACTCCCGGCGACCCCTCGTCAATCCGATTGATGTCTCTGCGCGCTCAGCCGGCCGTCTGCCCCCGCTCCTCTTTGACGACCCAGCCGTCGGCGAGTTCGATGACGCGGTCGCCGTAGCCGGCGTTCACCTCGGAGTGCGTGACCTGGATGATGGTCGTGCCCGCGGCGTTGAGGCGCTTGAACAGCTCCATGATCTCGCGCCCCTGGCTCGAATGGAGGTTACCCGTCGGCTCGTCGGCGAGGATGAGCTTGGGCCCGTGGACGACGGCGCGCGCGACGGCGACGAGCTGCTGCTGGCCGCCCGAGAGCTGGTTGGGGAAGAGGTCTTTCTTGCCGACGATCTGGAACTGGTCGAGCGTGTCGGCGACGATGGCCTGCGACTCCGAGCGCTTCACGTCGCGGTAGGAGAGCGGCACCTCGATGTTCTCCCTGACGGTCAGGCCGTCGATGAGGTGGTAGCTCTGGAAGACAAAGCCGACGTGGCGCTTGTGCAGTTCGGCGCGCTGCTTGTGGTTCATCTTGTGGACGGCCTGCCCCATGAAGTGGTACTCGCCGCCCCACGCGCTGTCGAGGAAGCCGATGATGGAGAGCAGCGTCGTCTTCCCCGAGCCCGACGGCCCCATGATCGAGACGAACTCGCCCTCGCGCACGTCCACGTCCACGCGCCGCAGGACGTACGTCCGCCCCGCGCCCGTCTCGTAAAACTTCTCGACGTTTCTCAGTTCAATCATCTGTTGGCCTCTTTGAAGACCCCGCAGGGTCTCTAAATTTCACTCGGGAGTCCGGCGGGGGAACGATCCAAACCCTCACCAGACTCCCGAGTGGCGCGGAACTCCCATTCCGATACCCGACGGTGAAGGAAACCGCGTGCCACTTCGGAAAGAGCGAATATTTCCCATAATCGGAGAGCCCGCGGGCGCCCCTTGCCCACTTGCGGGACGGGCTCGTCCCAAAAGCGGGATTCACGCCGGGAGCCGCAGCCGCGCCGCGCAGCCCGTCCCGTCCCGGCGGTTCTCAAGCGTCAAGGCCCCGCCGTGCGCCTCCGCGATCTGGCGCGAGAGCACGAGCCCGATTCCAGACCCGCCCGGCTTCGTCGTGAAGAACGGCACGAACAGGTTCGAAGTGTTCGCCAGCCCCAGCCCTTCGTCCTCAACCCAGATTTCGACGTGCCCGTTCGACGTGGCGCGCCACCCGACGCGCACGCCCCCGCCCGTCACCAGCGAAGCGTCGGCCGCGTTGCGCACGAGGTTGATGAGGAGCTGTTCGAGCTGGTCGGCGTCGGCGCGCACGGTCAGCTCCGGCCCCGGCAGGACGGAGACGCGCGTGCGTGTCTCTAAGCCCGCCACGCGCCGCACCACCGTGCCCAGCTCGACGAGCGCGAGCTTCGGCGGCGGCAGACGCGCGAGCCGCGCGTACGACTCCATGAAGCGACTCAGACTCTCCGCGCGAGCCGAGACTACGTCCAGGCCGCTCCGCACGTCCTCGCGCCAGTCCTCGGGCAGAGGCTCGCGCGCGAGCAGGCTGGAGACGCTGCCCGCGATGGACTTGATCGGCGCGAGCGAGTTGTTCAGCTCGTGGCCGAGCACGCGCACGATGCGCTGCCAAGCCTTCAACTCCTCTTCGCGCAGCGGGCGGCTCAGGTCGCCGATGACGAGCAGTTGGTGCGGGACGCCGCGCTCGCGGAAGGTGCTGCGGCGCACGCCCCAGCGGCGCATCTGCCCGCCGTCACCGGGGAAGGCTTTCGTGAGCGTGCGGGGCGCGTCCGTCTCACGCAGTCGCAAAACGTCTTCGAGTCCCAAATCTTCGGCGGTGCGGCCGGCGGCGCGCTCCTCGGGTCTGGCGAGCAGGCGCTCGCCCGCGCGGTTGACGAGGCGCAGCCGCCGCTCGGGGTCGAAGGCGAAGACGGCCACATCAATCTCGGACATCACCGTGCGCAGCAGCGCCGTCGCTTCGAGCGCGCCGATGCGCTGCTCGCGCATGGTCTCGCCGAGCGCGTTGATCTCGCGGATGACCTCGCTCAAAGCGTCCGGCCCGCGCCCGCCGCGCGCGCGGAAGCTGTAGTCGCCCTCGCGCAAAGCGGCCAGAAGGTTCGACACCGTCTGCAACGGGCGCACGACGCGCCCCTGCACCGCGAACGAGAACCCGAGCCAGAAGCAGACGACCAGAGCCCCCAGCGTCCACACGACCTTCGGCGTGTACCCGCCCGCCCACAGCAGCACGAGCGACACGACGACCCCCGGCGCGCCCGCCGCCAACGCCATCAACAGCACGCGCCGCTCGTGCGCCATCGGCTCGCGCCGCCCGTGCTGGCGCTCGTCCGGGTGGCGCGGAGGGGCGTGCGAAGGCTTCGACGAAGTCGCCTCCGGCGGCGACGCTTCGACCCGCGCGGGCGGGGACGAGTCGTCCGGCGCGTGCGCGGAGTCCGAAGGCGTGTGCGAAGTGTCGTGGGGCGTGCGGGGCTCGGCGCGGGGCGCCGGAGGGCGCGGCGGGGCCGCGCCGACCGCGGCGGCGCCCAACTGCCCCGAGACTTGCTCCTCAGACTTCATCCCTCAAAGCCCGCCGCGGCCTTTAACCGCGCCTGCGTTCGAGCAACACCATCATCAGGAAACTGAGGACGGCGCGCGTCTCGTCCTGCGGGCTCATCTCGGCCAGCTTCTCGATGCGGAAACGTCCCTCGAAGAAGGCCGGCTGTTTCGACAGGCGCATCAGCGGCGCGCCCGCAGCGTCCGTGATGAGGTAGGTCGGGTTGAAGAGGTAGCCCGAGAAGATGCCGACGACGGGTATCTCGCCCAACAGCGCGTCGCCGACCTTCACCCAGCCGTTCTCCTCGCGGATGGTCAGCGGCGCCCCGCCGCCGTTCATCACCTCGTACTGCGCGCGCCACAGCGACTTCCGCCCCTTGCGCGCAATCGCCCCGATGCTATTGCCCGCCGCGTCCGCGATGTTGTACTTCGCGTTGAAGTCGAGCACGCGGTCGGCCTTGATGGTGTAGAGCGGCCGCGTCTGCTCCACGTCGGCGAAGACGGTCACGGCCTCCTTGAGCTTGAACGCCTTCTGCTTCGTGTAGAGCACGACCTGGCCCGACGCGTCGCTGACCTTGACCTGCGGGCTCAGCGCGATCTTCTTGAACGAAAGGTCGAGGGGGAAGTTCATGCGTGTCCTCCGTTGGCTGTTCGGGAGTAAGGGGGTGCGCCGGAAGCACCCCGGCGCGAGCGTCCCGCGCATTATCGTCGCGTGGGGGCCGGGAGGACAACCTCGGCGGGGCGGCGCGGTCAGATTTCGTACTTCTGCATGCGGCGGTAGAGGGCGCTGCGGCTGAGGCCGAGGGCTTCGGCCGCCTGGCTGACGTTGCCGCCGAAGCGGCGGAGCGCCTTCTGGATGAGGAGGCGCTCGACCTCTTCGAGGCTCATCTCTTCGAGGCGGCGCTCGCCGCCGCCGGAGGCGGTCTGGAGCCCGAGGTCGGCCGTCCGCACCTCCTCGGTGCGCGCGAGGAGCACGGCGCGCTGGACGACGTGGTCGAGCTCGCGGACGTTGCCGGGCCAGGAGTAGGCGCGCATGACTTCGAGCGCCGCCGGGTCGAAGCCGCGCAGGGGCTTGCGGTAGCGGTGCGCGTGGCGGCCGAGGAAGTGCTCGGCCAGCGCCGCGATGTCTTCGGGGCGCTCGCGCAGGGGGGGCAGATGTATCTCGACCGTGTTGAGTCGGAAGAAGAGGTCTTGCCGGAAGCGACCCGAGGCGGCCTCGTCCTTGAGGTTCGCGTTCGTCGCCGAGAGGACGCGCACGTCCACGCGCCGCGTCTGCGAAGAGCCGACGCGCTCGAACTCGCCGGTCTCAAGGACGCGCAGTAACTTGGTTTGCAGGTTGACGGGGACGTTGGCGATCTCGTCGAGGAAGAGCGTGCCGCCGTCGGCCAGCTCGAAGCGCCCGACGCGGTCGGTCTTGGCGTCGGTGTAGGCGCCGCGGACGTGGCCGAACAGCTCCGACTCGAAAGTCCCTTCGGCGAGCGCCCCGGCGTTGACGGCGACCATCGGCTTCGAGGCGCGCAGGCTCAGGGCGTGGAGCGTGCGCGCGACGACCTCCTTGCCCGTGCCGTTCTCGCCGGTGATGAGGACGTTGGCGTCCGACGGGCCGACGTGGCGCACGAGTTCGAGGACGGGCTGCATCGTCTCGGACTCGGCGATGAGGAGCGGCTTCTCCCCGTTCCCGCCGTCCTCGCGCAGCATCTTGTTCTCGGCTTCGAGCCGCTCGCCCTTGCGGAGCGCGCGCGCCAGCTCCGTGTGCGTGCTCAGGATGGTCAGGAGCCGCGCGTTGTCCCACGGCTTCTGCACGAAGTCGCGCGCGCCGCGCTGCATCGCCTCGACGGCCAGCTCGACGCTGCCCCAGGCGGTCATGACGACGACGGGGAGCGTCGGGTCAAGCTCGCGCAGGCGCGCGAGGAGGTCTAAGCCCTCCTGCCCCGAGGTGGTGTCGCGCGTGTAGTTGAGGTCGATGAGCGCCACGTCGAACGACTGTCGCGCCAGCGCCTCGGCCGCGTCCGCGGGCGAGGCGACGGCGCGCGTCTCGAAGCCCTCGCCCTTCAAAAGGAGGCGCAGCGCCTCGATCACGGCCGGCTGGTCATCTGCGATAAGTACACGGGGCATAGTTCTCAAGAAGTCGGAAGTCGGAAGTCAGAAGTCAGAAGTCGGCGGTTGGTGACTGATGAAAAACTATCTCACCCAGACAGCCGCGTTGCAAGCAACACATCCCGGCGGACGGCCTGCAACCTTCTTCATTCTGACTCCTGACTCCCGACTCCTGACTCCCTTCTTTCATTCGTACCGAAGTGCCACCATCGGGTCGACCCTCGTCGCGCGGCGCGCGGGGACGAGGCAGGCGAGCAGGGCGACCGCCGTGAGCAGGAGCGCGACGAAGGCGAATATTCCGGGGTCGGTCGCGGAGACTTCGTAGAGCAGGCTCGCCAGCACGCGCGTGAGCGCGAAGGCCGCCGCCAGTCCCAACACGACCCCGCCCAGTGCGAGCGCCATCCCCTGCCGGACGACCATGCGGACTACGTCGCCGCCCCGCGCGCCGAGCGCGATGCGGATGCCGATCTCGTGCGTGCGCTGCGTCACCGTGTAGCTCATCACGCCGTAGACGCCGACCGCCGCGAGCAGCAGCGCCACGCAGGCGAAGGCCGTCAACAACTGCGCGTAGAAGCGCGGCTGCGCGACCGACGCCGAGAGCAACTGCTCCATCGTCTTCACGTTCGAGGCCGCGCGGCTCGCGTCCACCTCGCGCACCGCTTTCTGCGCCGACGGCGCGAGCGCCGCGGGGTCGCCGTCGGTGCGTACGACCAAGGAGGACGACAGCCACGGGCGTTGCAGGTAGCAGTCGTATATCTGGATGTTGGCCGCCGCGCCGACCTTCTGCTTCGTGTCCGCGACGACGCCAATGATCTCCAACGGCACGCGCCGCTCCATGTAGTCTATGACGAGGCGCTTGCCCAGAGGGTCTTCGCCGGGGAAGATGCGCCGCGCCATCGTCTCGTTGATGAGCGCGACCGCCGGGCCGCCTTCGGCGTCGCGCTCCGTGAAGCCGCGCCCGCGCAGGACGGGGACACGCATCACCTCGAAGTAGTTCGGGCTGACCGAAAGATAATCCGCCTGCGGGTCTTCGCCGGGGCGCGCGGCGCGCCCCTCGACCGCGTAGGAGAAGTTGAGCACCCAGTCGAGCGGGAGGCTCGAAGTCAGCGCCGCGCCCTGCACGCCGGGGAGCGCGGCGAGGCGCTCCTGCATCTTGCGGAAGTACTCGGCGCGCTGCGCGTTCTGCCCGTACAACTGCGTCGGCGCGCCCACGGTCAGCGTCAGGAGGTTGCGCGGCTCGAAGCCCAGCTCGGTCTGTTGCAGGCGGAGGAAGCTGCGCAGCAAAAGCCCCGCGCCGACGAGCAGCACGAGGGTCACGGCGATCTCGGCCACGACCAGCAACCCGCGCGCACGTCTCACACGCGCCTCGGAGGACGCGCCGCGCCCCGTCTCCTTGAGCGCGAGGTTGAGGTCTGGCTTCGAGACCTTCAGCCCGGGCAGGAGCCCGACGAGCAGCCCCGCCGACAACGAGACGCCCGCCGTGAACGCCAGCACCCAGCCGTCCACGCGCGCCTCGTCGAGACGTGCGAACCGCAACTCCTCGGGCACGAGCGCGAGCAGAGCTTCCACGCCCCACAGCGCCAGCACCACGCCCAGAGCCCCACCCGCGAGCGTCAGCAGCACGCTCTCCGCGAGCAGTTGCCGGACGACGCGCCAGCGCGTCGCGCCGAGGGCCGCGCGCACCGCCATCTCCTTGTAACGCGCCGTCGAGCGCGCGAGCAGGAGGTTGGTGACGTTCGCGCACGCGATGAGCAGCACGAAGCCGACCGCGCCGAAGAGGACGAGCAGCGCCGTCCGCGTCTGCGACCCGACCAGAGTCTCGCGCAGCGGGATGAGGCGCACGCCCCAGTCGGCGTTCGACTGCGGGTAAGTCTCCGCAAGGCGTCCCGCGACCCCGCTCAACTCCTCCTGCGCCTGCGCGCGCGTCATACCATTCCTGACGCGGCCGACGACAGAGAAGTAGCGGCTCGAACGCTGCCGCAGCTCGCCCGACTGGCTCGGCAGAGGCGTCCAGACCTCCGCGTAAGACGGATACCTGAACTGCTCGGGCATCACGCCGACCACGGTCGCGCTCCCGCCGCCGACGAGCGGCAGTTGTTTTCCGACGACGCCCGGGTCGCCGCCGAAGCGGCGCTGCCAGAGCCCGTGGCTCAGCACGACGGGTCGCGCCGCGCCCCCGGCGAACTCCTCCGGCGCGAGCGCACGGCCGACCGCGGGCGCCACGCCGAGCAGCGGGAAGAAGTCTTCCGAGACGCGCACGCCCGAGAGCATCTCCGGCAACCCGCCCGCGTCGAGCGTGAGCCCGCCGCCGGTGTAGGCCGCCAGCCCCTCGAAGGCTCGGCTCTGCGCGCGCCAGTCCACGAAGTCGGCGGGCGCGACGCCGCGCACCTCGGCCGCGCCGCCGCGCTTATTCTCCGCCGCGGCGACGACCAGGCGCTCGGCCTCGGCGAAGGGCAGCGGGCGCACCAGCGCCGCGTACACGACGCTGAAGACCGCCGTGTTGATGCCGATGCTCAAGCCCAGCGTCAGCACCGCGACCAGCGTCAGCCCCGGCCTCTTCAGCATCGTCCTCAACCCGTAACGCAAGTCCTGAAGCAGTCTCTCCATCGTTCACTCCTTAGGAAGTGATGAGTGATGAGTGATGAGTGATGAGTGATGAGTGATGTGCGATGAGAAGCGGTTTATCAGTTCTAAGCTCCGTAGGAGCGGGATGTTTATAGCTCACGACCGTCATTCAACTTCCAAGCTCCGGAGGAGCGACATGTGAACATGCCGCCCCTGACGAGGCTCGTGGTTAAATAAACCGCGTGGCTATAGACATGCCGTCCCTCCGGGACTTTCAAACCGCCTCTTATCACTCATCACTCATCGCTCATCACTCATCGCTTCTCACTTATCACGTATCACTCATCACTCATCACTCATCACTTGTCACTCGTAACGAAGAGCCACCATCGGGTCGACCTTCGTCGCGCGGCGCGCGGGGACAAGGCAGGCGAGGAAGGCGACCGCGGCGAGCAGCACGGAGACGACGACGTAGGTCGCCGGGTCGGTGGCCGTCACCCCGTAGAGCAGACCCGAGATGAGTCGCGTGAGCGCGAAGGCGCAGGCGAGCCCGAGCCCGAGCCCCGCGAGCGTGAGCAGCATCCCCTGCCGGACGACGAGGCCGAGGATGTCTCGGCCGCGCGCGCCGAGGGCGAGGCGCACGCCGATCTCGTGCGTCCGCTGCGCCACCGAGTAGCTGACCACCCCGTAGAGCCCCACGCCCGCCAGCAGCAGCGCCGCGCACGCGAACCCCGCCATCAGAAACATCGTCAAGCGCCGGTACGCGGTCGAGTCCGCCACGACCTTCCCCAGCGTCTTCGCGTCGTAGACGGGCAGCTCGCGGTCGAGCGCGCGCACCTCCGCGCGCACGCCCTGCACGAGCGACTCGGCCTCCGCGCCGCGCCCGCGCACGACGAGCGAGAGCCCGCCCCACGTCGCGTCCTGCCGGTGCGGCACGTACATCTGGAGCGCGCCCGAGGCGTCGAGCGTCCGCGGCTTCGTATCGCCGACGACGCCGACGATCTCGCGCGGGAATTTTTCGTCGCGCCAGATGTGTATGCGCTTGCCCACGGGGTCTTCGCCCGCGAACGCCTTGCGCGCGAAAGACTCGTTGACGACGACGACCTTCGCCGACTCCATGTTATCGCGCTCGTCGAAGACACGCCCCGCGCGCAGGGGTATCCGCATCGCGCGGAAGTAGTCGGGCGTGACGACCGCGTAGGCGGCGTTGTCGGCCTCCTCCGGCGTCTCGGGCCGCCCGTCGCGGATGAAGCCGCGCCACACCGAGAGGTTGCTGCCGTTGAGCGGGAGCGCGGTGACGGCGGCCGCCGACTCGACGCCGGGCAGCGACCGCAGGCGCTCCGTTAGATTCACGTAGAACTCGGCCTTGCGCGCCGGCTCCTTGTAGCGCGCGCTCGGCAGCGAGACGCGCATCGTCATCACGCCCTGCGTGTCGAAGCCCGGCTCGACGGCTTGCAGCCGCGCGAAGCTCTTGACGAGCAGTCCCGCCCCCGCCAGCAGCAGGAGCGAGAGCGCGACCTCCGCGACGACGAGCGCCGAGCGCACGCGGCTGCGCCCGCCCGCGACGCCGCGGCCGCTCTCCTTCAAAGTCTCGTTGAGGTCGTAGCGCGACGCCTGCAAGGCCGGCGCGAGGCCGAACGCGACGCCCGTCAGGAGGCTCGCGCCCGCGGCGAAGAGGAGCACGCGCCAGTCGGCCGAAGCCTCCGCCAGCCGCGGCGTGCCCGGGGGCGCGAGCGCCACGAGCAGTTCGGTCAGCCACACGCTCAACCCCGCGCCGAGCGCCCCGCCCGCTAAGCTAAGCAGCACGCTCTCCGTCAACATCTGCCGCGCGATGCGCCCGCGCGATGCGCCGAGCGCGAGACGCAGCGCCACCTCCCTGCGCCGCCCCGACGCGCGCGCCAGCAGGAGGTTCGCCACGTTCGCGCACGCGATGAGCAGCAGCAGCCCGACGCCCGCCAGCAGCATGAAGAGGGTCGTCTTCAGATTCCCGACCAGCTCATCCTTCAAAGGTTCGAGCCCGACGCCCCAGCCCGCGTTCGTCACCGCGTACACAGCAGCGAGGCGCGAAGAGACGGCGTCCAGCTCGGCCTGCGCCGCTTCGAGCGTGACGCCCTCGCGCAGGCGGCCGACGACCGAGTAGCTGCGGTTGTCGCGCGACTCCTTCGCCACGTCGAGCCGCAGCGGCGCCCAGACCTCCGTGCCCTGCGGGAAGTCGAAGCCCGGCGGCATGACGCCGACGATCTGAAGCTTGCGCCCGCTCATGTCTATCGTGCGCCCGACGGCCGCGGGGTCGCCGCCGAAGCGCCTGACCCAGAGCCCGTGACTGAGGACGGCGACGGGCTCGCTCGCCTGCGCGCCGTCCTCCGCGAGCAGCGCGCGCCCGCGCGCCGCGCCCACGCCGATGACGCGGAAGAAGTCGGGCGTGACGGAGGCCGCCGTCACGCGCTCGGGCTCGTCGCCGCCGGTCAGGTTGGCGTTGCCCGCCGAGTACAGCGCGAGCGCCTCGAACGAGCGCGCCTGCTCCCGCCAGTCGGCGAAGTCGGGCGCGCTCATGTTGCTCTCCTTGATGCCCTTCGAGGGGTTGGCGCCGTCGAAGGCGACGACGCGCTCCGCGCCCGGGTACGGCAGCGGCCGCAGCAACACCGCGTTGACGACCGAGAAGATCGCCGTGTTCGCGCCTATCCCCAGCGCCAGCACCGCCAGCGCCACGGCCGTGAACCCCGGCCGCTTCCAAAGCATCCTCACCCCGAAACGTAAGTCCTGAAGCAGAGTCCTCATCGCTCACTCCGTTCGCAAGTGATAAGTGATAGGTGATGAGTGATAAGAGGAAGACAAGGCTATGCTCCCCCTCTCATCACTTATCACTCATCACTCGTATCTTAAAGCCACCATCGGGTCTACCTTCGTCGCCCTTCTGGCGGGGACGAGGCAGGCGAGTAAGGCCACGGCGGCGAGCAGCAGCGCGACGAGGCCGTAGACCGCGGGGTCTGCGGCCGAGACGCCGAAGAGCAGACCCGAGATGAGGCGCGTCAGCGCGAGCGCCCCGGCGGCGCCCAGCGCGATGCCGCCGAGCGCGAGCAGCAGCCCGTGGCCGAGCACGAGCCGCAGCACGTCGCGCGTGCGCGCGCCCAAAGCGACGCGGACGGCTATCTCGTGCGTGCGCTGCGCGACCGCGTAGGAGACGACGCCGTAGATGCCGACCAGCGCCAGCAGCAGCGCCACGCACGCGAAGACGCCCGTCAGGTATGCCGGGTAGCGACGCATGAAGGCCGCGCGCGAGCCCGCCACCATCTGCTCAAGCGTCTGCACGGCGTAGACCGGCACCTCCGCGTCGAGCGCGCGCACCTCGTGGCGCACGGCGGAGGCCAGGGCCAGCGGGTCGGGCACGTCCGTGCGCAGGATGAGTGCGGCAGAGTCGAAGTAAGAGTCCTGCCGCGAGTGGAAGTAGACGACGGGCGTCGTGCGCGCGTCGAGGCTCGTCACCTTCTCGTCGCCGACGACGCCGACGACCTCGAACTGCGTCTCGCCGGTGAACCTGAACGTGAGGCGGCGGCCGACGGCCTCCTCGTTGGGGAAGACGCGCTCGGCGAAGGTCTTGTTGATGAGGAGCACGGTCGGCGCCGCCGCGTCGTCGCGCTCGGCGAAGGCGCGCCCGCGAACGACGGGCACGCCCATCACCTCGAAGTAGTTGGCGCTGACGGTGCGCAGGTGCGCCTCGGTCAACTCCGAGGCGGGCAAGGGACTCCCGACGACCTGCGGCGTCCCCGTCCCGCCGTCGCCCGCGAGCGGCAGGTTGCTCGTCAGCGCCGCGCCGCGCACGCCCCGCACCGCCGAGAGGCGCCGCAGCATCTCGTCATAGAAGCGCGTCGCCGTGCCGTCCTCGCTGTAACGCGACGGCGGGAGCGCGACCCTCATCGTCAGGAGGTTGCGCGTGTCGAAGCCGGGGTCAACCTGAAGCATCATGACGAGGCTCTTCATCAAAAGCCCCGCGCCGACGAGCAGCACGAGCGCGAGCGCCACCTCCGCGACGACGAGCAGGTCGCGCAGCCGCCGGCTCCCGCGCGAGACGGTGCTGCGGCCCCCCTCCTTCAGCGCGCCTTGCAGGTCTGCGCGCGAGGCCGAGAGCGCGGGCGTCAGGCCGAAGAGCACGCCCGTCGAAAGCGAGAGCCCCATCGCGAAGAGCAGCACGTCGCGGCTGAGCGAAAGGCTCCGCAGGTAAGGCATCTGCGCGAGTTGACCCGCCGGTATCAACGAGACGAGCAGGTCAACGCCCCACAGCGCGAGCACGAGCCCGGCGGCGCCGCCCGCGAGTGAAAGCAGCACGCTCTCGGTGAGTAACTGCCGCACCACGCGCCAGCGCGACGCGCCGAGCGCCGAGCGGATGGCGACCTCCTTCTGCCTCGCGGCCGAGCGCGCGAGCAGAAGGTTGGCGACGTTCGTGCACGCAATCAACAGCACGAACCCGACCGCGCCGAGCAGCACGAAGAGCACCGGGCGCACGGGCCCGACGAACTCGTCCTGAAGCACGACGCCGCGCAGCCCCACGCCCGCGTGCGCGCCCGGGTCGTCGCGCTCTATGCGCAAGGCGACGGTCGCCAGATGCGCCTGCGCCCCTTCGAGACTCACGCCGTCTTTGAGCCGGCCGATGACCTTCAGCCAGTGCATGTAGCGACGCGACGCCGCGTCGGGCGTCGGCGCGAGCGGCGTCCAGACCTCCGTGTCGCCGAGCAGCGCGAAGTGGAAGTCGGCGGGCAGCACGCCGACGACGGTGAAGGCTTGCCCGTCGAGCGTGACCTCGCGCCCGACCGCCGCCGCGTCGCCGCCGAAGCGCCGCCGCCAGAAGCCGTGACTCAAGACGGCCACGCGCCTGGCTTCAAGCCCGTCCTCGCCCTCGACGAACGTGCGCCCCGCGACGGCGCCCACGCCGAGCAGTTCGAAGAAGTTCGAAGTCACCGCCGCGCCGCGCGCGCGCGTGGCCTCGCCCGCGTCAGCGAGCGTCACGGGTTGCGGCCTGTATCCGGCCAGCCCCTCGAAGACCTCGCCGCCCTGCGCGCGCCAGTCGAGAAAGTCTGGGTACGATGCCTCGCGCCGCTCGAAGTCGCGGCTCGGCTTCGTCTCCCAGAGGTGCACGAGCCGCCCGGGGTCTCGATAAGGCAGCGACCGCAGCAACGTCGCGTCGATGACCGAGAAGATGGCCGTGTTCGCGCCGATGCCCAGCGCCAGCGTCAACACCGCCACCAACGTGAACCCCGGCTGCCTCAACAGAGCCCGCGTCGCATACTTCACGTCCTTCAACAGAGTCCTCATATGCTCACTCCGTTCGCTCGTGATGAGTGATGAGTGATAAGAGAAGACGAAGACAAGGCCCGTGTCTTTCCTCTCATCACTCATCACTCATCGCTTATCACTCATCACTCGTATCTGAGAGCCACCATCGGGTCTACTTTCGTCGCGCGCCGCGCGGGGATTAGACATGCCAGCAGGGCGACCGCGAGCAGGACGGCGACGACGAGCGCGAACGTCACGGGGTCGGTCGCGGAGACGCCGTAGAGCAGGCCCTCCATGAAGCGCGTCAGCGCGAACGCGCCCGCCAACCCGAGGGCGACGCCCGCCGCGACGAGCAGCATCCCGCGCCCCGCCACGAGCCTCAACACGTCGCGCCGCTGCGCGCCGAGCGCCATGCGGATGCCGATCTCGCGCGTGCGCTGCGCCGCCGCGTAAGAGACGACGCCGTAGACGCCCACGCCCGCCAGCAGCAGCGCCAGCAACCCGAAGGCTCCGAGGAGCGCCGCCGCCACGCGCGCCGGGAAGAGCGACACGCCCATGTGCTCTTCGATTGTCTTCACGTCGAAGAGCGGAAGTTCGGGGTCGAGCGCGCGCACCTCCGCGTTCAGGGCGGGGACGAGCGCGCGCGGGTCGCCGCCCGCCGTGCGCACGACGAGCGTCGCGAAGGATGAATAGCTCTGCGCGAGCGGCGAGTAGACGAAGAGTTGCGGCGCCTCTCCTATCGTCCAGTACTTCCCGTCCTTCGCCACGCCGACAATTTCGCTCCACGGCCCGCCGTCTCCCCTGAAGCTGATTCGCTTGCCCAGAGCCTCGCGCGCCGGTTCCGCGCCGGGGAAGAAGCGGCGCGCGAAGTGCTCGTTGACGACGACGACGCGCGGCGCGCTCTCGGCGTCGCGCTCCGAGAAGGCGCGCCCCGTGACGACGGGGATGCTCATCGCGTTGAAGTATTCGCGCTCGACCGACGCGACCATCGAGAGGGGCGCGTTCGCGCCGCGCGCGCCGGGGCGACCCTCGATGTGCACGTCGCTGCTCGAATAGTTCAGGCTCAAAGGGAAGAGGTCTGTCAGGGACGCGGCGCGCACACCCGGCAACGCGCGCACGCGCTCGACCAGACGCCGCTGCAACTCGCGGCCCCGCGGCTCGTCATAACCCTGTAGCCCGAGGTCGAAGGAGGCGACGAGCCCGTTCTCGACCTCGAAGCCGGGGCTCGTCGTCTGTAGACGCGTGAGCGCGCGCAGCGTCAGTCCCGCGGCGACAAGCAGCAGCAGCGAGAGCGTGACCTGCGCGACGACGAGCGACGAGCGCAAACGCGAACGGCCGTGCCCCGCGCGCGCGCCGAGGTCTTTGAGCGCCGGCACGAGGTCTGTGCGCGTCGCCTGCAACGCGGGCGCGAGCCCGAACAGCGCGGTCGTCAAGAGCGACGCGCCGAGCGCGAAGAGGAGCACGCGCCAGTCCACGGACGCCTCGATCCAGATGGGCACGTCCAGCGGCGGGCGGTAGACGGCCACCAAACTCAGAATCCACACGGCCAGCAACAGCCCCGCCGCCCCGCCCGCCAACGCGAGCAGCAGACTCTCCACGAGCAGTTGCCGCACGAGCCGCCAGCGCGACGCGCCGAGCGCGACGCAGAGCGCGATCTCCCTGCCGCGCGCCGACGCCCGCGCCAGCAGCAGGTTGGCGAGGTTCGTGCACGCGATCAACAGCACCAGCCCGACCGCCCCCATCAACACGGCCGCGAACCCAACGACCGCCCCGCGCAGTTGCGGCACGATGAAGCCCGGCGGGACGAGCACAATCTTCTGCCCCTCGTTCGTGTCCGGGTACTCGCGCCCCAACTGCTCCGCGAGCAGGTTGAGCGCGGCCTCGGCCTGCCCCATCGTGACGCCTTCCTTGAGGCGCCCGATGGCGAAGATGTTCTGCGTCGTGCGCCGCTCCAACCACGCGTTGCCCGGCTCGATCCACTCCTGCATCGTCATCGGCACCCAGACCTCGGGCGTGTAGACGATCTCGGCGCCACTGAAGCCCTCGGGCATGACGCCGACGACGCGGAACGGGTGGCCGTTGAGTTGCACGTCGCGGCCGACGATGGCGGGGTCGCCGCCGAAGCGACGCTGCCAGCAGGCGTGGCTGAGGACGGCGACGGGACTTGAGAGTGGCGCGCGGTCTTCCTCGGGCGTGAACGTCCTCCCGCGCGCGGCCGAGACGCCGAGCACTTCGAAGTAGTTCCCCGTTACGAGGTAGCCCCAGACGCGCTCGTTGTCGCCGCCGCGGCTGAGGCTCATCGGCGCGAGCCGCTCGGCGAAGAGCCCCGCGAGCACGTCGCCGCTGCGCTCGCGGAAGTCCCTGTAGGCGGGATAGGAGAAGGCGAGCATCGAGTCGTCCTTGCCCAGCACCGAGACGGAGACCAAACGTCCCGGCTCGTTGACGGGCAGCGGCCGCAGCAGCACCGTGTTGACGAGACTGAAGATGGCCGTGTTCGCGCCGATGCCGAGCGCGAGGCTCACGACCGCCACCACCGTGAAGCCCGGGCTCTTCAACAAACGCCGCGCAGAGAAACGTAAGTCTTGCAGCAATGTCATCAGGTCACTCCTTCGGGAGTAATGAGTGATAAGAAGTCGTTTGAGAAGTCGCCGCTCTGTAGGAGCGAGATGTTTCCCGCCGCTCCGGAGGGGCGGGATGTTTCTCGCCGCTCCGGAGGAGCGGGATGTTTATAGCTCCCGGTCTTTCTCTATTCGCCAAGCTCCGGAGGAGCGACATGTGCATGCCGCCCCTGACGGGGCTCGGGGTTGTTTAGAACGCCGATGCTATAAACATGGCGTCCCTCCGGGACTCAAACCAAACCGCCTCTTAATCACTCATCACTCATCTCTCATCACTCATCTCTCATCACTTATCACTCATCACTCATTACTCGTCACTCGTATCTCAACGCCACCATCGGATCGACCTTCGTCGCGCGCCGAGCCGGGATTAGACATGCCAGCAGGGCGACTGCCGCGAGCAGGAGCGAGACGGCCGCGAAGACGAGCGGGTCTGTGGCCGAGACGCCGTAGAGCAGGCTCGACATCAGCCGCGTCAGCGCGAGCGCGCCCGCGAGGCCGAGCCCGAGCCCGATGAACGTGAGCAGCATCCCCTGACGGACGACGAGGCGCAGCACGTCGCGCCGCCCCGCGCCGAGCGCCATGCGGATGCCGATCTCGTGGCGGCGCTGCGTCACCGTGTAGCTCATCACGCCGTAGATGCCGACCGCCGCCAGCAGCATCGCCAGCGCCGCGAAGAACCCGAGCAGCGCGACGTTGAAGCGCTGCGGCGCGACCCACTGCCCGACCAGCTCGTCCATCGTCTCCGTCCGCCAGATGAGCAGGTTCGGGTCAACGCCCTTCAGCGCCGCGCGCACCGACGTGGTGAGCGCCGCCGCGTCCCCTTCGCGCGCGCGCACGACCACCTGCGTGACGGCCGAAGGCGACTGCTCGAACGGGACGTAGTACTCGGGCCGCTCCTCGTCGTTGAAGGCCGAGAAGCGGACGTTGCCGACGACGCCGACGATCTCGCGCGGCGGCAGCGGCTCGTTGTTGGGGCCTTCGAGGATGACGTGCTGCCCGAGCGCCTCCTGCTCGGGGAAGTGGCGGCGCGCGAAGACCTCGTTGATGATGATGACGGGCTTCGCGCTCTTGCCGTCCGCCTCCGCGAAGGCGCGCCCGCGCCGCAGGGGCACGCTCAGCACGCGGAAGTATTCGGGGCTGATGGTGTAGCTGCGCGCGCCGTTGCGCTCGCCCGGCGCGAAGGGCGGGCGCCCCGCGATCTGGAAGGTGTTGAAGATGTCGCTGCGCCCGAGCGGCAGCAGGCGCGTGAGTCCCGCCGCCTCGACGCCGGGCAGTTGGCCGATGCGCGCGACCGCCTCGCGGTAGTAGCCGGCGCGGCTGTCGTCGTCGGCGAACCTCTGCGTGTTGAGCGCCACGGTGACGGCGAGCACGCGCTCGGGCGAGTAGCCCGGGTCTGTCGTCAACAACTGGCGGAAGCTCTTGACGAGGAGCCCGGCGCCGACGAGCAGCACGAGCGAGAGCGCCACCTCCACGACGACGAGCACCGAGCGCAGGTGCCCCTGCCGCGCGCCCGCCGAGCCGCCGCGCCCGCCCTCCTTGAGCGACTCGGCCAAATCGGTCTTCGACGCGGAGAGCGCGGGCGCGAGCCCGAACACGAGCCCCGTCAGAATCGAGACGCCGAGCGCGAAGAGGAAGACGCGCGCGTCAATCGAACTCTCCGCGAGGCGCGGGACGTTCGCCGGGCTCAGTTTGACGATGGCCTCCACGCCCCACACGGCCAGCAGCAGCCCCGCCGCCCCGCCCGCGAGCGAGAGCAGCAGACTCTCCGTCAAAAGCTGCCGCGCCACGCGCGCCCGCGTCGCGCCCAGAGCGGTGCGCACGGCTATCTCGCGGCCTCGGGCGGCGGCGCGCGCGAGCAGGAGGTTGGCGACGTTGGCGCACGCGATCAGAAGCACCAGCCCGACCGCGCCCAGCAGGATGAGGAGCGCCGGGCGCACCCGCCCGACAAGGTCTTCGTGCAGCCGCACGACCCGCGCGCGCCGGTTCGTGTTCGTCTCGGGGTGCCCGGCTTCGAGCCGGGCCGCGACGGTCGAGACTTCGGCCGCGGCCTGCTCGAAGTGGGCGCCGTCTCTGAGCTTCGCCACGACGGGGATGAAGTACGAGTCGCGGTTGCGCATCGCGGCGGCGTCCGGCCCCGAGTTCTGCGCGACGAAGGGGATGTAGTAGTCGAGCGCCTCCGTCTCGTCGGGCGGGAACTTGAAGCCGGGCGGCATCACGCCCAGGACGGTCGCGGCGCGCCCCGAGAGCCCCATCCGCACCTCGCGCCCGACGACGTTCGGGTCGGAGCCGAAGCGGCGGCGCCACAGGCCGTCGCTGATGACGATGACCCGCGGGCCGTTCTCCACGTCCTCCTCGCGCGTGAAGACGCGGCCGCGCGCGGCGCGCACGCCGAGCGCCGGGAAGAGGTCGGCCATCACTTCAGTCCCGCGCACGCGCTCGGGCTCGTCGCCCGGGCCCAAGCTCATCACGGTGCCGACGCCCTGGTAGCCCGCGACGTACTCGAACGCGCGCGTCTGCTCGCGGTAGTCGAGCAGGTCGGGGTACGAGAGCGGCCCGCTCGGCGCCGCGGCCGAGTCGCGGCCGGTGTAGAGCGCCACCAGCCGCTCCGAGTTCTCGTAAGGGAGCGCGCGCAGCAAGACCGTGTTGACGACCGAGAAGATGGCCGTGTTCGCGCCCACCCCCAAAGCGACCGCCAGCACCGCCACCAACGTGAACGCCGGGCTCTTCCACAGAGCCCGCGCCCCGTACCTCACGTCCTGCCAGAGAGTTCTCATTGTGCTCACTCCGTTCGCTGGTGATGAGTGATAAGAATCCGTTCGAGCGCATGACGCTCCGGAGGAGCGGGATGTTTATAGCTCAAGGTTCTTAATTACCGGCCAAGCTCCGGAGGAGCGACAGGTCACATGCCGCCCCTGACGGGGCTCGACTTCATTCAGAACGCCGGGGCTATAAACATGCCGTCCCTCCGGGACTTCAAGCTGACTCCCATCACTCATCACTCATCTCTCATCACTTATCACTTATCACTCATCACTCATCACTCATCACTCATCACTCATATCGAAGCGCCACCATCGGATCGACCTTCGTCGCGCGGCGCGCGGGGACGACGCAGGCGAGCAGGGCGACGCAGGCCCTCAGCACCGCGACGCCCGCGTAGGTCAGCGGGTCTGTGGCCGACACGCCGTAGAGCAGGCTCGACAGCCAGCGCGTCATGACGAGCGCGCCCAGCAGACCGGGCAGGATGCCGAGCGCGGCCAGCTTCAGGCCGTGCCCCACGACCAGCAGCAGGATGTCGCGCGGCCTCGCCCCGAGCGCGACGCGCAGACCCAGTTCGCGTGTGCGCTGCGCGACCGCGTAGGCCGTCACGCCGAAGATGCCCACGCCTGCGAGCAGCAGCGCCATCAACGCCAGCCAGTTCAGAAGCACCGCCGTGAAGCGCGGGCGCGCGAGCCGCACGGCCACCTGCTCCT
>JBEVJD010000066.1:0-18997 GCA_040510435.1 Pyrinomonadaceae bacterium | reverse complement strand
TCTTCATCGGGATGGAGTCGATCGACCCGCAGAACATGGCGGATGTCAACAAGAACTTCTCGAAGCCGGGGGAGTACGGGGCGGTGCTGGAGCGGCTCGCGCGGCGGAACATCTTCGCCATCACGTCGTTCATTTTCGGGATGGACAACGACACGGCGGGGGTGGCGGAGCGCACGGTGCGGGAGATCGAGTCGTGGCCGCCGGGGCTGCCGGTGTTCGGGCAGTTGACGCCGTTTCCGGCGACGCCTTTGTACGAGCGGCTGGCGAAGGCTGGGCGGCTGGATCGGCCGAAGCACTGGCTGGACTTCGCGCCGTTCGTGATGGCGCACGCGCCATTGAAGATGACGATTGAGGAGGCGCGGCAGGAGACGCGGCGGGCGTGGGAGGCTTCCTACAGCCCCGAGCGCAACGCCGAGGCCGTCGCCGCCATCAGCGGCCACGACCTTCAATACCGCATCAGCATGCTGGTCTCGCGGCTCTTCTTCCGCGGCATCTACTTCCCGCAGATGACCCGCCGCGCGTGGCTGAAGCTGCTCTACGATAACCGCCGGACGATCTCCGCCCTCACGCGCGAAGGGTTCTCGAAATGGCGCGCGTCGCGCAAGCGCTCGGCCGAAGTGTCGGGCGCGGTCACGGCGCACGCAGGTGGCAGCGGCGACTGAAAGTTTCTCTAACCGAGCCCCGGGTCGAGCTTCCCCCGAAGTCGGATGAGGTGGTGTGCCTTGCGTACGCGGGCCGCCGCGCCAGAGGAGGACGCGAGATGAAGGTTCTGCTGGTCTACCCGGAATTCCCCGACACCTACTGGAGCTTTCGCCACGCGCTCAAGTTCGAGGGTAAGCGCTCGGCCTTCCCGCCGTTGGGGCTGCTCACGGTCTCGGCCATGCTGCCCGACGCGTGGGAGCGGCGGCTGGTGGACATGAATGTCCAAAAGCTCAAGGACTCCGAGATAGAGTGGGCCGACCTCGTCTTCACCAGCGCGATGATCGTGCAGAAGGAGTCGCTGGAGAGCGTCGTCGAGCGATGCCGGGCTAAGGGCAAACGCGTCGTCGTCGGCGGCCCTTACGTCTCGACGAGCGCCGAGCACCTGCCCGCGGCCGACCACATCTTCGTCGGCGAATCCGAGGCGACGCTGCCCGAGTTCTTACAAGACCTGGAACGCGGCGAGACCAAACGCATCTATCAGGCGGCCGAGCGGCCGGCGCTAACCTCCACCCCCGTCCCGCACTTCCAACTGGCCGAGATGGGTCGTTACAGCGCGATGAGCGTCCAGTATTCGCGCGGCTGCCCGTTCAGTTGCGAGTTCTGCGACATCATCGAGATTTACGGGCGCGTGCCGCGCACGAAGACGAACGAGCAGATGTTGGCCGAACTCGACGCGCTGCGCGCGACGGGCTGGCGCGGGCTCGTCTTCATCGTGGACGACAACTTCATCGGCAACAAGCGTAACGTCAAGCTGCTCATGCCCGAGCTGATCGAGTGGTCTGAACGTCACGGCCGACCCTTCTCGTTCATCACGGAGGCCAGCGTCAACCTCGCCGAGGACGAACATCTCCTTGAGATGATGCGGCGCGCGAACTTCCGCCGCGTCTTCCTCGGCATCGAGACGCCGGTCGAGGAGAGTCTGAAGGAGGCGCGGAAGGGGCAGAACACGCGCCGGGATTTGCTTGAGTCGGTGCACCGGATTCAGTCGTACGGGATGGAGGTGATGGCCGGCTTCATCGTCGGCTTCGACAGCGACCCCGAAGACATCTTCGACCGCCAAATTAACTTCATCCGCGAGAGCGCGATCCCGCTGGCGATGGTCGGGCTGCTGACGGCGCTCCCCGACACGCAGCTCTGGCGGCGCCTCAAGCGCGAGGGGCGTCTGCTCAAGGAGAGTTCGGGCAATAACACCGAGGGCTCGCTCAACTTCATCCCGAACATGGATCCGCGCAAACTCGTCGAGGGGTACAAGCGGATTCTTTCGACCATCTACAGCCCCGCTGAATATTACCAGCGCGCCCTCGACTGCCTCTCGCACCTGACGCAGGGCCCCGAGCCGCGCAAGACGCGCCTGACGAGCGACCTCGCCGCCTTCGCGCGCATCGCCCTCGTGCTCGGGCTGCTCGACGGCGCGCGCATGGAATTCTGGCGCTACATGAAGCGCACGCTCACCTCGCACCGCCGCAACTTCCCACACGCCGTCACGCTCGCCGCGATGGGCTACCACTTCCGCAAGCTGACGCGCTCTTACGTGGAGTAGCCGCGGGGCAGAGGTTAACGGAACAAGCGAAAGCGGCGCGGGCATGTTGCCTGCGCCGCTTTCGCTTGTTCATGTGAAGTTATTGCGGGTTCGGCAGCGACCCCGTAGAGCCGCGCTGCCGGCATGCCGGCCGGTGCCGTGTCGCGTTGGCGCCCGGCGGTGGTAGGATAGCCGGAACACTTAAGTCCAAGTTCACAAGGGGGATTCGGTTTGGCCGACGAATCAGGGCAGTTGAGCGAGGCGGAGATGCGCGGGCGCGTGGTAAAGCTCGCTTTCGGGGGCGACGAGTCGCGCTTTCAGGAGTTCTGCGAGGTCGTGCGTCAGGCGATACCCGCAGAGACGACGGTCGTGCTGCGGGGGAGCGCCGTCACGGGCGAGCGCTGGAAGGACGGCACGCCGTTCGACGGCGACGGGCCGGGCACGAGCGATCTCGACCTGACGCTCGTCGGCACAGAGATTCTGGGTGAGTACATCCTCGACGGCTTTTACCTGCCGGGCATCCACACCAAGCCGCTCTCGGACAAAGACCCGGACATCGCCCCCAATCTCATCCCGCTGCGCGAGAAGTTAGTCGGGATGGTCAAGCGGCCGGTCAACATTCAGGCCACGCGCGACTTCGTGATGCAGTTGCGCGGCGACTGGATGGGTCAGCCGTATTTAACCTTAATCGGTAAGGTCGGCGAGTAGTGACCTTCAAACTCCTGAGCTACAACGTGCGCTACGGCGGGGTCGGGCGCGAGGGGCCGCTCGCGGCGGTCATCCGCGACGCCGACCCCGACCTCGTCGTCCTCCAGGAGGCGACTGACCCGCGCGTCGTCGAACGTCTGTCGGAAGAGACGGGGCTCAAAATCCACGCGGCGCACAGGGGACGCTCGATTGCTTACCTGAGCCGCGCCCCCGTCAAGCGCCACGAGTGGCACAGGCCGCGCGGCTCGCGCCGGCACTTCATGGAGTTGGAGCTTGAGGGCTCGAGCCTCGTCGTCTTCGGCATACACCTGAGCGCCGTCCATTCGTTCTGGACGGAGCGTCGGCGCATGCGCGAGCTGCGCTCGCTGCTCGCGTGGGTCGAGTCGCGGAGTACGGGCTTCCACGTCATGGTCGGTGACTTCAACACGCTCGCGCCGGGGGAACTGCTCGACGCGCAGAAATTGCCGCCGCGCCTGCGCGCGCTCGTCTGGCTGAGCGGCGGCCGCGTGCGCTACCAGACGATTCAAATCCTCCTCGCCGCGGGCTACGCCGACGCCTTCCGCAAACTTCACCACGGAGAACTCGGCTACACCTTCCCCACCTGGGATCCGCACGTCCGCCTCGACTTCGCCTTCCTCCCGCAGCCGCACGAAGACCGCGTCTCCGAATGTCGCGTGCTGACGGAGCACCCCAAAGTCAAAGAGGCTTCCGACCATTTCCCGCTTCTGGTCAATCTTGAGACCGCTTAGGATTGAGCTTCGTTCAATAAAAGTCTGCGCTCTGCGCGGCAAAAATTTTGATAAAGTAGGCGGCATGAGATTCGGGCGCACAGCGTTGACGGCGGGGCTGACTCTCACGCTCGCGCTCTCGCTCGGCGTCACGGGGGCGGGCGCGCGACAGAAGTCACGTTCGTCGGCGCGAGCGAAGAAGGGAAAGGCCGCGCAGAGTAAACCCGAACCTCAGCCCGTGAGTGAGCTGGCGCAGCTACGCGCGAAGCTGGTGCAGGCGACGAAGGATTATAAGACGAGCCTCGAACAACTCGTCACGCTCTACGAGACGGACGTGAAGCGCGCCGACGAGCGCGTCGTCAAGTCGCGCGAGCTGTACGACGCCGGCCTCGTCTCGAAGCGCGAGCTTGACGCGGACGTGCAGGCGGCCGAGACCGCCCGCGCGAAGGTCGCGCGCGTCGAGGGGCAGTTGAAGAGTGCCGACGTGCAGATCGCCGAGACGCTGGTCGAGGCCGAGGCCGAAGAGGCCGCCGCGAAGGCACTCGCGAAGGCGAAGACGGCTCCGCGCGCCACGGGCGGGCTGTTGACGACGGCAGGTTATATTCGTTACGGAGGCGCCCGCGTGTGGTCGCTTTCGGAGGCGGGCGGGGTGATGCAGTTCTACTCGCGCAGCTTCGGCCGTCAACTCCCGGTCAGTTCGTTCGGCCAGTCGCCCGTTCACGACCGTTGGGGCTACGCGCACCACAACGCGATGGACGTGGGCGTCAGCCCGGACAGCGCCGAAGGGCGCGCTCTGATGGAGTACCTGCGCGCGTCAGGCATTCCCTTCACGGCCTTCCGCTGGGCCATCCCCGGCACCGCCACCGGCCCGCACATACACATCGGCCGCCCTTCACACAAGATCACTCCGCGTTAACGGGGAGTCGCAGCTCGACTGCGAAGCCGCCGCCCGGCATGTTAGAGGCTCTGGCCGTCCCGCCGTGGAGCCGTACGGCGCGCTCCGTGATGGCGAGGCCGAGCCCCGTCCCGCCCGTCTCGCGCGTGCGCGAATCGTCCATGCGATAGAAGGGGCGGAAAATCTCTTTCAGCGACTCTTCAGGCACGCCCGCTCCTTCATCCTTCACGGTGATGACGGCCTCGCCCGCGCCATTCTCGCGCAGGCAGCGCAGCGAAATCTTCACCGCCGACCCCTCGGGCGTGTACCGCACGGCGTTGCGTACGATGTTCTCGACGGCGCTTCGCAAGAGCTGCTGTGTGCCTTTAATCTCGCACGCGTCACACTCCTCGACGACAACCGAACAGTTCCGACCCTGCGCCTCGAAGTCCGCGTCTGACCCCACATCGCGCACGAGCGCGGCGAGGTCGATGGTCTCGGCGCGCTGGCGGTCGCCGTCGCTCTCCCAACGCGAGAGCGCGAGGAGTTGGCCGATCATTTCGTTGAGCCGCTTGGCCTCGCGCTCGATGCGGTTGAGGTCGCCGGCCGCCGCCGTGCCCGCGCGTTTGCGCGCGAGGTCGAGCGCGACCGACAGACGCGCGAGCGGCGACCGCAGTTCGTGTGAGATGTCACGCAGCAGGCGTGTCTGCGCGCCGACGAGCGTCTCGACGCGCCCGGCCATCTCGTCGAAGTCGTGCCCCATCGCCGCCAACTCGTCACGCCGCCCTCCCAAACTGGGCCCGACGCGCGCTGAAAGGTCGCCCTGCGTCACCTGCCGCGTCACCTCGCGCAACTTCACCACGGGCGCGACGATGTAGCGCGCCAGCAGGTAGCAGAGCGCGCCCGCCGCCAGCACCACCGCGAGGACGCGCGCGACCAGCGACCATGTGCTCTCCGAAAGTATCCAGAAGACGTGGCGCTCGTGTGGCGGCCGCCCCAGCGGCATGTAGGTCACGAACGCGTAACTCCCCCCATCACGCGCCTCGACGGGTCGCACTTCGAGCATCCCGAACCCGATATCTCGGAAGAAGGGCTGGCCCGTCTGCGCGACCTGCGCCGCCACCTCGCGCACACGCTCAGGCGCGTCGGCGCCGGTCAGTTCCACGCCGCTCGCGTCGAACAACTGGTTGCGCGTGTTCGTCTCGTTCCTGACGTGGCTCAGGTACTCTT
The DNA here is from genome assembly GCA_040510435.1 of Pyrinomonadaceae bacterium. Lineage (GTDB taxonomy): Bacteria > Acidobacteriota > Blastocatellia > Pyrinomonadales > Pyrinomonadaceae > QHXN01. The sequence continues at coordinate 13,236 of JBEVJD010000066.1, read as the reverse complement.
CGAGCCCGGCCGCTCCGCCGCTCTCGTAAGCGGCGGCGGCGTTGCGCGCGTAGCCCGACAGTACGGTCTCGATGAACTGCGGCGGGCGGAACATCTCGGGCGAGCGCGTGAGGTGGGTCGTGACAGCGAAGACGGTGATGACGACCACCATCGCCAGCCAGAACCAGAGAAAAACTTTCAGGAAGAGACTCCGCAACACTCGCCTCCGCACGTGAACTTCATCTGATTTGAAATTTCAAATCGCGCTTATCTTCGTGTCTCGACAGCCAACTCTTACGACGGCCGGGCGTAGACGTAGCCGATGCCGCGGATGGTCTTGATCCTCTCGGCGTCTCCGGCGCGGTGGCCGAGCTTCTTGCGCAAGTGGCTGATGTGCATGTCGAGGCTGCGGTCGAAGACCGACAGCTCGCGCCCGAGCACCGTCCGCACGAGGTCTTCGCGCTTGACGACGAGCCCCGCGGCGTTGAGGAGCTGGACGAGAATCTCGTACTCGACGTTGGTCAAATCCACCTCCTCGCCGCCGCGCCACGTTTGGCGCGTGCCCGTGTCAACTTCCACGTCGCCGACGCGGATGCGCGCGGGCGCGCTCGGCTCGGGCGTTTGCGCGGCGGCCTCGGCACGCGCGGGGCGGGCGCGTCGGAGAATGGCCTGAATGCGCGCGATCAGCTCGCGCGGGTTGAAGGGCTTCGGCAGGTAATCGTCGGCGCCTATCTCAAGCCCGACGATGCGGTCAACGTCGTCGCCGCGCGCCGTGAGCATCATCACATGCACGTCGGAGCCCTCGGCGCGGAGCCGGCGCAGCACCTCGAAGCCGTTCATGCCCGGCATCATCACGTCGAGCACGACGAGCGCGTGCTCGCCCGACAGGGCGCGTTCGAGCCCCGCGTCGCTGCGGGTCGCGACCTCGACCCGAAAGCCCTCTTCGCCCAGCAATTCGGCGACCAGCTCGCACAGCTCGCGGTCGTCGTCGATAATCAGAACGTGTTCCATCCACAAACTCCCAAACAGCCCCACCCGACCGCACATTCTATCCGAAGCCGCCGCCGTGCGTCCGTAAAGAAGTGTCCGGCATCGTTGACAAAACTTTACGCGGAGTTGACCGACTCTTTACGGACGCCTCAAGAGTTTTCGCATATAAGTAGATGCAGACGCCGAGTGAGAGCGGAGGGCTTTTCGCGGATGACTACTCGGGCGGTAATTGCGTGAGACAACTCTGGCGAAAGGATGAGGAGAAGAGAATGACGAAGAAGAGAATCATCGGCGGCGCTGTGGCGTTCGCCGCGGCGTTGATGATGACAGTGGCCGCGTTCGCGCAGCACGGGCCGGGCGGCCCCGGCGGGCACCGCGGCCACGGCGGCCCCGGCCGTCACGGCGGCCCCGGCGGGCCGGGCGGACTGCTCGGGCACTTTTCGCAGGTGCTCAACCTGACCGACGCGCAGAAGGCGCAGATCAAGCAGATCGAGGAGAGCTTCCGCGAGAGCACGAAGAGCCTCCACGCGCAGCTCGGCAATGCCGGCGGCGGCCCCTTCGAGTCGCTGAAGGACGGCGCGTTCGACGAGGCGGCCGTCCGCGCGGCGGCGCAGGCTCGCGCCAGCGTCCACGTCGAGCTTGAGGTGGCGCACGCGCGGATGTTGTCTCAGGTCATCGCGGTCTTGACGGCCGAGCAGAAGGCGAAGCTCGCCGAACTCCACAAACAGATGCAGGAGCGCCACAAGCAGGGACCGCCGCTCCCGCCGGGCGCTGAGGAAGGCGGAAGGTAAGTCTCTTAACTTTATATCCGGGGCGCCGCATTCATACTGGGCCTTTGTGGCGCCCCGGCAAAGGGAGGCCGTACGCGGGTCGGCCTCCCTTTTCCTTATTTCGCGTCCCGCTTTACAAAACTTTACAAGAGAGTGACGAACTTATTACAGGTAGTTCTACCCCTCGGGCATCGAAATGAATACGCAAGTTGACGGCCGCGAAATCCGCGGCGACGGGAGACGGAGAATTTCAGACTCGGAGGCAGCCACGACGATGGGACGTTTATTCTTATCCGGCATTCTGGCTTTAACTGTTCTGGCGGCGGGCGGCTTCTCAAGCGTGCGCGCACAGCAGGCGGCACCGCAGGCGTCGAAGGACGGCGCCGGCGCGGTTGACGTGAACCGCATCGTGCGCGCCTTTACCGCGAAGGAGACCGAGTTCCGCCGCGCGCTCAACAACTACACCTTCACGCGCGACGCGATCATCCAGACCATCGGCTTCGGCGGACAGATTACGGGCGAGTACAACCGCACTTCGCAGTTCGTCTTCAACGACGCGGGCGAACGCTTCGAGCGCATCACGCGATTCCCCATGCCGACGCTGACCGAAATCAGCTTCACGCAGGAAGACCTCGAAGACCTCGGCGGCGTCCAGCCCTTCGCCCTCGAAGCGTCGAAGATAGACCTCTACAACTTCACCTACGTCGGCCGCGAGAAGGTTGACGAGCTGGACACATACGTCTTCGACGTGGCCCCCAAGGTGATGCCGAAGAAGGTGAGCGAGCGCTTCTTCCAGGGTCGGGTCTGGGTCGAGTCCGACGACTTGCAGATCGTCAAGGTCAAGGGCAAGGGCGTGCCCGAGGGCAAGCAACGCTTCCCCGTGTTCGAGACCTACCGCGAGCAGATCGACGGCAAATACTGGTTCCCGACCTATACTTACGCCGACGACACGCTGGTCTTCCCCGGCGGCCAGGCCGTGCACCTGCGCATGAAGGTCAAGTACACCGACTTCAAACCCTTCCGCGGCCGTGTCCGCGTCATCGAAGAGGGCGAGCCCGGCGATACGCCTTGAGCAGTAGACAGTAGTCAGTAGTCTCCGCTTGAGGAGGTTGATGGTAACAACCGAGCGGCGCGCAATACCGAATGTATTTCTACTGACTACTGACTACTGTCTACTATCTACTTCCTTTCACCCTGACGGAGAAGAGATGTCAGCCGAAGCGGTTTTAAACAACATTCATGCGCTCGCCGCGTCGCGCGAGGTCGCGCCGGAGCGCGCGTCGGACTTCGCGCTGGCGCAGAGGGCGGCGCAGGGAGACATGCAGGCGTTCGAGGAGTTGTTCCGGCTCTACCGGCGGCTCGTCTACGGCCTGTGCCTGCGCATGACGCAGGACGTGTCGGAGGCCGAGGACGTGACGCAGGAGGTCTTCGTCCTGCTCTTCCGCAAAATCGGCGGCTTCCGCGGCGAGGCCAACTTCACGACGTGGCTGCACCGCCTGACGGTCAACCAGGTGCTGATGCGCTTCCGCAAGAATAAGTCGCGGAGGGAAGACGCGCTCGAAGAGGAAGAGATTCGTCCGCACGAGTCCGTCCGCCCGACTTCGCCGAAGGCATCGCAGTTGATCGACCGCATCACCCTGGAGAGCGCCATCGCGCAACTCCCGCCCGGCTACCGCGCGGCCTTCATCCTCCACGACATCGAAGGGTACGAGCACGAAGAGGTCGCGCGTCTCCTCGGCTGCGCCGTCGGCACCTCCAAGTCGCAACTCCACAAGGCGCGCACCAAGCTCCGCAAGATACTCGCCGGCCGCTGACGACCCCGCCGCGGTACACAGCCAACTTCAAAAATACAGTCACGGAGGTACAGCTAATTGGATTTAGTTGTGCCTCCGTATCCATTTCACCGAAGTCTTCAGACGCTTATCAAAAATCTGAAACAGTACCGTTGACCGGTCGTATGCTGCACAGTAATATATCGCTATGCCATATATCGGCTCAGACATTCTGGCGCGAGAGTTGAAGAAGGGGAGCGCCGAGCTGCTCATCCTCTCGCTCGTCGAAGACCAGCCGCGGCACGGCTACGACATCGGCAATCTCATCGAGCAACGCTCGGGCGGCGTGCTGCGCTTCAACGTCGCCTCGCTCTACCCGCTGCTCTACCGTTTGGAGAGCCGCGGCTGGATTCAGGGCCGCTGGGTCGAGCAGCCGGGGCAGCGCCGCCGCCGCTACTACAAACTGACGGCCGCGGGGAAGAAGGTGCTCGCCGCGCAGCGCAACACCTGGCGCGAGTTCGTCGAGGCCATCGGCCGCATCACGGGAATTGAAAATGCCTGACTGGCAGGACGAAGTCAGACGCCGTCTGTCGGGGCTGAGGCTGAGCCCGACCCGGGAGACGGAGATCGTGGAGGAGCTTTCGCAGCACCTCGAAGACCGCCACGCGCAGGCGCTCCGCGGCGGCGCGAGCGCGGAGGAGGCGTACCGCGCCGCCCTACAAGAGCTGACCGAGAGTGATTTACTGGCGCAAGGTCTGCGCCGCGTCGAGCGCCCCGTGCGCCTTGAGCCGGTCGTGCCGGGCACGCCGAGGAGGTTCGGTATGTTGGGAGACTTGAAGCACGACCTTCGCTACGGCGTGCGCATGCTCTGGAAGAATCCGGGCTTTACGGCCGTCGCCGTCATCGCACTGGCTCTGGGGATCGGCGCCAACAGCGCCATCTTCAGCGTCGTCAACACGGTACTGCTGAGTCCTCTGCCATACAACGAGCCCGAGCGGCTGGTGATGGTATGGGAAGACGACACGAAGCACGGCTATCCGAACGACACGCCCGCGGCGGCCAACTACGTTAACTGGCGCGAGCAGAATAATGTCTTCGAGGGCATGGCCGCGTTGGCCGACCAGAGCTACAACCTGACGGGCTCGGGCGACCCGGAGCGCATTGACGGCAAGCGCGTCAACGCGAACCTCTTCGGGTTGCTCGGCGTCGCGCCGCTACACGGCCGGGCGTTCGCCGCGGAAGAGGACAGACCCGGCGCGAACAAGGTCGTCATCCTCAGTCACGCGCTCTGGCAGCGACGCTTCGGCTCGGACACGGGTGTAGTCGGCCAGACGCTCACGCTCAACGGCGAGGGGCACACCGTCGTCGGCGTCATGCCCGCCGACTTTCAGTTCCCAGACCGGCAGGCCGAGATGTGGGTGCCCATCGCCTTCACGCAGCAGGAGGCGGCCAACCGCGGCCGTCATTACCTTGAGGTCGTCGCGCGTCTGAAGCAGGGCGTTTCGCTCGAACAGGCGCGTGCGGAGATGAGCACCATCGCCGCGCGCTTGCAGCAACAGTTCCCCGAGCAGAACACAGACCTCGGCGCGTCGGTCGAGCCACTGCACGAGCATCTTGTGGGCGACATCCGACCGGCGCTGCTCGTACTGCTGGGCGCGGTCGGGCTCGTGCTGCTCATCTCGTGCGCGAACGTCGCCAACCTCCTGCTCGCGCGCGCGGCCGTACGACAGAAAGAGATCGCGTTGCGCACGGCGCTCGGCGCGAGCCGCATGCGACTCATCAGGCAGTTCCTGACCGAGAGTGTTCTTCTGGCGGCGTTCGGCGGCGTGCTCGGCTTGCTGCTGGCGGTGTGGGGCGTGACGCTGCTCAAGACTTTCATCCCCGAGAACATCTCGCAGGTCAAGGCTATCACCGTTGACACGCGCGTGCTCGTCTTTACGGTTCTGGTGACGCTACTGACGGGACTCATCTTCGGGCTGGCGCCGGCCGCACAGGCTTCGAAGTTCAACCTCAACGAGACGCTGAAAGAGGGCGGGCGCGACGCCGCCGCGGCGAGGGGCGGCAACTTCGTGCGCGGACTGCTCGTCGTCGCAGAGGTCGCCATCTCGCTCGTGCTGCTCGTCGGCGCCGGACTCTTAATCAACAGCTTCCTGCGTCTGCGCAGCGTTGACCCGGGCTTCCGCACCGATAACCTCCTGACGATGAACGTCGTGCTCCCGCAGCAGAAGTACCCCGACCACGCGCGGCGCACGGCCTTCTACACGGACATGATCCGCCGCGTCGAGGCGCTGCCCGGCGTGCGCTCGGCCGCCGTCACGAACTGGATTCCTTTGGTCTATCAGGGCGACTCCATCGGGGTCACCGTCGAGGGGCAGCCCGCGCCCGTGCCGGGACAGGGAAAGCTGCCCATCGTGACGACGAGGGTCGTCAGCCCGCAGTACTTCGACACGATGGGCATACGCCTTTTGCAGGGGCGCGGGTTCGAGGACGGCCGCGACCGCGTTGACTCGCCCTGCGTGGTCGTCGTCGGCGAAGGTGTCGCGCGCCGCTTCTGGCCCGAGGGTGCCGCACTGGGTAAGCGCGTCGTGCCCGGCACGCCCGATAACCCGGACGACTGGTGCGAAGTCGTAGGCGTCGTGCGCGACGTGAGGCAGCTTGACTTGGCGGCCGACCCGAAGCCGCTGATGTATTTCACAAACGCGCAGGCCGGTTTCTTCGCCCCGCGCTACCTCGTCGTGAGCACGGAAGGCGAACCGAGCGCGCTCGCCGGCACGGTGCGCAAGACCGTGTGGGAGGTGGATAAAGACCAGCCGGTCTCGAACGTCAACACGATGGAGGGCGTGCTCTCCGAGTCCATCGCGCGGCAGCGCTTCAGCACGTTACTGTTGGGCATCTTCGCGGGGCTGGCGATGATTCTGGCGGCGGTCGGCATCTACGGCGTGATGAGTTATTCGATGGCGCAGCGGACGCGCGAGATAGGCATCCGCATGGCGCTCGGCGCTCAGAAGCGCGACGTGCTGATGCTGGCCGTCGGGCAAGGTCTGAAGCTCGTCGCCATCGGCGTCGCGCTCGGGCTCGTCGGCGCGTTCGCGCTAACGAGGGTGATGACGAGCCTTCTCTACGGCGTCAGCGCCACTGACCCGGCGACGCTCGTTACCATCTCACTCATCCTCGTCGCCGTGGCGCTCCTCGCCAGTTACATCCCCGCGCGCCGCGCCGCGAAAGTAGACCCGTTGATTGCTCTGCGGTACGAATAGGCCGCGGAGACAAACAGAGGCACAGAGATTGAGAAGGTTATGGGAGTACCTTCTTAACTCTGTGCCTCTGCGTCTTCGGCGGCGGACGCGTCTGAGTCGGACTCGAACGAGCCCTATTCGTACTTCAAAGCGATGAGCGGGTCAACGCGCGTCGCGCGACGTGCCGGGATGTAGCAGGCGATGAGCGAGACGACGCCGAGCACGACGACGATGGCCGCGAAGGTCACCGGGTCGGACGCCGTGACGCCGTAGAGCAGCCCTGACATCACGCGCGAGAGCGCGAGCGCACCGGCCAACCCGACCCCGATGCCGATGAGCGTCAGGATAAGCCCCTGACGCAGCACCAGCATCAGCATGCGCCCGGGCTGCGCGCCGAGCGCCATGCGGAGCCCGATCTCGCGCGTCCTCAACTGCACCGAGTAGTTCATCACCCCGAAGATGCCGACCGCCGCCAGCAGCGTCGCCAGCCCCGCGAAGATTCCGAGCAGCAGCGTGTTGAAGCGCGCGCGCCCGACCGTGTCGGCCATCACCTGCGTCATCGTCCGCACGTCTGAGACGGGCTGGTCGGGGTCTATCGCGGCGATCTCGCGCCGCACGGCCGGGGCCATCTCAGCCGGGTCGCCCGCGGTGCGTACCACGATAGTCATGAACTCGTAGGTCAAACCCGGGTGCGGGTAGTAAACGGTCGGCTCGGCCTCGGCCGTCAGGTTGTCGTATCTCACATCGCCGACTATTCCAACAATCTCAGTCCACGCAGGTTCTTCCGCCATGAAGACCTTGATGCGCTTGCCCAAGGGGTCTTCGCCGGGGAAGTGCTTCCTGGCGAATGACTCGCTGACGATGATGACGTTGCGAACCTCTGCGTCCTCGACCTCGCTGAAGTTGCGCCCCTGCTTCACGGGGATGCCCATCGTCTTGAAGTAGCCCGCGTCGGCCACGCGCACGTTGGTGCTCGGCCCCGTCCCGCGCGGCGGCTCGGGCTTGCCCTCGACGTTGAAGCCGGTGGCCGAGCCCAGTCCGCCGTAGAGCGGCAGGAAGTTGACGATGCCCGCCGACTGTACGCCCGGCGTCGAGCGTATGCGTTCGAGCGCCTGGCGGAAGAAGGCGACGTACTGCGGGTCGTCCTTGTACTTGGCCGCGGGCAGACGCAAGACCATCGTCAAAACGTTCTCGGTGTTGAAGCCCGTGTCTATCTTACGGAGTTGTGCGAAGCTCTTAATGAGCAGTCCCGCGCCCGCCAGCAACACGAGCGAGAGTGCGACCTCGATGACGACGAGGACGCTGCGCAGAATTCGGCTGCGCGAGCCCTGCGCGTCCGCGCCCTTGCCGCCCTCCTTGAGCGCGTCGTTCAGATTCAGCCGCGTCGCCTCAAGCGCCGGCACGATGCCGAAGAGAAGACTGGTCAGGAGCGTGACGCCGAGCGTCCACGCCAGCACGGTCGTGTTGATGCCGACGTTCTGCAAGTTGACGAGGTCGCGCGGGCTGATGGCGACGAGCGCGCCGATGCCCCACCACGCCACCAGAAGCCCCAGCGCGCTGCCCAGCAGCGACAGCAGCAGACTCTCCGTCAACAACTGCCTGATGACGCGGATCCGCCGCGCCCCGAGCGCCGTCCGCAACGCGATCTCCTTCTCGCGTGCGGCGACGCGAGAGAGCAGGAGGTTCGCCACGTTCGCGCACGCAATCAAAAGCACGAGCCCCACCGCCCCGAGCAGCACCCACAGTGCCGAGCGCACGTTGCCGACGATCTGCTCGCGCAGAGGGATGACCTCCGCCGTGTAGTTCTTGTTGAAGGTCGAATCCTCGGAGAGCCGCGCGTGGATGGTCTTCATCTCCGCCTCGGCCTGCGCGACGCTGACGCCGCGCTTCAGCCGCCCGACCACGGACAGGAAACGCCCGCGCTCGTTCGAGGTGGACGCGCCGGGCGGCGGCATCGGGAGCACGCCCCACACCTCCGCGGCTTTGCCCGTCCCAGACCTCTGCTTGATGTGCCAGTGGAAGCTCGGCGGCATGACGCCGACGACGTTGAAGGGCACGCCGTTGAGCGTGATGGGTTTGCCGACGAGTCCGGGGTCGCCGCCGAAGCGCCGCTTCCAGAAGCCGTAGCTCAGCACGACGCCGGCCGAGCCCTGCTGCCCATCCTCCTCGACCAGCACGCGGCCCTGCAACGGTTCGACGCCGAGGACTTTGAAGAGGTCGGGCGTGGCGAACTGCACGGCGACCTCCTCGGGCTCGCCAACGCCGGTCAGGTTCAGACGCTGGTCGGAGAAGGCCGCCATGCTCTCGAAGCTCGACCCTTGCGCGCGCCACTCGCGGAAGTTCGCGCGCGAGGTCGTGTTCATGTGCCGACCCGAGGGCGTGACCTCCCACACCATCGCGACGCGCTCGGCGTCGCTGTAGGGGAGCGGCCGCAGCAGCAGGTCGTTGACGACCGAGAAGATGGCCGTGTTGGCCCCGATGCCGAGCGCCAGCGTCAACACCGCCACCGCCGTGAATCCCTTGTGCTTGGCGAGCACGCGCACGCCGTAACGAACGTCCTGTAAGAAAGTCTCCATCAAACCACCCCCGCGAACCGTGTACGCCGCATCCCGCATGCTGTCGAAGTTGCCGAAGCTCATCCGCGCCGCGCGGCGCGCCTCCGCGGGCGACATCCCGCGCGCGAGGTTCTGCTCGGTCTCCATCTCGACGTGGAGGCGCATCTCCTTGTCAATGTCGCTGATGACCGACTCGCGCCCGGTGAGCGCGCGCAGCCGTGCCCGGATAAAGTTCCACCACCTCATTGCCGTAAGAACCTCTTAAGTCGCCTGCCGCATCTTGGCGATGGCGAGAACGAGGCGATCCCAACTCGCCTCCTCGACCTCCAACTGGCGCCGCCCCGCCTTCGTGAGCGCGTAGAACTTGGCGTTGCGTCCCGTCTCGTTCGTCTCCCACTTTGAAGAGACCCACCCCTTCTGCTCGATGCGGTAGAGCGCCGGGTAGAGCGAGCCCTGCTCGACGCTGAGCATCTCGTCCGACATCTGGCGGATGCGCTGAATGACGCCGTAGCCGTGCAGCGCGCCCAGACTCAGCGCCTTCAGGATGAGCATGTCGAGCGTGCCCTGTAGTAAGTCTGCCTTCTTCTGTGTCACGTGAGTTTAACCTTTCGCGCGGCCTTGCATGCCTAGAAAGCCAAGGCATGGTAGACGCGCGATGCCTAGCTTGTCAAGGCATACGCGCGTCCGTGGAATTGGGTTCCGTCGAAAGCGGATTTGGTGGGTGAGTGTGTGCGGCCGCCCATCCAGTTCGCGCGAGTTGTAGGAGCGGACGGCCGAGTGAGGCGGAAGCGGCGCGGCTCCTAAAGTGATACTTCGGGTGTCACTGCTGCTGCTGTTGTTGCTGCTCAGCCGTGTGGTCGGCCTCGGACGGCCTGTTGAGGGTGGCGATGAGGCGCAGCGCCTCTTCGGAGTCGGGCTCCTCGGTGGGCTTGACCTGCACGGCAACGCTCAGTTCGCTCTCGGCAGCGCCTTTGAAGACGCCGCGCGTCGGGGGCACGTCCGAATAGTCGCGCCCGACGGCGACGCGTATGTGGCGCTGCCCCGCGAGCAGGTTGTTGGTCGGGTCGAAGCCGATCCAGCCCAGTTCGGGCAGCAGCGCCTCGACCCACGCGTGCGTGGCGTCCTGCGCGGAGCGATCGTTGTACTCGACGCGGTGAAAGAGGTAGCCGCTGACGTACCGGCACGGCACGCGTATGTGCCGCGCCAGCGCGATCATGATGTGCGAGTAGTCCTGACAGACGCCCTTGCGCGAGTCGAGAGCCTCTTCAATCGCCGAGTCGGCGCGCGTACTTTGCGGCACGTAGTCGAAGGCGTTGTAGATGGCCGCGTTCAGCCCGCGCAGCACGGTCATGGGGTCGTCGCGCCGGCTCAGCTCCAACTCGCGTGCGAAGTCGAGCAGCGCGTCGCTCGGGCGCGCGAAGTGGCTGGGCATCAGCATGTCCCAGTAGTCGCCTCCTTCGACGAGCGCGTCGAGCGCGTCCCACGCCTCGGTTCCCAGCGCCTCGGGCGGCTCGGGGCGTGGGAGCGATTCGATGACTGACTTCGCGTTGATGACGAGCTGCGTGTGGCGGCCGGGGATGTCGAAGTGTTGGACGGCGTTGTCGAGGTGGTCGCGGTAGGAGGTGACGCGCGCCGACGGCTTCAGGTTGATGTCGAACTTCAGGCAGCGCTGCGGGCCTTCGCTGAGCGGCTGCATCCGCAGCTCCATGATGCTCTCGGTGATGGGGGCGCTGTAACGGAACTTGGTGACGTGGTTGATGGAAAGATGCATGAGCTTGCGGTGGAACCTTGACCCCTTGACGTTTGCGCTCAGGAAGCGAGCGCGCTCTCGACCTGATACGCGACGTAGGTCTGCACGATGGCCTCGTGAATCTGCGCGCACTGGCTGCGCACGTCGTTCAGGTAGTCGCGCAGACCTGTCTCAAGAATCTCGTCAATCTGTCCGAAGCCGAGCGAGGCGCGCAGGCGTCCGGCGAGCCGGTTGACGCGGCCGGACTTGCGCGTGCCGGTCGCCTCGGCGATGGACTGGAAGGCCGCCTGCACCGACTCGGCCGCGAAGCGCACGGAGCGCGGGCAGTCGGGGTTCAGCAGCAGAAACTCGACGACGCGCTCGGGGCGCAGGTCGGCCGTGTAGACCTTGCAGTAGGCTTCGAAGGCCGTGCAGGCTTTGAGCAGCCCGACCCAGTCGAGGTAGTTGCGCTGCGCCGCGTCCGTGCCGTCGTGCGTCAACAACTCGTTCGTGTACACGTCGAGCAGCGTGGATGTCGCGGCGGCGCGCTCGATGTAGCGGCCGACCTGTATGAACTGCCAGCCCTCGCCGTGGTTCATCGTCGCGTCGGTAATGCCCTGGAAGAGGTGCGCGCCCTCCTTCACCGAGCGGAAGAACTCGTGCGTGGTGACGTTCCAGATGTCGTCGAGCCGCGTCTCCTTGATTTGAAGGAAGAGGCGGTTGAGCTGCTCCCACATCTCGGAGCTGATCTGCTCGCGCACCTGCCGCAGGTTCTCGCGCGCGGCCGCGATGCAGGCGACGATGGAGGTCTCGTTCGAGATGTCGAACGTCATCGCCTCGGTGATGCGGTAGGCGTCGCTCGACCCCGTCAACAGCGGCGGCGGCGCGTGCAGGCTGTCGAGCAGGCGACCCCAGCGCCGCTCGACCGCCGCCGCCGACTGGTCGAGCATCAGGTTCAAACCGATGTCTATCAGCCGCGCCGTGTTCTCGGCGCGTTCCAGATAACGGCTCGTCCAATAGAGACTGTCGGCTACTCTTGAGAGCATAAAAATTAGTCAGCAGTCGGCAGATGACAGTTGGCAGTTAAAGGCTGATTGAGAAGCCCCGGCGGGGCTCCATGTTTATAGCTACCAGTTACCTTAAATCTTCAAGCTCCGGAGGAGCGGCATGAACATGTCGCCCCTGACGGGGCTCTGAGTTAATAGTCGCCACGGTCTATAAACATTCCGCCCCTTCGGGGCTCACTGCTAACTGTCCACCGCTTGCTTATTCATTCAACACCCATGTGTCCTTACTGCCGCCGCCCTGCGACGAGTTGACGACGAGGGAGCCGCGGCGCAGCGCGACGCGCGTTAGGCCGCCGGGGACGATGGTGACCTGTTCGCCGTAGAGGATGTACGGGCGCAGGTCAACGTGGCGCGCTTCGACCTCGCCTTCGATGAGGCAGGGCGCCTGCGAGAGCGCGAGCACCGGCTGCGCGATGTAGTTGCGCGGCGCGGCCTCGATGCGGCGGCGGAAATCCTCGCGCTCGGCCGCGGTGCTGTGCGTCCCGATGAGCATGCCGTAGCCGCCCGACTCGCCGACGGCCTTGACGACCATCTTGTCGAGATTATCCAGAACGTGTTGCCGCTGCGCTTCCTCCGTGAGCAGGTAGGTCTCGACGTTGTCGATGACGGGCTCCTCGCTCAGGTAGTAGCGGATGATGGCGGGCACGTATGCGTAGACCGCCTTGTCGTCCGCGACACCAGTCCCCACTGCGTTGGCGAGCGCGACGTTGCCGGCGCGGTACGCGTTGAAGAGACCGGCCACGCCGAGCGCCGAATCGGCGCGGAAGGCGAGCGGGTCGAGGAAGTCGTCGTCGATGCGACGGTAGACGACGTCGACGCGCTGCATCCCGCGCGTCGTCCGGTTGAAGACGTGGTTGCGGTGAACGACGAGGTCGCGCGCCTCCACGATCTCGATCCCCATCTGGCGCGCGAGGAACGAGTGCTCGAAGTACGCCGAGTTGTAGGCACCCGGGGTGAGGAGCACCACGCTCGGGTCGCCGCCCGCGCCGCGCGGGGCTACGGAGCGCAGCGTCTCGAAGAGGCGGCGTGGGTACTGGTCGATCGGCCGCACGCCGTACCGGTCGAAGAGCGCAGCGAAGATCCGCTTCAGCGCGTCCCGGCTCTCGAGCATGTAGCTGACACCGGAGGGCGTGCGCAG
>JBEVJD010000065.1:0-4909 GCA_040510435.1 Pyrinomonadaceae bacterium | reverse complement strand
CTCGTCGAGCAGCGCGAGCCCGACCCCGGCCAGCGCGAGCCTGAAGAGCTGCCGCGTGTCGGGCTCGCCGACGCCGCGGCGGGTCAGTTCGGCGGCGAAGCCTGAGTCGGGGTTGAAGCTGAAGTGGCCGGAGCCGTGGCCCTGCCGGAACCAGCCCTCGCAGGCGAACGTGCCGGCGTCGCGCCGCAGGTCGAAGCGGACGTTGGTGCCCGAGGCGGAGAACGCCTGCTCGCGCGTGAGCCCTTGCAGCGATTCGGGCGCGACGTTGCGGGTCGTGTTCCAGTTGCTCTGGTGCCGGCGGCCGTCCACGCCCGAACGGCTCTCGTGGTAGCTCAGCGTGAGCGAGGTCTTGCCCTCGTCGGTTCGGTACTCGACGAGCCACTGCCCCTCGAAGCGCGGCTCCTGCGCGGAGGCGGCGGGCGCGAGCCGCGGTGCCGGCGGCGCGGAGAGTGCGAGCGCGGCGAGCGCGCAGGTTAGGAACGCGATTCGGGCCGCGCGCGCGTGCGCGGGGCGGACGGTCTGCCTCTTCATGCCGGTCTCTCCTGTCAGAAGGGTTTCGAGGGCGGCGGGCCGGGCTCCGTCGAACGCAGGCACCCGGCCGTTTGAAATGGACACACCGCCGCTCATAAGGTTTGTGGCAGAAAGACCGCGCGGGTTTCAGTTTTTTTCGAGGGCGCGCAGGGAAGTCTCGAAGAAGCGCCGCTCGTCGCCGAGGCCGTGCTCGGAGCAGAAGGCGGCGAGGCGCGCGTAGCGCTCGCGTGGGGCACCTTGCCGAGCGGCGCGGGTTCGCGGACGCGCACGGCGAGGTTGAAGAAGCGCGACATGAAGTCGGCGGCGAGCGTCACGATGTGCGTCTGCGCGGGCGTGAACTGCCCGAGCGGCTGGACGTAGAGCACGCGGCGCTCGCCCTCGGGGCGCGTGGGCGTGCTTTGCAGGTACTGGTCGAAGGTCTGCCCCGGCTCGTGGAAGGTCGCGAGCCAGTCGCCGGGCTGCGGCGACCCCAACACCGTGTGAAGCGGCCTGATCTTCTCGGCGGCGAGCCTCAACGCCTCGGGCGAAGAGGGCGCCGCCTGTGCCTGCGGGCCGCCGGAACGTGCCGCGGGTGCTTTCGGGGCCGTGCGGCAGCCGTCCGCGGCGAGCGCGGCGAAGAGCAGGAGTACCGAGAGTGCCGCGGCGCGCGTCCTCACTCCTGCCTCTTCGGGCGCTTGAGGAAGTAGACGGAGGTAGACCCGCCGTCGCCGTCGTCGAGCCGTATGTCGGTGCGGATGGCGGTCAACTCCCAACCGTCCTCGCCGAGTTTGGCGAGCGCGTTGTTGACGGCTTCGTCTTCGGTCGCGCCTTCAAACTCCTCGGAGCCTTCGGGCAGATAGCGCACCTGGGCCGCGGCCGTGCGGCGGGCCGACGAGCCGAAGCCCGACTGTTGGTATCGAAAGCCGTTGATGACGCAGTACTCCCACTTCGGCGGCGCGGCCGGTGCGTGCGCGGCCTCCTCACGCGCGCCGGGAGTCTGCGCGCGCTCCTCGACGGCGCCCGCGCCGGGCGGGAGCTTGATGATAGGCCCCGCGGCCGGCCCCTGCGGCCTGCGCTGCGGCTCTGGCTGCGGCGACTGCGCGCCGCCCGCGGCGTAGGCGGCTGGCGCGAGCGCGAGGACGAAGGCCAGCGCCGTCGCCTTGTGTCTTGCGTACATTTCGGTTGTGCCCCTTTCGGATGAGAGAATCTACGGCGTCGTCGGGTCAAACACGCGCGCCGCGGCGGCCGGTGCCGGAATTTTAGACGGAGGGCGGTAGTAATTGAAGGGCGTAGAGTTAAAGGCCGGGCCGAGCCGTTTCGCGCGGCTGCTGCTGCGCGAGTGGCGGCAGAGGGGCTGGCCGCTGCGCGGCGAGCGTCTGTTGGTGGCCGTCTCGGGCGGCGCAGACTCGACGGCGCTGCTGCTTGCGCTGGAAGATTTGAAGCGCGCGGGGCTGCTCGGGGTGGACTTGACGGCGGCGCACCTCGACCACGGGCTGCGCGGCGCGGGCGGCGCGGGCGACGCGCGCTGGGTGGAAGAGGTCGCGCGCGCGCACGGCTTCGAGTGCGTCGTGGGGCACGCGTCCGTGCCGGAGCGTGCGCGCGCGGCGCGCGACAACATTGAGCAGGCGGCTCGGCGCGCGCGTTACGAGTTCCTGGCGGCGGCGGCGCGCGAGTTCGGCGCGCGCGCGGTGCTGGCGGCGCACACGCTCGACGACCAGGCCGAGACCGTCCTGCTCCGCCTGCTGCGCGGGAGCGGCGCCGAAGGGCTGGGCGGCATGGCGCCCGAGCGCGCGCTCGAAGCGGGCGGGGAGGTCTCGCTGCGGCGCCCGCTCCTGACGTGGGCGCGGCGCGCGGACACCGAGGGCTACTGCCGCGACCGCGGCGTCGAGTTCCGCACCGACGAGATGAACCGCGACGAGCGCTTCGCGCGCGTGCGCGTGCGCCGCCAACTCCTGCCGCTGCTCTCGACCTTCAACCCGCGCGCGGCCGAGGCGCTGGTGCGGACGGCAACGCTGCTGCGCGAAGACTCCGCGGCGCTCGACGAGATGGCCGCCGCGCTGCTCGAAGAGGCGCGCGCGGCGGCCGCGGCCGGGTCGCGGGATGGGACGAAAGGGACTGGGGAGACAGAGGAGACGGCGTCGTGCGCGTGGCCGCTCGGCGTCGAAACGCTCGCGCGCGCGGCGCCCGCGCTGAGGCGTCGCGCACTGCGCCTGTGGCTGGCTGGTGCGCGGGGCGACCTGCGCCGCCTGTCACGCGCGCATCTGCTCGGTGTTGAGCGCCTGCTCGAAGGCGAGCGCGGCGGCCGCGTCGCCGAACTCCCCGGCGGCTCCCACGTCGAGCGCCGCCGGGGGCTGCTCCACTTCCGCACTGAAACAAGAGGCGCCGATGAACCGTAAACCCTGCCCGTGCCCTCTAACTTTGAAGGCCGGCGGGCTGGTTTTCGGGGAAATGGGTTGAAAATGGCGACGGCGGAACCTACAATCGGAATGGCGTCCGCGCGGCGTCGCCAAGGCGCAACGGCGCGCGGGCCGGGGGCATCCAAACGAAGCCCCGCCGCCGTATAAAAACAGTGGCTCGCTCCTTCTAAGTCGGCGGCCGGGCGGGGAGTTCGGGATTTCGTACGGGGAGCGACAAAAGACGCCGGATGCGTTATTATCGGCGTCGGAGGCGTAGAAGATTTTGAGTTCCACTGCGAGACAACTAATTTTCTGGGTGCTCATCCTGGCCGGCGCCGTGATGCTCTATTCGTTCGTAACGAACCGGACGGCGAAGAACGCGCAGGAGAAGAACATCACCGAGCTGAAGCAGCTCATCAACGACGGCAAAATCGACAAGCTGACCATCAAGCCGACCGAGGCCGTCGCCATCGAGAAGGGCGCGGCGAAGAGCGAGATTCACACCAAGCTCGGCAACCCCGACCAGCAGAACGTCCTGATGAATCTCGCCTCGGAGAAGGGCATCGCCGTCGAGGACGAGACGGCCGCGGGCAACAGCGCCTTCTGGTCGATCCTCATGTGGTGGGGCCCCGTCCTGCTCCTGGTCGGCTTCTGGATTTTCATGCTGCGGCAGATGCAGTCGGGCGGCAACAAGGCGCTCAGCTTCGGCAAGTCGCGCGCTAAGCTCCTGAACAACCAGCAGAAGCGCGTCACCTTCAAGGACGTGGCCGGCGTGGACGAGGCCAAGGAGGAGCTTCAGGAGATCATCGAGTTCCTGAAGGAGCCGCAGAAGTTCCAGAAGCTCGGCGGCCGCATCCCGAAGGGCGTCCTGCTCGTCGGCCCCCCGGGCACGGGCAAGACCCTGATGGCGCGTGCGGTGGCGGGCGAGGCCAACGTCCCGTTCTTCTCGATTTCGGGCTCTGACTTCGTCGAGATGTTCGTCGGCGTCGGCGCCTCGCGCGTGCGCGACCTCTTCGAGCAGGGCAAGAAGAACGCGCCGTGCATCATCTTCATCGACGAGATTGACGCGGTCGGCCGTCACCGCGGCGCCGGATTGGGCGGCGGCCACGACGAGCGCGAGCAGACCCTGAACCAGTTGCTCGTCGAGATGGACGGCTTCGAGTCGAACGACGGCGTCATCATCATGGCTTCGACGAACCGTCCCGACGTGCTCGACCCGGCGCTCTTGAGACCCGGCCGTTTCGACCGCCGCGTCGTCGTGCCCCGCCCGGACGTGCGCGGCCGCGAGGGCATCCTCAAGGTTCACACGCGCAAGATTCCTCTGGGCGAGGACGTGGACATTCAGGTCATCGCGCGCGGCACGCCGGGCTTCACCGGCGCAGACCTCGCCAACCTCGTCAACGAGGCGGCCTTGAACGCGGCGCGCTACAACAAGAAGATCGTCAACATGGCGGACTTCGAGTTGGCGAAGGACAAAGTCCTGATGGGCGCCGAGCGCAAGTCGATGGTCATCACCAACGAGGAGAAGCGCGTCACCGCCTACCACGAGGCCGGGCACACGCTCGTCGGCCTGAAGGTGCCGAACGCCGACCCCGTCCACAAGGTGACGATCATCCCGCGCGGCATGGCGCTGGGCGTGACGCAGCAGTTGCCCGAGGGCGACCGCCACAACTACACGAAGGACTATCTGCTCGGCCAGATCGCCATCCTGATGGGCGGCCGCCTCGCCGAAGAGGTCTTCCTGGGGAGCATCACGACGGGCGCGTCGAACGACATCGAGCGCGCGACGGAGCTGGCCCGCGCGATGGTCTGCGAGTACGGCATGTCGGAGCTGGGGCCACTCACCTTCGGCAAGAAGGAGGAGCAGATCTTCCTCGGCCGCGAGATTTCGCAGCACCGCGACTTCTCCGAGGACACGGCGATCAAGATTGACCAGGAGGTCAAGAAGCTCGTCGGCGAGCAGTACGAGCGCGCGCGCAACATCATCACCGACAACCGGGAGA
>JBEVJD010000064.1:0-5616 GCA_040510435.1 Pyrinomonadaceae bacterium | reverse complement strand
TTTTTTTTTTGTTTTTTTTTTTTTTGTTTTTTTTTCTACACACCCCCCCCCCCAAAGCACTCCCGCGGTCTTTACTGCGACTGCCCCCCCCCCCGCGTCTCTGTGTCTCTGCGTTTAAGTCAGAGGCTTACTGGTTGTCTACGACCGACTCGATGGCGGCCTGTGTGCCCACCGGGACGTTGGAGAAGAAGTCGAAGCCGGTCAGCGCCTCGACCTGATCGACGCTCACGCGGAAGGTTCTCCAGTCAGTGGTACGTATGCCCTGTGTGTTGGGCATGATGACGGCGATGGTGCGCGTCGTGTTGGTGACGCGGTTCACGTCGTCCGTCCCGACGGGCAGCACGATGATGACCTTCCAGGTCTGCGAAGGCACTGTGACCTTGCCGCCTGCAATCGTGTTCGTCGTCCCTCCGTTCGAGCCCGACCCGCCCTGCCCCGAGCCGCCCGAGATGATGTACAACTCGTTGCCCGCGCTGACGAGCGTGCGCAGGTATTGCTCCATGAAGTTCCACGGCCCCTGATTGTTGTCGGGGGTCTGCGGGATCATGTTCGTCATCAGGAAGGTCGCGGAGTTGTCCGCGTTCGTCCTCAGGCGGTCGGCCGACGGCGTCATGTGACCGCGGTCGAAGCCCGAGCCCGAGTAGTCAGTCCCCTGCACCTGATACCACCCGGCGGGCAGAGTCGTGTCGGCGCGGAAGTCGTCCTGCCGCTGACCCGACCCGGTCGTCCAGGACGTGTCGAGGTGCCAGCTCGTCCAGATGGGCGTGCCGCGGTCGCGGTGGTACGAGAGCGCGTACTGCGGTTTCTCCATCAGGTAGTTCGTCGGCTGGTTCACGTCCGACGTGGCGTTCGAGGGGTTGCCCATCGTCAGGTGCTCGCTCGAAGAGGCGGGCGCCTGCGTGACGGCCTCGACGTTGAGGAAGAAGCGGAACGTGCCCGTCGTCTGGATGCCGAGGAGGAATTGCAGGTCTACGCTCTGGCCGTTCGCCAGCGGCGAGGCGAGCGTGACGGTGCCGGCGGCGAGCGTCGCGTTGATTCCGCCGCCGTTGGGCTGCGCGGGCGGCTCCTCCAGCGTCGTGCCCTGCACGGTCTTGCTCGCGCCGCCGGTGACGATGACGCTGGAGGGGCCCGACGTGCGCGCGCGCAGGTCGGCCAGGCCGCCGCTCGTCGGGTAGGTCGTCATGTCGGCGATGCGGAAGCGCAGGCTCGTGATGTTCGAGCCGGTGTTGTTCGTCAGCGTTCGGCGGATGGTCATCGTGCCGAACGTCGAGTTGTTCACGCTGTCCGAGGTGAAGCTGCGGGCGCGGTTCGGCGGCTGCGACGCGGAGACGGCCGGGTCGAGCACGGTCAGGCCGACTTGCGCGTTGCGCTGGATGGGGCTCGAAGTGTTCTCCGGCCCCGGCGCGCCGAGAATGGCCTGGCGCGAGTCGTACATGCCGCCGTCGGTGGCGAGCAGAATGAAGTTGGCGTCGTTGTCGTCGGTGTCCACGGGGACGCTGTTCGACCAGCGGCGGATGAAGGTGATTTCGCCGTCCGTGGTCACGCCGCCCGCGGGAGTGAGCCCCGAGCCCTCGCGGTAGACCGCGTCGGCCACGCCTGCGAAGCCGACCGCGTCGAGCCGCGTGCTCGCGTCGAAGGTCGTGTTGTTGTTGAAGAGCGCGACGCCCGCGCCGTCGGGGATGTCCGCGGCGAGCGCAGAGTTGGCAGCCGCGTAGGTCGCGAGCCCGTAACTCGTCCCGCCGACGAGGTAGTGGCCGCGCGCGGGGATGATGACCGCGGGGAACGTCAGCAGCGTCGTCCCCGTCGAAGAGCGCAGCGTCCAGCCGGTGAGGGTGATGTTCTCGTCGGTCTGGTTGTAAAGCTCGACGAACTCGTTGGCCGAGGCGGTCTGCGCGCCCGCGCCGTCGGGGTCTGTGCCGTGGAAGCGGAACTCGCTGATGATGACGCGCGGGATGCCCGTGAAGTCGGCCGTCTGGTTGCTGGAGAGCGAGGTGAAGGAGGCCGAGGCCGGCGAGAAGGTGAAGCTCGTCGAGGAGGGCGTGACGGTGTAGTCGCCGCCCGCCGTGACGTTCGGGAACGTGTAGTTGCCGGACGCGTCGGTGACGGAGTTCGCCAGCGCCGTGTCGCCGGAGGAGAGCGTGACCGTGACGTTCGCGAGACCCGAGCCGCCGCGGGAGCGCACCGTGCCGCTAATCTGGTAGGCGTCGGCGGTCGTCTGGCTGCCGGTCGCGGGGCTCGTCGTCAGGTAGTTCGTGCCCGCGTTCGAGCCGTTGAACTCGAAGACGGCGAAGTGATAGGTCGTGCTCGGCTGAAGGTTCGTGACCGTGACCGAGTTGCCGCTGCCGGCGAAGACGACGAAGTTGCCTTCGACGACCGCGGCCGTCGGCGCGCCCGTGACAGTCGTCGAGTCGTCGGTGAGCGCCGTCGTCGTGCTCACGGATTTCGACAGCTTCGGCGAGGTCGTCGCCCTCATCTTCGGCTTCGTCGAGGTCGTGATGATGCGCGTAGTGGTCGTGCCCGTCGTCAACGTCGCGGGGGCGGCCGGCGGGCTTATCTGGGAGCCGGAGCCGAACGCGGAGTTGGCCGTGTAAGCAGTCCCGTCGGCGGGCGCGGCATCCACGGGCGAGCCCTGGCGTGCGAGCACGAGCCGCGACGCGCCGTTGCCGTTCGTCCAGCTCACCGTCAGAGAGGTCGCGGCGATGTTGGAGAAGACGACGTTCGACGCCTGCACGGTCGGCTCGGTGGCCGGGCCGGTGTTGCGCAGCGATTCAATGTAGGCGGTGTTGTTGGCGTTGTTGCCGGCGCCGAAGGTGAGTCCGGTGGCGGCGCCCGTGGCGTCGGTGCCGTTGTAGTCGGCGAGGGTCTGCGTGCTGCTGTTGGCGAAGACGAACTGATTGGTGCCGGATTGGCCCGTGGCGCGCAGCTTCGGCCCCGTCGTCGCGGTGAACTGAGCCCCGGCCGCGCCGCCCGCCAGCGCGTGGATGTTGCCGGTGACTCCGGCCGCGCCGCCCGCGGCCGTCTTTATCATCACCATCTCGACTGCGGCGATGTCAAAGGTGCCGCCGGCGTTGGTGAAGTAGGTCGTGTTCTGGAGTCCAACGTCGAGGTTGAAATCCCCGCCACCAGCCGAAACGTCCGCCGCGCTGTTGTTGTTGCGCAGGACAATGAGGGTGCCGGCCGGGACGGCGCTCCACAGAGCGTTGGTGGAGAACTGGTACTTCCCGCCGCCGTCGTTGACCATGCTGGCCGAGAAGTCTTTGACGTACATCCCGCGCATGTCGAGCGCGTCCTGGATGACGAGCAGCTCGACGATGTCGGCCGTCGTGCCCGAGTTGAAATACTTGTTAACGACCACGCTCTGCGCGTTAGCAGATGCGCACGCGAGCACACACAGAAAGACGGCTGCTATGGCGGTAGCTGCTCTCTTCATTCGATCTCCGTTTATTTAGTTGTTCGGATTTACTCTCAGGAGTGCCCTTCTAAAACCGGGAAGAATTGCAACCTGAACGTAATCTACGAGGACTTCACCGAGAAAGGCGGGGATTATACAGACCCTCGCCAATTTATGAAAGCCGCGAGTGACGATCACCTTGTGACTTGCAGAACCTTAGATGCGCGAAGGCCGTTTTTAACTGCACTCACGCATTAAATTTCCCTTAAATTTCCCGCCAACTTCGCCCCACGGATGCACACTGACGCCTCCGATTCGAATCGAAATGATCCGCCGCGGCGCCGAATCTCGCGTTATAAGGTGGGGACGAATTATCCCGGCGGGAGGTTCTTATGGGAAAGACTTTTACGGTGAAGGCTTCGGCGCCGGTGGGCGCGTCGGCCGATGTCGTCTACAACATCATCGCGGACTATCGCAACGGGCACCCGCACATTCTGCCGCGGAAGTATTTCGAGTGGCTTGAGGTCGAGCAGGGCGGGCGCGGCGAGGGCACCGTCATCCGCTTCCAGATGCGCGTGCTCGGCCAGTCGCGCGTGCTGCGCGCCGTCGTCACCGAGCCCGAACCGGGCCGCGTGCTGGTCGAGACGGACACGGGCGGCGTCGGCCCGGTCACGACCTTCACCGTCGAGCCGACGGAGTCGGGCTCTCACGTGACGTTCAGCACCGTGCTGACTTCGGCGGGCGGTCTGCTCGGGGTTGCCGAGCGTTTCGCCCTGCGGCGCATCCTGCGGCGCATCTACGCGGCCGAACTGAAGCAGTTGGAGAGCGTCGCCGTCGAGCGCTCCTCAGTCCGCACTGTGACCTACTGGGCGAGCTACGCTTGAGGCCCGCCCGTTCGTTTCAGAATTCGAAGCGCAGGCCGAGTTGAATCCAGCGGCTCGAAGACTCGCGCCGCGTGGGCACGCGCTGCTGAGTGACGACGCCGAAGGCGCGCGCGTTGCCGAGGTCGAGCGTCGGGTTCGAGAAGACCGTGTGGTTGAAGACGTTGAAGAAGTCGAGCGAGATACGCGCGCGCACGTCCTCGTGGAACTGAACCGACTTGCCGAGCGAGAGATCGAAGTCCCACACGGGCAGGCCGCGCAGAGGGTTCGCACGCCCTGAACGCCCGTCCTTACTAATCAAAATCCTTCTGAAGCTGCCCAGCGCCCCCTCAGGGTCTGCGAACAGGTTGACGCCTGTGCCGCCGGCCGCGGGGTCTCCGTTCGTGCCGACGTTGTTCGAGCCCGCGACATTGTAGTGGACTCCGGCGCCGAGGCCGCCCGGGTCTTGGACGGGAATCGCGCCGCTCGGCGCGACGAGCGACGCGCCGCCGCCGAGCGCCGAGACGCCCTGCGAGACGACGAGCGGCAGACCCGACGCCGCGCGGAAGACTCCGGCGAGCGTCCAGCCGCCGAGAACCTTGTCGGCCGCGCTGCCCGCGTCGAACAGACGCCCGCGCCCCGCGGGCAGCTCGTAGAGGAAATAGCCGTTGAAGACGTGCGTGCGGTCGAAGTCCGACGGGCCGTAGTCGAAGTCGGGCGCGAAGGCGCTCTGCATCGCGTTCGTCGAGTTCTGCGTGTTGCTCGACTGGTCGAGCGACTTCGAGAAGGTGTAGTTGAAGTCAACGAAGAGGTCGCGCGAGAGGCGCTTGCGCAGCGTCAGCAGGAGGGCGTGGTAGTTCGAGCGCGCGTTGCTGGTGCGGACGAAGGCCGTCTGGTTTTGCAGGTTGTTGAAGGGCACGAGCCCCGCGCCGAGCCGCGCGAGGTCAACGGTCTGAAAGACGTTCGAGACGTTGCCGTTGATGAAGCTCGCCTCGTTGCCCGTGACGGCGCGCGCCGTGCCGCCGGGCACGTTGTTCTGGAACCACGGCTGAAGGGTGACGCCCGCCGCGGGCGTGCCCGCGCGGAGCTGCTGCGCCACGAGGTCGAAGGCTTGTGCAAACGTTTGTCCTGAAGCCTTGTCGAGTTGGAAGAAGGGCGACGAGTTGAAGTTCACGCTCGCGGGAAGACTCCTGCCGAGTCGCCCGATCCATCCCGCTTCCACGACCACGCCGCCCGGCAGCTCGCGCTGGACGGTGAAGTCGAAGCTGTAGTTTTTTCCCACTTTGAAGTCTGGATCGATCTGGAAGGAGAGCGTTTCGCCGAACGGCTGCGCGGGGATGAAGGGCGCGCTCAAAGCCGTCCGCG
>JBEVJD010000063.1:0-5759 GCA_040510435.1 Pyrinomonadaceae bacterium | reverse complement strand
AAGCGTCCCCCGTAGACGACGATGTGGGGCTCTCGCTCGTCGTCGCGCGGCTCGGGCCGGTCCTGCTGCGACGGCGTGCCGCGCAACCCCGGAACGACCTTCCGCTGATACCACGCGAAGCCGTCGGCGACGATGTGACCGGCGTCAACCCGGGCGATCTCCTCGTCGACCAGGCTGACGATTTTGGACAGGCGTGCGGCCAACTGCTCGCGCGTCAGGTCTTGCCGGGAGCCGTCGCCTTTGTCTATGCGTTCGTACATCGGATTCGTCCTCGGGCCGTTTCGGCAAATGAGTCGCCCCGATGCTGCCCGCGCATTCTTTACCCGGCGGGGTCGGCGGCCCCGTCAGAAGAATTTCCCTATCTCTTCGTGGCGCGCCGTGTCGACGACGAAGCCGAACCTGCCGCGCGCGTCGTACTCCACCTCCGGTACGAGGAAGTACCGCTCGACGCCGGTCGCGCCGCCAACACGTCCGCCGACCCGCGCGACTACGCCCACCATTCCCTCGGGCACGCCGGCCTGCCAGGCTCCGAACGCGGAGACGACTATCAGGTCTTCGGCGTGTTCCGCGTAGAACGCCCGCTCGTCTTTGGCGCGGCTCTGGCCGGGCAGGAGCGTGACGCCGAAGTGCGCCTCGTAGGCTTCCGGGTAGCTGTCGCGGAGGGTGTCGGTGTGATGGGCCTCGCGGATGCACCTGGCCGCGTGCTCGTCGCTGCCCGCGAGCAGATCCGACTCGAACGCGACGAAGACCCGACACCACTCAACGTCCTCCTCGAAGAAGAGGCCGGTGCGCCCTGTGCCCTCTTCGAGGCGCAGGCATTCGGGCATCAGTTCGAGGCGCGAGCTGCTGATGACACAGCCGCCGTGCCCCGCGGTCGTGACCCACCCGATAGCCGGGGCGAGGTGGCGCGCAGTCTGCGCCGGCCCCCAGGGCGTGTGCATCCCGACCCTTACGACAGTTCGGGGGTGGACGACTTCGGCGGCCGCCCCCCGCCCGGCTTCGTGCGCTTCGACTTCGGCTGCTGCTGTCATGTCTCCCTCTATGCCGTGAAGAGTGTGGTCTGCTTATCTCGTGCGACGTCGGCGGCAGGCTTCAGTTTGTGCGTCGTCTCCTGTTCGTCCGGCGGCGCGAGGAAGCGGCGCGGTATACGGTAAGTCGTGCCGAGGTAGGTTCCCTCGAGCGGCCTCACGCTGGTCACAGTGACGTGCGGGATACAGGCACCCGCGAGGTTGAGCTTTTGCCCGACGACGATCTTCTGGCCGGCGCGCGCGTGGAACTCACGGACCTTTTGACGCCACCCTTCGCAGGCGACTTCGGGGACCATCCGGTGGAATTTGAGCGGGCAGGAGTAGTGGCAAGGCCCGACGCTCTCGCACTCATCCTTATACCCGTAGTTACCTTCGCCGTCCGTCCCGAGGATGTCGCAGCCGATTGCAGCGCCCGCGTGCGGCCGTCCCGTTTGGTGGTGATCTCCCAGACGGTCCACAAGACTTCGCCGCGGACGGCCCGCGCCAAACACACGCGGCGCTGCGTGTTGTCTTCGTAGTCGGTCGTGCGCTCTTCGATAACGTCGCGACGTTTCGCGCCCGGTGTGATCGTCCATCCCATAAGCGACTACCCCCGGCCGAACTTGGCGGCGAGAAGCGAGGGCCTGCCTGACGACTTGCCGCGCGACGGCCGACGCCGGGCTACGAAGCCGAATGGTCTTCCGGCGAGGCGCGCGGCGCCCCTCCCCATCCGGTAAGCCGAGGTGATGCGCCCGGTCGGCATCAGCTTGTAGAAGACCCTGCGCGCCAGGCGGCGCAGGATGAGAGTAAGCAGGCCGTTCATCTCGGACACCTCCGCCGCACCCGCGTTCACGTCATGCCGCCCACGCGAATTTAATCTGTGCGGCCAGCTCCTCCGCGTATGCCTTGCCGAAGGTGGGCACCTTGCGCCTCAGCCGCCACTCGCGGGCGGTCGCGTTCAGGTCGTCGAGGCCGGGGACGAGTCGCTTTTCCCAGAGGACCTTCGGAGCGTGATCGGTGCGCGAGGGGTCTCTCGGGCGGGACTGACAATCCCACCCGGCCGTGCGCTCTGCCGTGGCGTAGAGGGGCGTCCAACCGAGGGCTTTGAGGCCGCTGGCCTCTTCAGTCCTGAGCGTGTAGGTGATGACCCGCTCGACGCCGGCGATGGACTCGGCCCTGCGCGCGGCCTCGGCGTAGAGCTGTGAGCACGCGTTCCAGACGAGTCCCGGTATCTCCAGATCATGCCGGACGCAGAGGCGCGTAACTTCCAACACGCCGAACTGGTCGATGTGTCTGGCGACGGGCCGCCCGGCGACGCAGACGGCTACCATGTCGGGGCCGTTCATCGCGCACAGGCGGAGGCGGTCGCCCGCCGAGGCTTTGCAGTGCCGGTGGTGCCGCTCGACGAAAGCCTGCGCGGTCTTTCGGCCGACGTCGTGGATTTCGAGACCCCAATCGAGGTAGAGATCGCCGTCGAGACCGCGGGTCACTTGCCGGACGTTGACGCCGAGGTTTTTGAAGAAGTGACGCCAGGCCTTGCGCGGGATTCCGACGTGCTCGATCTCGTACCGCCACTCTTCGGCGGAGAGGTCGCAGCAGTATTCGAGCTCGAACTCCCTCGTGTCTGCGAAGTAGTAAGCGAGCCCGACGTCGAAACCGCCGCACCACGGGCAGGGGGCGTACTGAGTCGGGGGCGTGTGTGAAGGGGCGGCTGACATGGTCTGCGGCGCGTTCTCGATTCGTCGAGTCGATGGTCGCGCGTCGCACGCCGCTCAGTTGGTGGAGATCTTCAGGCCCCAAGTCCACACGGGGACAAGCAGCCGGTAATACTCGTGTCCGTCCCGTCGGGGATAATCACGCCACCGCCAAAAAAGGGCGTACCTGTTGGCGTCGGCAGGCTTTAAATCGCGGGAGGGAATTCTGAAGCCTGGGCCGCCGCTACAGTCAACGTCCACGGCGGCGCGCGGGCCGAGGTAGGCTTCGGAGGGTCCGCGGAAGGCGCCGCCCTCCTGGGCGCCGAACATGACGAGGTACTCGTCGGCCTCGTGTCCGACCCATCCGTTGATGATCCCGCCCGTGCGCCGCGGGTAGTCCCAGTACGCCCCGGTGAAGTGCGGCCCGAGCGTCACGAAGTCGCCCGGCATCGGCCTCAGCTCTGCGGGCCCGTCGTACCTCGCGGCGAAGGGGGCGAACTCAAGGCAGAACTGCTCGAAGTTTATCTCGGGGTTCGGGGACGCCTCGTCGGCGATGTGGATGAGGTGGGCCAGCTCGAAGCAGCCCGCGCGCCACAGGGCGACCTGGTAAGTCGTGTCGAATCGGGGTGCGGCGGCGGCCATCGTCTCTACTCCTCCGCGCCCTTCGACGACCAGATCGCCGCTCGCTGCGGGCAGAACTTTGCCACGCGGCAGTGAAACTCGCACCGCGTGCTCTGGCCGGGGCGCGGCTCGATGTAGTGCTGGTCTGAGGTCACCTCGGCGCGCGCCGTCTCCTCGTCGTCGTAGACCTTGACCGCTCTCTGCCTTCCGACCTTCATCAACGCGAATCGGGTGGGTTTCTCCCAACGCTCTTCCGGCGAGCACGGCTGATAGTCGCCGCCGTCGGCGGCATGGTGCAGCGCGATGCGTTCGCGGAGGAGGGCGGCCGTATCTTCGGACGCCCAGAGCGGGATGCCGAAGGACTGGACTTCCAGGCGCGGGTATCCCTCCTCGCGGGCGCGTGAGGCCATTCAGTCTCGGAACATCACGACGACGGTGATGGTGGTGATTGTGTGCCCGCCGCGGCGGAGGATCTCGGCGTAGAGATTTAGCCGCTCTATCCAGTCATGCGGGACGCCTTTCGACACGCGCCAGGTCGAAGCAGACCTGTACTCGATCAGCTCTGTGCCGACGAGCAGCACGTCGAAGCGCCCCGCGACAACGCCGTCGTCGGTCGCGTAGCTCAGAAGCCTCTCGACTTTGCGACCGCCCGCGTCCCCGAGCAGCTCCAGCACGTGGTGAAGCAGCCCGTCGGTGCATCGGCGTAGGCGCGTGGCGATGTCTTCGGTCAGTTCGTGCCGGTGCTTGCGCGTGAGCACGCGTATCTGCGGCGGTGACAGCAACTCCGTCACCGAGAAGGTACCGGGCTTGACGGCGCGGCGGTCGGGCGTGAGCGCGGCGGCCAGGACTTCGGGCAGCCCCGCCTCGTTCGTGTAGATCATGGTCGGCCTCTCGGTTGATGTTGCTGTTACTGCCTGCCGCTCGTGCTCCCGACTTCGCCCGCCTCGCGCTCGCTTGAAGGAGCCGGCCTCTCCACCGCCTTGCGCATCATCTCCTCGTAGCTCATGCCCAACATGGAGGCCAGTTCGCGCATGTGGTTCTGCGTCTCTATCTCTATCCGCACTATGTCGAGCATCAACTCCTCGACCGAAGGCCCCTCGTAAGTGGGCATGACGAACTCGCGATAGCGCGCGAGCTGGAGAATGAAATCGTTCTCGCGGAGTTCCTCGACCGGGACGAAGAAACCTGTGCCCTGACGTCCCCCTTCCTGTCCGTGGCGTGCGCGCCACCTCTCCAGTACTGCGGGCACGTCGTCCCGCCCGACGGGGCGTCGGCGGTTGTCGAGCGAATAACCGAGTGCGGTGATTTCGTCGAACCAGACGCTTTGCGTGACGGGCGGCCCGGCCGTGAATAAGAGGACGCTTGTGGCGCTGCCGGCGTAAGGTTTGAAGGCCCCGGCGGGGACGTGTACGACGGCGCGGAGGTTGTTCTCCTCGATGAGCCTGCGCCTCACTTCGACGTGGGCCTTACCCGACCCGAAGAGTACGCCTCCGGGTACCAGGACGCAGCCGTGCCCGCCCGGCCTGAGCGACGAAAGCGCGTGCTCTAAAAATAGGAGCTCGGACTTGCTCGTGTTGAGAGTGCTGCCTGCGGACTTGGCCTCCGCGGTGTTGCCGCTGAAGGGTGGGTTGGTTATGACGACGTCGAAGCGGCCGGCGCGCTCTTCGAGTGGTATCAACAGTGCGTCGCGGCTGACCAGGTCACAAGGAGGGGTCGGGCCTTTCTGTGGCCGTTCGGATTCGGCGTAAGGCGCGACGGCTTCTACGATTCGTGACAGCGTGGCCCCGTCTTCCCCTTGCATGAAGCTGCCCGCACCGGAAGCCGGGTCGATAAGTGCGCGTGACATGGTGACGCCTCTACAACAGGTCGAAGAGTGAAGACTGCCGGTACTCGGCGGGTTGCTCGCCGCCCGGTGCTTCCTCCGGCCCTGCCGTCGCTTCGGGCGTCGGTGCGGCGTGGTGCTGTTGTTCCTCGCAGGGGGAGGCGACGGCGTGGCCTGCCTCGGTCTGAGGGACGGATGCGCGCAGTATGGAGTCGGGGATGGGGAAGGCGAGGGCCGGGGCGTAGAGAGCCCCGTTGATGCGAGAAATCTTCACGCACACGGGATCGATGTCCTGCCCTACGAGCCGGTGAGAGAGTCCGGAGAACTGGA
Organism: Pyrinomonadaceae bacterium; assembly: GCA_040510435.1. Lineage (GTDB taxonomy): Bacteria > Acidobacteriota > Blastocatellia > Pyrinomonadales > Pyrinomonadaceae > QHXN01. The sequence goes on along the minus strand of JBEVJD010000063.1, from coordinate 285 downwards.
GGAGCTGTCGCGAGGACCCGGCGGCCGGCTCGTAGACGAGTGCCAGGCGCAGGTCGCCGTCGTAGTCGGCCGACGCGAGTTCGGCCATCAGCTCGCACACCCGCTCGTGAGTCAGGAAGAAGCCCTGGAAGCGTTTCGTCTTTCCCCGGAACTGCTCCAACATATCTCCGAGGTAATCGTGCGGGTGAGAAAGGAGCTGCGAGACATCGAACGTCTCGTAGAGCCAGCGTGAGGTGGACGCCGGGATGTCGGGCTCGGGGTCGGAGTCGCAGGCGAGCGCGAACG
>JBEVJD010000062.1:0-9692 GCA_040510435.1 Pyrinomonadaceae bacterium | reverse complement strand
TGCCGGTTCTCGGACGCCCGTTGTAAGAACATTTATTATGTAGACATACTTCCTCTGTTATTATCTTGCCGGCGTTTGACAGCCTCGTTTGAGAGCATAGTTGTCCAAGTCGGTCTCTACTCTTGGTGACGGTGTTATGACAGGCCGCGAACGATGCAGGCGCAGCCGAATATCACAGAAGTTCTGGAGAGGTGGAGTAACGGGGAGCAGAGCGCCCTCGACGAGTTGGTGCCGCTGATCTACAAGGAGCTGCGGCGGCTGGCCGGTAATTACATCAGGCGTGAGCGATATGACCACACGCTGCAACCCACCGCCCTCATCAACGAAGTCTTCCTGCGGCTAATCGACCACAACGACATTAAGTGGCAGAACCGCGCGCACTTCTTCGGGATCGCGGCGAGGTTGATGCGCCGCATCCTGGTAGACCACGCGCGCACCCAACAGGCGGCGAAGAGGGGCGGCGGACAATACAGCCTCTCGCTGAGTAAGGCCGACCGGATAGCGGGGCGGCCGAGCGTCGACTTGCTGGCCGTGCACCTTGCCTTGCAGGAGCTGGAAGTGCTCGACGCGCAGCAGAGCCGGGTCGTCGAGCTGCGTTTCTTCGGCGGGCTGACCATCGAGGAGACGGCCGAAGTTCTGTCGATCTCACACGCCACTGTCGAGCGCGAATGGAAGATGGCTCGCTCGTGGCTCCGGCACGAATTAGAAGGTTAAGCTCGCCTCTTCCGAAAAGATTTAAAACACCCCCATGACTCCGGAACGCTACCAGCGTATTAAAGAGCTGTTCCACACCGCACTGGAGCGCCCGGCCGAAGAGCGCCCCGCCTTTCTCGCGGAGGCGTGCGGCGACGACGCGGCTCTGCAGGCAAAGGTCGAGGCACTCATCGCCGCCGACGAGCAGCCCGGCAGTTTTATGGATGCCCCCGCCTACGCGGTCGCCGCCGAGATGCTGACGGAGAACTCGAACGGCCCGCTCGTGGGGCAGAGCATCGGCCATTATCGGGTCATGGCGCTGCTGGGCTCGGGGGGGATGGGGGACGTTTACCTGGCCAGGGACACGCGGCTCGGGCGGAAGGTCGCGCTCAAACTGCTCCCCGATTATCTGACCGACGACGAGAGTCGCATCCGGCGCTTCAGGCAGGAGGCGCGGGCCGCTTCGGCCCTCAACCACCCGAACGTGCTGACGATCTACGAGATCGAACAGGTGGACGGCAGGTACTTCATCGCGGCGGAATTCGTAGAGGGCGAGACGCTGCGGCAGCATTTGAATGGCGGGAGACTGAGGCCGGGCGAAGCGCTTGGGGTCGCGGCGCAGATCGCGGGCGCACTCTCCAAGGCGCATCAGGCGGGCATCGTCCACCGCGACATCAAGCCGGAAAACGTCATGCTCGACGCCGAGGGACGCGTCAAAGTATTAGACTTCGGGCTCGCGAAATACACACAGCCTTTCGGCGGCGGCGTGTCCGACGACGCTGACGCGGAGAGCCTCCACACCGTCCCGGGCATGTTGATGGGCACGACCGCGTACATGTCGCCTGAGCAGGTGCGCGGACTCGCGGTCGATGCGCGGACGGACGTTTGGAGTCTGGGCGTCGTGCTCTACGAGATGCTCGCGGGGCATAAGCCCTTCGGCGGGCAGACGCCGAGTGATGTCCTCGCCGCCATCCTTGAGCACGAGCCAGAGCCGCTCCCCGGCGAAGAGACTGACGTGACCGACGAGCTACGGCGAATCGTCGGAAAGGCCCTCCAGAAAGGTCGGGAGAAACGGTATCAGACGAGCAAAGACCTTGCGCTCGATCTGGAGAGCCTGCGTCGAGAACTAGACGCCGGGGGGATTGCGGGAAGACCTGCAACGGCCGGCACGGCCGCGGGCGGCACGCAGGTCCCCCCCGTGCGCAGGAGCAGAAGCACGGCGGCGCTCATGCTCGGGGCCGGACTGCTTCTGGCCGCCATAGCAATCATCGGCACGTGGGCGTGGCTCTCAACAAGACCGGAGCCGGCCGAGCCGGCGAACGCGCCGCCGGCCGCCGGGACGCAACGCAGCCTGATTTACTACATCGTGGTTCAGAAATATCGCGACGGGAGGCCGTTCCAGGAACCGTTCAGGCTCGGCGGGGAGATCAATTTCGAGAAGGATTATCGTGTGCGGCTGAACCTCAGCAGCCCGCAGGACGGTCATCTCTACATACTGAACGAAGGCCCTACGGAGCAGTCGCGGCCATCCGGCTACGTGATTCTCTTCCCCTCCCCCACCACCAACGAAGGGCAGTCATGGCTTGGCGCGGGCCGGCAGGTTCAGGTGCCCGAGAAGAGTTGGATACGGTTCGACGCGGAACAGGGGACGGAGAAAGTCTGGCTGGTCTGGGCGGCGGAGAGCGTCCCGGCGCTCGAAGCGTTGAAGGCGTACGCCAACCCGCGCGACCGGGGGCTGGTCGGCGACCCCGGCCTGAACGACGCGGCCCGAGATTTCCTGCTAACACACCAAAACCCCCGGCCCGCGGCGTCTAGGGACGAGGATAAAAAAGAGGTTGTCCTCACGTCGAACGGTGCTATACTCACGCACCTCTTGAGGCTTGAGCATCATTGATTTGCCCACGGTTTCTCAACTTATCCCTACAACTGAGCTGCGGTTGACAAACTACGGAACGTCCCCGGCCACGCCCCGACGCCGGCCCACCTCGCGGGACTGAAATCCACACGTCGCCTCGCTTCAATTTTTTTGAGGCGGCCGTGCTGTTTTTTCCGCATTGGTAAGTAGCAGCGGTTCAGCGGCCGCGCCGGCGGCCCCTGAACCTGTCGAATCAGGGACGCACTCCCGCGCGGGACATCGTCCGCTGCGGTTCTCGTCCACACCACTCGACTCAAAAGTAAGGAGACCGCCATGTCTACAAGCGCAACCTTAAAACGAACCACGCGCGACGCCACACAACCCATGCCCTCGCCCTGGAAGCTGACGATCACCAACGCGCCACCGGGATCGCCGTTGTCGCGCTTGAATGGGCGCAGCTGCATCGTCGACATCATTGGCCCCCCTTCTGCCCAGGGGGTGGTTCTAATCGGCGGCAATGTGGACAACGAGTCGCAAACCCCCTTCGTCGGGTACTTCAGTGCGGGGCAGGAGATATCTTACACGCTAACGTTTGAAGGAGCGCTCTACACCTTCTTCGGCGTGTTCAATCCTTCAGTTAACGGGCGGATGATCGGCCTCATCAAGTCCAACCTCCCGGACGGCGGCGACGCCGACGCCGAGGACGAGGCCACCTGGTCCGCACAAGCCCGCCCGGTTACCGAAGACAGCCGGCGGCCCGGCGCCGCGGCCGAGAACAGTCGCAGGTAAGTTCGCTCGGCAGCCTCCGCGCGCGAGGGAGCTTTATCTCGTGGGGGAAATAATCGCCCGCCGGTTTCGCCGGGGCGGTTATTTCCCTTGCACGCGTTTCGCCCTCACTCGTTCAGCCATGCATTCGACACGCCGGAACATCTTTCGCCTCGCGACCCTTCTTCTCGTACTCCCGGTCTGCGCGCTCGCGCGGCAGGCCGCGGCCCCCGCGCCCGAGGTGGGCCGGCCGCTCAGGGTGGGCATGAGCGGGGGCGAGACGCACCTCTACCGCGTCCCGCTCGGCGCCGGGCAATACCTGCGCGCGGTGGTCGAGCAGCAGGGCATAGACGTGTCGGTGGCGTTGACGGCCCCCGGCGGACAACGTCTGCTTGAGGTGGACAGCCCCAATGGGAGCTACGGGACGGAACCGCTCTCGTTCGTCGCCGCGGACGCGGGCGACTACCTGATCGAGGTGCGCTCGCCCGAGAAGAAGGCGCCGGCCGGATTCTACGAACTGAGGGTCGAGGCGCTGCGGGGGCCGACCCCCGCCGACATGACCCGCGTGCGCGCCGAGCGGGCTTTCGCCGAGGCGCTCAGGCTCAACTCGCAACCCAACGCGCGGGCCAAGCAGGAGGCGCTGGAGAAGATCGAAGCGGTGCTGCCGGTGTTTCGCGCCCTGGAAGACCGCGGCACGGAGATCTTCGCGCTCAGAATCGCCGGCTTCGCCCACCACACCTCGGGGCGGTTGCAACCGGCCCTGAGCTATTACGACCGGGCACTCTCCCTCAGCCGGTCGGTCGGCGACCGGCGCAGCGAGGCGTCCCTGCTCATCAACATCGGCGGCGTCTACGACATCCTGGGCGAGCCGCGGCAGGCGCTCGCCTACTACGGCCGGGCGCTCCCGCTCATGGAGGCCCTCGGCAACGGTGGCGCCGGGGGAGACGCGCTCAACAACATCGGCGTCATCTATTACCAGCTCGGCGACTTGCAGCGCGCGCTCGACTACTACAACCGCGCGCTGCCGCTCAGGCAGGCCGCGAGCAGTCGCCGCAGGGAGGCGGACACGCTCGACAACATCGGCCTCGTCTACGCCGCGATGGGCGATCCGCGGCGGGCGCTCGCCTACATGGAACGTTCGCTCGAACTGCGGCGCGCCGCGAAGGACGTGCAGGGCGAGGCCAACACCCTCGACGCCATCGGCTTCGCCCACGCCGCGTTGAAGGAGATGGCCGCGGCCCTCGACTTTTACGAACGCGCGCTGCCGCTCCGGCGCGCCGTCGGGGACCGGCGCGGGGAAGCCATCACACAGGACAACATCGGGGCGGCCTACGCCTCCCTGCTTGAGCCTCAGAAGGCGCTCGAGCGACACGGGCAGGCGCTCGAACTCGCGCGGGCCGTGGGCGACCGTCACGAGGAGGCCGTCGCCCTCGCTTCCATCGGAGAAGTCCACGCCCTCGCGGGTCGGCCGCAGGAGGCGCTCGGGCACTACGACAAGGCGCTCGCGATCTGCCAGGCGTTGGGCGCCCGCCGGTTCGAGGCGCGGGTCCGCCAGGAGGTCGCCGCCGTCGAGCGCGACCGCGGCGACCTCGGCGCGGCGCGGGCCCACATTGACGTCGCCCTCTCAATCATAGAGGACATCCGCGCGGGGGTGGCCAGTCCGCAACTGCGCACCTCCTTCTTCGCGTCCCGCCAAGACGCCTACGAGTTCTACATAGACCTGCTGATGCGCATGCACGCCCGCGACCCGTCGCAGGGCTACGACGCGGCGGCCCTCCAGGTCAGCGAGCGGGCGCGGGCGCGCGGCCTCCTGGAACTGCTGTCGGAGTCGGGCGCCGACATCCGCCAGGGCGTAGAGCCTGCGCTGCTTGAGCGGGAGCGCGTGCTCTCCCAAAGGCTCAGCGCCAAGGCCGCGCGGCTGATGGCGCTGCTCGGCCAGCGGAGCAGGCAGGAGCAGGCGGCCGAGTTGCAGAAGGAGGTCGGTGCGCTCGAAGAGGAGCACCAGCAGGTGCTGGGGGACATCCGCCGCCGCAGCCCGCGCTACGCGGCCATCACCCAACCGCGGCCGCTCGGCCTGCGGGAGATACAGCAGCTTTTAGACCCGGACACTCTGCTGCTGGAATACTCGCTCGGCGCCGAGCGTAGTTACCTCTGGACCGTGACCCGAGGCGGCCTGCGGAGCTTTCAACTGCCCGGGCGCGCGCGCGTCGAGCAGGCGGCGCGGCGGCTCTACGAGTTGGTGACGACGCGCAGCGTCAGGAAGAAGGGCGAGAGCGCGCGGCAGAGGCAGGAGCGAATCAATCAGGCCGATTCGCAAACGCCCGAGGCGGCCGGCGAGTTGAGTCGCGTGTTGCTCGGGCCGGCGGCTTCGGAGCTGAGCGGCAAACGGCTGGTGGTCGTCGCCGACGGGGCTTTGCAGTATATCCCTTTCGCCATGCTGCGCGTCCCCGGCAGCCCGTCGGGGGTTGATAACTACCGGCCGTTGATCGCCGAGCACGAAGTCGTCAGCCTGCCTTCGGCCTCCACGCTCGCCGTGCAAAGGAGGGAGTTGGCCGGACGCAAGTCGTCCCCGAATAACATCGCCCTCATCGCCGACCCCGTGTTCGACAGCGGCGACCGGCGCGTCACTTCTAAGACGAAGCATGAGCCGGGGGCGCCGGCGGCTGCGGTTGAAGATTCCGCCGCCACGCGAACGCTCGAACATCTGTCGGCACAGGCGGCCGGCGCGCAGGACGGGTCTCGCATACCGCGCCTACCTTACACGCGGCTGGAGGCGGAGCAGATACTGGCGGTTGCCCCGAGAGCCTCGAATCTGCGCGCCCTCGATTTTAAAGCGAACCTCGCGACGGCCCTCGGCGGAGAGTTGCGTAAGTACCGCTACGTGCACTTCGCGACGCATGGATATATTGACAGCGAGAGGCCCGCGCTCTCGGCCATCGTGCTCTCGCTGGTCAACGAGCGGGGCGAGCCGCAGGACGGCCTCCTCAAGACGCAGGAGATTTATAACCTCGACCTCCCGGCGGAGCTGGTCGTCTTGAGCGCGTGCCAGACCGGGCTCGGGAAAGAGATAAAGGGCGAGGGGCTGGTCGGCCTGACGCGCGGGTTCATGTACGCGGGCGCCGCGCGCATCATCGTAAGCCTGTGGAACGTGAGCGACAAGGGGACGGCCGATTTAATGTCGCGCCTCTACAGGGGGATGCTCAGGGACGGGCTGCGGCCGACGGCGGCCTTGAGGGCGGCGCAGCTCGAACTATGGAGACAGAAGCGGTGGCGGTCGCCTTACTACTGGGCGGCCTTCGTCCAACAGGGCGAGTGGAGGTGAGTGGATGAAAGTACCGCACGACCGACCGCTCAGCGAACCGCGCCGGAGAAACGTCCAGGCGTTTCCCGCCCGGGCGGCAGGGCTCCGTGCGTTAGGCTTGTGCGTGGTCGCGCTCTACGCCCTCGGTTCGGCGGCGCCCGCACAGAGCACGCAGGACGATGAGACTACACGGAAGCTCTGGGACACGGCCTTCGGCGCGAGCGCGAGGAAGCCCGCGCGCGCCGGCAGGAACAGCCCGCGACGCACCTACCGTGTGGCGACCCCGCGCATCCCTCCCGCGGGGGTCTCCGGCGACTCAGTCGTCGGCGTCACCGTCTGGCGCCTGCGCCCGTCTAGAGACGCGGACGAGGGAGAGAGAATGATTGTGCACGAGGGCTCGGACGCGGCCGAGTGGATACCTGAGCGCGTACCCGGCAACGCCGAACTGGCGGAGGGCGACAGGGTGCGGCTGAGCGTCGAGGCCGCGCGCACCGGCTATCTTTACGTCATAGACCGCGAGCAGTACGCCGACGGCACGCTCGGCGAGCCTTACCTGATCTTCCCGACGACGCGCACGCTCGGCGGCGACAACCGTGTGAGGGCCGGCCGACTCGTTGACATCCCCGGGCAGGAGGACAGCCCGCCCTTCTTCACCCTCAGACGCAGCCGCGCCGACCAGGTCGGCGAAGTGTTGAGCGTCATCGTGACGCCCGCCCCTCTGGACGAGTTACAGATAGGGCCGCAGGCGCAAAGACTCTCGGCGGAGCGCGTCGCCCGTTGGGAGAAGTCCTGGGGGGCGCAGACGGGGCGGATGGAGCTAAGCGACGGGGCGGGCAAGGGCTGGACGAAGGAAGAAAAGGAGGCCGGCGCGAGCGGCGCGCACCTCCTGAAAGCCTCCGCGCCCGGCCCGCAGACTCTCTACTACCGCCCCGGCATCAAGTCCGACGAGCCGCTGCTGATTAACGTGCGGCTACAGTATCGCCGTCGAAAGGTGCCGCCGCCGCCGCGCAGATGAATCGTCTTAAAGAACCTTCACGCCGGCGCGCGGCTTCGACGACCGCGCCCTTCACTGCGCCCCGCCCTAAACACGCCTCTTAGACGTCGCTTAGCCTTCTCCCCCTCCCGGCCTGAGTGCAGGCACCCGCCTGCCCCTCACCTCATCCGAGCAAAGCTGAAAATATTTTTCCCGGGCTGAGGGAGTCTGGATCGGGTATGCGCATTAGTAGGTGATGAAGATGCACGCGCGAGTCGCGCCGGCGCCGAGTTAAGTGTAACGCGCCGGGAGCCGCCGCCGCGGAAGTTTCCACCAACTAGCGAGAAGAGAAAGAGAGCGTAAAGATGACAACCTATGTGAAGGAACAGGCCGCATCCGAAGTTGCGGCCTCGAACGGCAACGCCGACCTGGGGGCCTATAACCCCGCGTGGGACGTGGCGCTCAAGTACTTCCAGCAGAACCCCCAGGACGATATCGGCGCGATTCAGACGGTCTATAGCTCGATGCTACCGCCGGCATCCCTCACGCTGCTGGCGACGGTTATCGGCGCGATCTACGCCGACACCTACTGGACGGGGACTCAGTTAGACCCCAACCACCTCTCCGCCTCCCTCCAGCAGGCCGAGGGCTTTAACAAGGCCGACTGCGACAAGGCCGCGCAGGTCGCCTTCTCGCAGTGGTACGGCCTGCTGGTGCGAGACAACTTCGCCAGCAACGGCCTGATCCCCAAGCCGACGGTCGGCGGCGTGACGTTGAGCCCCGACGTGCTGTGCAACGCGGCCGGGCCGCTCCTCCCGAACCAGCTCCTCACCATGTGGAACAGCTACTTCTTCAACGGCTCCACTGGCACCAAGAGCTTCTGCTACGGCCGCGCGCAGAGTGTGAACATCCCGCTGCCGATCACGCAGCCGAAGTTGCAGATGTTCTTCACGGACGCCGGCTTCCTCCCACCGCCGAACAGTTGGATACAGATGTTCACGTTCGGCGGCAGCACCACCGCACCCATGCAGGGCATACAGTCGGGGCCCATCACGCCGCAAGGCGGGCGCGCCGCCAACGGCGTCGCAGGTTCGGGGGACGCCTTCAACTTCCAGCCGCAGGGCGCGGGCCACTACTGCCTGATCGCGGTGGCCTCCACGGAGTTCTTCACGAACAATCCCTTGGAGTCCACAGGGAACTGGGACTCCATGACGTGGCTCCTCAACAACGGCGCCGCCGGCTGGCACAACATCGATGTCCAGACCAACGACGAGGAGGTGCTCAAGTTCTACAACCAGGACGGGCGGCCGGAAAGGTTCGTCTTCGAGGCACACTGCGCCAACGTGCCCGCGGGCACGAAGGTCTCGCTCAGGAGCACCGGCGGGGGGCTGGTCTCCAACGTCGAGAGCGGCGACGTGAAGATCTACAAAGGCCACCAGGTCGTCCGCGCCGAGGGCGTGGCGCCCGCCAACTATACCGGCGAGCTGGTGATCAAAATCGACACGCCGGACAGCAAGCTCCTGCCGGCCGGGGCTTCCGTCCAGGTGCGGAAGCTGTGGGCGCTTGAACAGGGCCACACGCACTACGCGCAGGCCGTCGAGTTCCTGCGGGCGCACCGCGAGGCGTCGCAGGGACAGACGCTCCTCGTGCCGATGGGCGACTACACCTTCGTGGGCGCAGCCGAGTAACAGGCCATCCCGGTGGCAGCCGCGACGCGCCCACTCGCGCGTCGCGGCTGCTACACACGTGTAATCTATTCCTCCGAACAGGCATGGCAGCAAGTCAGGGAAGAACTTTATTGTTCACTCAATTCTCTGCCCCACTGGCAAACCAGGTGTTAGGGAAGAACTTTATTTCCGAAGCGCCCATTTCGGGCAGTCGAACATAAAGGACTTACGCCCTCTTCAGGGAAGAACTTTATTGTTCGTGAACAAATACCGGGGCTCGTTTGGAACGCCTGCTCACAGCTCTACGCGGAAGCCGCGCGCAGGGCCGAGGCCATCGCCGGCATCAAGCGAGTCATCACCTACACGCTCCGGACCGAAGAGGCCAGCGGCCTCAAAGCACTAGGCTGGACGCCGCTCTACGCCACGGCAGAACGCACG
>JBEVJD010000061.1:0-44679 GCA_040510435.1 Pyrinomonadaceae bacterium | reverse complement strand
GAGGCGAGGCCGCCGAGGCGGAGGCGCGCGGCGAACTCGCCGCCGGGCGCGACCGTGCCCTTGAGCGCGGCGGCGAGCTGGCGCGCGGCGTCGTCGGGGTCGAGGAAGGCGAGCGCCACCCAGCGCTGCACTTCGAGGTAGTCGCGCCGGAGGCGGTCGAGGCCGCCGGCCGCGCGCCGCTCGGCGTGCTCGACGTAGAAGAGGAGGAAGTTGGCGACGCGCTGGATGCGCGGCGTGCGGTCTGTGGCGTAGTTGGCCGCGAGGTTGTCGAGCAGCAGCGAGCGGACGTGCGGGCCGAACTCGAAGTAGCCGCGCCCGACCTCTTCGCACAGCGGCGAGAAGAGCACGTCGGCCTCCGTCCCCGGGTCGTGCAGCTCGCGCGGGAGGAAGTTGAGCTTGAGCAGGTGGAGCAGGTCGGGGCGGAAGCTCTGCGGGACGGCCGCGTGCATCGCGAGCCGCAGCGCGCCCTCGCCGCGGCGCCGCGCGAACAGCATCAGCGCCTCGTAGGCTTCGAGCGGGCTCATCGTTGACGGCGTCGTCTTCATCGCTCGGCCTGAACGCCCAGACCCTACCTCCTTCAACCGCGGCGCAGGCCGCGCAGCACGTCCACGGCCGTGACCAGACGCTCCTCGCTCAGCTCAAGCATGGTCAGGCCGCGCAGGCGCGAGACCGTTTCGGCGGTCGTGCCCGCCCAGCGCGCGCGGGGCATCGGGTTCATCCAGACGGCGGGCTGCCACTGCTCGCGCACCATCTTCCAGAAGGCGGCCGTCTCGTCGGCGCGGGCGGTGTTGCGTGCGCCGCGCGCCGCGCCCGCGTCGCCGACGATCATGAGCGTGGACGACTCGTGGCGCTGAAGCGCCTCCTTGAGCGTGGAGGGGTCGGAGAGCGTGACCGACCCGTAGAGCCTTTCGTGCGGCGAGTTGTGGAAGTAGTAGACGGCGGCCGAGCCGAGCCGGCCGCGCCGCAGAGACTCGACGAGCGTCTGCGAGAACTCCTCCCACGGCTGCATGCTCGGGCTCACGTCGATCAGGAGGACGAGGCGCGCCTGGTTGCGCCGCGCGGGGACGAGCACGGGCTCGGCGAGGTAGCCGCGGCGGCACTGCTCGGCGACGGTGGCCGCCACGTCCAGCTCGATTTTCGGTCCCGCGCGCATCGCCGCGCGGTAGCGGCGCCAGATGATGACGAGTGAGCGCAGCGGCACGAGCGGGCGCGGTTCGAGGATGAAGGTCTCTTCGTGGCGCGGGCGGGCGTCGGCGCGCGGTAGTCCCGTGTCCGTGCGCTCGCCGCGCGTCGGCGACTCGAAGCGCGGGAGCGGCGCGGGCTCGTCCTCCGGCGCGCGCGCGTCGCCCGTGCCGGCGCCCGTGTCCGGCGCGCGCTCGCCCGTGCCGGCGTCAACTTCAGGCTCCGGCCGGGGTCGCCCCGTCAGGCGCTCAAGCTCGTGCGCGGCCTCTTCGTCGGTCGGCGGCTGGATGCGTCGGAAGGCGCGGTCGAGCTGGCGCGACTCTTCGTCGGTGCGCGCCCAGAGCGTGTCGAGGAGGTCGTGCAGGCGTTTGCGGCTGCCGAAGCCGTAGCCCGCGCGCAAGGCCCTCAGCGCGTCGCGGTAGTCGCGCACGCCGAGCGGGATGCCGCCCTCGACGAGGTGCATGAAGAGGTTCCGCAGCGCCAGCTCTTCGGTCAAGTCGCCCCTTCCTTCAACCCGTATCCTTCAACCGGCCGTCTGCTTCTGCCGCGCCTCGGCCAGCGTCTTGTGCGCGTCGAGGTCGGCCATGTTCTTGAAGAGCAGTTCCCAGTAGGGCGGCAGGAGCGTGTCGCCCTTGAGCTGGTCGGGCGCGGCCTCGCGCCAGTGGAGAATCTTGACCCAGTCGATCAGCTCGCTGGTCGTCGGCGGCTTCTGCGCGGTGCCGACCGCGGCGGTGCGGACGCGGCGGAAGGCGGCGACGGCCGCGTCGAGCAGGCCGCGGTTGATCTCGACGGCCGTCTCCCGCGTGTTCTTGAGGACGATCTCGGTCAGCTCCTCGGCCGTGTCGGGGAAGCGCAGGCGGACGTAGAGGCAGCGGCGGAGGAAGGGCTCGGGCAGGCGCTTCTCGCGGTTGCTGGTGATGAAGACGATGGGGCGCTGGCCTCCCTCCCCGACCGAGACGGTGCGGCCGAAGCCCTTCTCGGCGAGGCAGCGCACCTCCTCCTCCTCGGGCAGGTCTTCGATCTGGAAGGTGAAGTCGTCGAGCACGTCGAGCAGGTCGTTGGGGAAGTCGATGTCGGCCTTGTCCACCTCGTCGATGAGGACGACCGCGCGGCGCCCCTCCTGGATGGCGCGGCCGAGGGGCCCGAGCGAGAGGTACGGGTAGCTGAACTCCGCGCGCTCGTTGTTCTGTCTCTGCGCGTCCTGCAAGCGCCGCAAGGCGTTGACGCGGTAGAGCAAGTCCTGCGCGCGCGAGGTGCTCTTGACGGCGATCTTGACGGGGCGGCCCAAGCCCTTCTCGGCCGCGACCGAGTAGGCCAGCATCGTCTTGCCGCAGCCGGGCTCGCCCTCGATGAGGACGGGGCGGTTGAGCGCGACGGCGAGGTTGACCTTGTCGGCCACGTCCGGCGGCGCGACGTAGAAGTCCGTGGCCGTGCCGGTGTATTCGGGTTCGCTCATCACTCTTCTCCTTCGGGCCAGAGGTCTTCGGCCGACAGGCGGTCGAAGACGCGGCGCGGGGTGGCGTCGGGCTCGCCGGCCGCGTTCCTGAGCACGGCCTCGGCGAGTTGCGCGCGTCGGCCGGGCGGCTTGTCCGGCACCTTGAGGTCGTTCATCCAGCGGAGCAGGTCGAGTTTGGTTAGCTGCGAGAGGGCGGGCAGCAGCAGCAGGCGCGAGTAGTCGGGCCCCGTCGGGTCGTCGTGCGCGCGCGCGGCGTCGCCCCAGGCGTCCGCCGCGCGCCCGGCGTAGTCGGCGACGAAGCCGAGCAGACGGTGCTCGGTCGGGCGCTCGGCGCGCAGCTCTTTGAGGCGCGTGTAGAGCGGCAGCCAGAACTGCTCGCGCAAGGCCGCGACGCCGCCCGCGACGCGGTGCGCCTGGTCGAGCACGAAGCAGAGCTGTTGACTCTGGAGCCCCGCGTGGACGGCCTCGGCCAGCTCGCGCGGGTTGGTCGGCTCGGTGGCGCCGCCCGTGAGGCCGAGGCCGTCGCCGACGAGGTGGACGAGGGAGTCCGGGTCGCACTGCCCGTAGGGCGGGCGGACGATGCGCGGCGGCCGACCGGCGCGCACGCCCGCGGTCGTCAAAAGGCGTTGGAGGAAGGCGCGCTGCCCGGCGTCCTCGTCGCCGCTGAGGAGGAGGGCGAGCGCGGGCTCGTCGGGGAAGGCCGAGGCGAGCGCGAGCGCGTCCTCGACGGCCTTGAAGTGTGCGGCGCGCCCGAGCAGCCCCAACTCCTCCTCGGTCGGCTCGCGCCCGCCGCGCGCGGTCTCGTCAACCTCGACCTCGCCCTGCGCGGCCCTCATCGGCGTGAGCCCCTTCCACTCCGTGCACTTGACGAGAATCTTCTCGTAGAGGGTTTCGTAACTGTCGAACTCCTGAACGATGCGCCAGCCGCCCTTGACCTCTTCGTGGAAGAGCTTGAGCCGGCCGGAGTGCTCCTGCCGCCGCGCCTCGTCCGCGCCGAGGAGTTGGAGCGCGCGCTCTTCGAGGTCGGTCTTCACCGCGCTCGGCTCTTTCGGCATGAGGATCATCATCGGCAGGTCGGCGCTCTGCTCCATCCGTTCGAGCGCGCGGCGAAACTCGAGGTGCGTGATGGAGCACTGCTCGTTCGGCGGGATCGAGCCGTACCAGTAGGCGAAGACGCCGATGAAGCCGGCCGCCTCGTCCACCTTGTCGAGACACTCCTGCACGGTCGAGGTGTAGTCCGAGACCATCTCCTCGCCGAGCAGGCAGGCGATCTGGAGGTGACCCACCACCTTGTTCTTAATCTTCTGGCGTTCGGCGTCGAGGTCGCGCCGCGTCGAGCTGAGGAAGACGGAGGAGAAGAGGCGCGTGGTCTGCGCGCGGATGCGGACGCGGCTGCCGCGCAGCTCGAAGGGTACTTCGACGTGCAGGTTCGTGCTCATGAAGGCTCGGGCGGAGGCGCGCGGGCCGAGCGCGCCCGTGGAGGATAAGCGCGCCCTTAGTACAAGTCAAATTTTTAAATGAGCATGCCCGCAGACCGCCGCGGCGCTTACTGGCCGCGGGCGGTGGCGAGGCGGAGCGCCTGGCGGCGGACGGCGTCGGAGACGTTGCGGTTCTGGCCGAGGCCCTTGAGTTCCTTGGCGTGGAGGCGCGGGAGGATGGACATCGCCGTCGGGAGCGGCGTGCGCGGGTTGCGCGCGAGGTTGTGGATGATGGGGTACTGGCGCGCCCAGCCGCGGTTCATCGCGATGAGGCGCAGCACCTCGTCGGAGACCGTGCGCATGCCGGAGATGGCCTCGACCTCATGGTCGGTGATGCGCGGGTTATTGATGACGGCCTGCGCGACGACCTTGTTCGGGTCGCGGATGAGGATGGAGCGCGCCTCGCGGTCGCCCTTCATCCCGAGCTTGATGCGATCCTTCATCTTCATCAGCATGATGCGGCGGATGAGCGCGACGCGCTCGGGCGCGGCCGACGTGCCGCCCTCGGCGCTCGCCTCCGCGATGAGGCGCTCGGCCGCGGCCTGCCGCTGCTCGAACGACTCGTCCAGCAGGTCTTCGTAACGCTCGGACGGGAGCCAAGAGTCGTCTATGTCAACGTCCGAGACCTCGATGTGCTGCGCGATGAGCCACGCGTCGTCGAGGCTCAAGCCCGCCTCGGCGTCGAACGATTCGGCCGTCTCGACGAACTCGGCGGCGGCGCCCAGGCCGCGCGCGCGCATCTCTTCGGCAACCTGGCGCGCGCCGCGCTCCTTCTCGAAGAACTCGCGGCGCGTCTCGCGGACGCGGCGGTCGGCATCGGACGTGCGCGCCGGGTTGGCGAGCACGGCGTCGATGATGGCGGGCGCGCGGATGAGTCGCTGCTGGTTGAGCGAGACGAGTTCGAGCACCGCGCCCTCCTGCGTGGTGCGCGCGAGCGCGGCGAACGCCTCATCGGGCGTCGAGGAGTTGAGCGCAAGCGACTCCTGCACCTCGCGCGCGAGCCCCGGCCGGGATGCCAGATAGGAGAGCACGGCCGGGGCCGTCTCCTGCGCCGCGGCCACGCCCAAGAGCGTCACCGCGTCCTGCCCCGAGAGCGTCTCCTCGGCGGCGCGCGACACCGCCTCGTCCGAGTCTGCGCGCAGCGCGACGAGCAGTTCGAGCAGCACGTCCTGCGGCACGGGCAGCAGCCCGCGCGCGGCCGCCATGCGGGCGGGCTGCGGCGCGGCGCCCGAGAGAACGGCCTGCACGACGGGGTTGTTAGAGGTGGTGTTGGCGCTCATCGGCTGCGCGGGTGATTGTACGTCCGCGGCGCGCGCGGGGTCGGTACGCTTCGTGGCGCGCCGACCCCGGCGTCAGTAGATGTTGAAGTTGTATTCGAGCACCACGACCTGCGAGACGGGGCGGCCGCCGATGGTCGCGGGCGTGAACTTGATTTTGCGCGCCGCCTCGACGGACTTCTCGGTCAGGCCGTTGGGCAGCCGCTTGATGGCGACGATGTTCCTGACGCTGCCGTCGGAGCCGAGCACGGCGCGCAGGCGCACGTTGCCCTGGACGTTCTTGCGCCGCGCCTCCTCGCTGTAGCCGGGCTCGGGCTTGAAGGTAATGATCGCCCGCGTCGTCACGTCGGCGGCCGAGTGGAGGTCGCCGGGTGAGCGCTCGCCGGGTTTGTGGCTGGCGATTCGAAGCGTGCTGGCCTGCTCGCGCAGGGTCGCGGTCTCGGGGTCGCCGGGGCGCGCGGCCGCGAAGGCTTCGATGCGCTCGGCCAAGTCGCGCATCCTGGAACGGAAGGGGGCGAGCGTGATCTCGCGCTTCTCAGTCAAGAGCTTGACTTCGTCCTTGCCCGTCCCGGGGCCGATGGGGTAGCGCCGCGCCTGCCGCAACAGCTCGTCGTAGTGGGCGTTGATCAGCGCGTCGGCGGCGAGGCGCAGCGCCGCGTGAAACTCCGGGCTGGCGCGCAGCGCGGCCTCGGCGGCGTTCAGCGACTCGGAAAACTTGTCCTCGCGGAAGCGCAGGGCGGCGACGACGTAGTGCGCCTCGGCCTGCTGCGGCGCGGACGCGAGCGCGCGCCCGGCCTCGCGCTCGGCGTCGCGCGGCTTGTCGAGCAGGAGCAGCGCGTAGGCGAGGCCGGCGCGCGCCTGCGCCGAGTCGGGCCGCACCTTGAGCGCGCGCTCGAAGGCTTTGCGCGCATCCTTCGGCTTGCCGGCGCGCGTGGACGCGAGGGCGAGATAGTACCAGGCGTCGCCGTCAGTCTTGCGCCGCTCGGCGATTCGCTTGAGCGCGGCGACCGCGGCCGTCGTCTCGCCCTGCGCGAGCAGTCGCCGGGCGCCTTCCAACTCTTCGTCGGCTTGAGGGGTCGTCTGTTGCGAGGCGGCGGCGGGCGTCTGCCGGGCGTGGGGCGCGGCGCGCGCGCACGGCGGCGCGGCGAGCGAAGACAGGAGCAGGAGGAGTGTCAGCGTGCGAGGCATGTCGGCTCCTTGAAGACTTTCTTAAACTATCCTGACTATCCCAAGAGGAAGGCGGGGCGGCTCCCTTCAGCCTGACCCCGCCTTCATCATAGCACCAACGAGGGCGCGGCCGCCCGCTCAGCCGTTGGCGCCGCAGCACTTCTTGTACTTCTTGCCGGAGCCGCAGGTGCAGGGCTCGTTGCGGCCGACCTTCGGCTGGTCGCGCGTGACGGTCTTGGTGCGCGCGGCCTCTTCGCCCGCGGCCGTCGCGCCCTGGTTCGGGCCGGTGAAGGTCATCGAAGTGGGGCGGCGCTGGCGGCGCTGCTGCAACTGCTCGGGCGCCTGCTCGGCGACGACCTGGAGGTTGAAGAGCGTGCGGACGGTGGCGGTGTCGATGCGGTCGAGCATCGCCTGGAACATGTCGAAGCTCTCTTTCTTGTACTCGACGAGCGGGTCTTTCTGCCCGTAGCCGACCAGCCCGATGCCCTGCTTGAGGTGGTCGATGGCGAGCAGGTGATCCTTCCACTGCGCGTCGATGATGTTGAGCATGATGATGCGCTCGTACGTGCGCAGCGCCTCGGGCCCGACCTGCGCCTCCTTCGACTCGTAGGACGCCTTCGCCTTCTCCCACACCGTCTCGTTGATGAAGGGCGGCGTCGAGTTGTCGAAGTCTATCCCTTCGGCCTCGGCGTCGAAGGCGTAGGTGGCCTGAAGCTGAATCTTGAGGTTCTCGACATCCCAGTCTTCGGGCGCGGCGGTCTCGGGCAAGTACTGCTTGACGAGGTCGCCGAGCAAGTCCTGTGCGACGCCGAGGACGTACTCGCGCTGGTCGGGCTCTTCCATCAACTGGCGGCGCAGGCCGTAGATGGTCTCGCGCTGCCGGTTCATCACGTCGTCGTACTGGAGGAGGTGCTTGCGCGTCTCGAAGTTGCGCGCCTCGACGGACTTCTGCGCCGCCTCGATGCGCTTCGAGACCATCTTCGACTCGATGGCGACGCCCTTCTCCATGCCCAAACGCTGCATCAGCGCCTTGACCTTGTCGCCCGCGAAGATGCGCATCAGGTCGTCTTCGAGCGAGAGGAAGAAGCGCGACGAGCCGGGGTCGCCCTGGCGGCCGGCGCGGCCGCGCAACTGGTTGTCGATGCGGCGCGACTCGTGGCGCTCGGTGCCGAGGATGTGCAGGCCGCCGATGGCGACGACCTCCTTGTGCTCCTTCTCGACGAACGGTTTGATGTAGGCCAGCGCCTCCTCGAACTGCTCGGGCGTCGCCTCCTCGGGGTCGATCTCCTGGCGCTTGAGGTGCTCGCGCGCGAGGAACTCGGGGTTGCCGCCGAGCAGGATGTCCGTGCCGCGCCCCGCCATGTTGGTCGCAATCGTGATGGCGCCCTTGCGGCCGGCCTGCGCGACGATCTCGGCCTCGCGCTCGTGGTGTTTGGCGTTGAGGACGTGGTGGTAGTTCGGGATGGTGCCGTCGCCCTCGATCAGGATGTTGCCCGTCTCGTCGCGGTGGCGGATGCCGGCCTTCGAGAGGCGGCGCGAGATGAGTTCCGAGTTCTCGACCGAGACCGTGCCGACGAGGACGGGCTGGCCCGTCTCGTGGCGCTCGACGATCTCCTCGACGATGGCGTCCCACTTCTCGGGGAGCGTGCGGTAAATCACGTCCGAGTTGTCCTTGCGGATCATGGCCCGGTTGGTCGGGACGACGGCGACTTCGAGCTTGTAGGTCGCGTCGAACTCGGCGGCCTCGGTCTCGGCCGTGCCGGTCATGCCCGACAACTTGTCGTAGAGGCGGAAGTAGTTCTGCAAGGTGATGGTGGCGAGCGTCTGGTTCTCGCGCTCGATCTTCACACCTTCTTTCGCCTCGACCGCCTGGTGCAGGCCGTCCGACCAGCGGCGCCCCTGCATCAGTCGCCCGGTGAACTCGTCCACGATGATGATCGCGCCGTCCTGGTTGACGTAGTGGTGGTCGAGCCGGTAGAGCGTGTGCGCCTTCATGGCGTTCTCCACGCAGTGGAGCATCTCCATGTTCGAAGGGTCGTAGAGGTTGCCGACGCCGAGCAGGCGCTCGGCCTTGTCCACGCCCTCCTCGGTGAGCACGGCCGAGTGCTGCTTCTCGTCCACGACGTAGTCGCCGGGGCCGGGCTTGTTCTCGGGGCCGACCAACTCCGCCCTCTTCAGGTGCGGGAAGATGGCGTTGGCCTGATAGTACTTGTCCGTCGCCTCGTCCGACGCGCCCGAGATGATGAGCGGCGTGCGCGCCTCGTCGATGAGGATCGAGTCCACCTCGTCCACGATGCCGTAGAAGTGCTGGCGCTGGACGCAGGTGGCGAGGTCGAACTTCATGTTGTCGCGCAGGTAGTCGAAGCCGAACTCGTTGTTGGTGCCGTAGGTGATGTCGGAGGCGTAGGCGTCCTTGCGCTCCCAGTCGTCGAGGTCGTTGACGATGGCGCCGACGGTGAGGCCGAGGAACTTGTAGATGCGCCCCATCCACTCGGCGTCGCGCGTGGCGAGGTAGTCGTTGACGGTGACGACGTGGACGCCGCGCCCGGTCAGGGCGTTGAGGGTCGCGGGCAGCGTCGCCACGAGCGTCTTGCCTTCGCCCGTCCTCATCTCGGCGATGCGACCCTGGTGGAGCGCGATGCCGCCGATGAGCTGCACGTCGAAGTGGCGCATGCCCGTGGCGCGCACCGAAGCCTCGCGGGTGAGTGCGAAGACCTCGGGCAGCACGCGGTCGAGCGCCTCCTGCGTGCGGCGCTTGCGCTCCTTGCGCGCGTCGTCGCCCTTGGCGGTGGTGTCGCCGACCTCCTGGATGACCTGCTCGCGCAGGGTCACGACGCGCGCGCGCATCTCGTCGTCCGAGAGCTTCTTCACCGACGGTTCGAGGTCGTTGACCTGCTGGATGAGGGGCAGCAGCGTCTTGATGTAGCGCTGGTTGCTGCTGCCGAAGACCTTAGTCAGAAGTTTATCAATCATGTTTTTATCCCGCCGGGGGAGCGACCCCCTCTCCGAGTCGCGGGCGCGCGGGGCAGGGGAGTCTCACCCTGAAAACCCGCCGCTTCCGCGACATTAGGCCGATGTTCGATTGTATGTGAGCGACCGGAGGGGCGCAAGGAGGGAGGGTTTTGGGTGCTGGGTTTTGGGTTCTGGGTTAGAACTGCTTCTTTTACCCAACACCCAACACCTAAAACCCTCCCCGCGCGCGGCGCGCTAGTTCGGCGTGATCTGGCGGAGGAGGATGTTGCCCATCTGCTCACGGGGCATGTCGAGGTTCATGAGGAGTTGCTTGCCGTTGGCGGAGACCTTCATGCCGCTCATGAGGGCGCCTTCGTCGGTGCCGCGCTTGGCGAGGCGGCCGACGTTGAGGAGCATGCGGTAGCCGCGCGCCATCTCCTCGGCGCGCGCTTCGGTCGGCGCGTCCGAGGCGGTCACGGCCTTGAAGCGCTCGCCGTCGAGCGTGAAGGTCATCGTCATGCGCGACACGTCCGAGAGGAACGCGAGCGCGTGGCTGTCGTTGACCGAGGTGACGAAGTCCTGCGCGACGGCGCGCAGCGCCGGGTCGGAGGCAGAGTCGCCCGTGATCTGGACGTTCGTCAGCGTCCCGTCCTGCTGGCGGTCGCCCACGACGGCGATGGAGCGCGGCTTCGAGAGGTCGAGCTTGCCGGCCTCGTGCAGCTTCTTCGAGCGCGCGAGGAACGCCTTGATGGGCTTGACGTTGACCTTGGTGCCTTCGGCCTTCGGCGCCTCCGCCTTCGCGGTCTTCTTGACGCCCGAGTCGGTGGTGGCGGCGACCCCGCCGTCGCCCCGGCGCGCCTGCGCGAGCGCGGCCCAGCCGCCCGGCGCGACGCCGAGCACGAAGGCGCCGAGCACGGCGAAGCGCGCGAACAGGCGCGCGGCCTCGCCCCGCCCCTGCGGCGCGTCGCCCGTGTGGAAGATCGTGTTGAAGAATTCCCTCATGGCTCGTTCTTTGAATCCCCGTCTGTTATTCCGACCTGCTTAACTCTTGCCGGCCGGCGTGGCCGAGGCGGCGGCCCCGGCCCCTGTCTTCTTCGCCAGCATCTCGGTAATCATCTTGCCAGCCGCGTCCTTCGGCATCTCGAAGTTCATGGTGAACTGGTTGCCGGCGTACTCGAATTTGATGTTCTCGTAGAGGACGCCCTCATTCGTCCCCTTCTTGACCAGCCGGCCGAGGGCGACCATCCCGCCGAAGCCTTCCGCGGCCTTCTTGGCCGCCGCCTCCGTGCCGAGGTCGCTCAGCACCGCGATCTTGACGGTCTGCTGGTCGAGCTTGAGCGAGATGGTCACGTCCTTCGCGCCCTTGAGCATGACGAGCACCTTGCTCTGGCTCATGGCCGTGAGGAGTTGCTGCGCGAGCAGCGCCGTGTTCTCGTCGCTCGCCGTCACCCAGGTGAGCTTGACGGTCTCGGGCTTGAGCGTGCCGTCCTCGTTCAGCTCGCCCGTGGCCGTCACCTCGATAGAGCTGTTGAAGTTGAGCTTTCCCTGGTCGAACAACTCCTTGCCCTTGACGGCGATCTCCTCGAAGGGCTTGGTGTTGATGTCGCCGGGCGGGCGGGCGATGCCCTTCTCCGCGGCGATGCGGTTCATCTCGGCCTCGGCGCGCTTCTTCTCATCCTCGGTCATGGCCTCGGGCGAAGGGCTGGGCGTGGCCTGCGCGACCTCCGCGGGCGTCGGGCTGGGCTCGGGCGTCGCTTCGACGCGCGGCGTGCGCGGGCGGCGCGGCCTGTAGACGGGCGCGAACATCGGCGGCGGCGGCGCGGCCGGCTGCACCATCATCGGGTCGAGCAACGTCGTGTCGGCCGCCGCGGGCGCACCGAAGTAGTCGGACGGGTAGTAGAGCTTCTCGTGCGGCCCCAACTGGACGATGGTCGCGCGCTGGCCGATGAGCGTCCGGTCGTAGTCCTCGTTCACGAACTTGATGCCGGAGACGGTCGAGGCGACGAAGAGCAGGCTGCGCACGGTCGGGACGTAGACGACCGCGACGAAGAAGAGACCGTGCAGCACGACCGAGAGCGCCAGCAGGCGCGACATCAGCGGCCAGCGCGGCGCACGGTTGATCTCGAATTTTTCGAAAAGCCTGCTCATTCTTTTTAAAACTCCGCACGCCGAGGCGGCACGCAAAACACGAAGGATTAGACGCTTAATGTGCCCCGGGAGTTGCGAAAGTCACACAGAAAGTTAGCATTACGCGGGCACTTTCTACAAAGTTCCTGAGGTAGAATCTACGTTTATGACGCGTTCGCGCAGAGGAGACAGGGGCCGCCGCCGCGGCTCAAACGCGGGCCGCACGCCGGGGCGCGAAGACGAGCGGCGCGACCCCGTCCAACCGGACTCTCGACCGCACGACTCTCGTCAACCCGCGGACGGGCGCGCGCGCGGCCGCGACGGTCAGGACAAACAGGCGCGCACGGCGGCGGCCGCGGCGGCCGACTCGGCCTCGCGCGTCGCCACGCGGCAGGCGCGCACGCGCCCCCTGCGCCAACTCCTCGAAGGCATCGGCACGCCCGACCCCGCGCCCTTCAAACCCGACCCCTTCCAAACGGAAGCCCTCGCCGCGCTCGAACACGAAGACGTTTTGGTGACGGCCCCGACCGGCAGCGGCAAGACCTGGATCGCGCGCGAGGAGATTCGCAGGCTCCTCGGGCAGGGGAAGCGCGTCTGGTACACGAGCCCCCTGAAGGCGCTGACCAACTCGAAGTTCCACGAGTTCACGGCGGAGTTCGGCGAGGATAAGGTCGGCATCCTGACGGGCGACCGCAAGGAGCGTTCGGACGCGCCGCTCATCGTCGGCACCACCGAGGTCTATCGCAACCAGCTCTTCGACGCGCTGCGGCGCGGCGAGCAGTTGCAGGCCGACCTCGTCGTCTTGGACGAGGCGCACTACCTCGCCGACGAGGAGCGCGGGCACGTCTGGGAAGAGGCCATCATCCTCACGCCGCCGCGCGTGCGGATGCTCCTGCTCTCGGCCACCGTGGGTCGCGCCGAAGAGTTCGCCGACTGGATTGCGGAGGTGCGCGAACACCCCTGCCGCGTCATCCCGCGCCCGGGCGCGCGACCCGTGCCCCTGCGCGCGGCCTTCCTCTTCCCCGACGGCGGCCTGACCCCGCTCTTCGACGAGCGCGGGCACTTCAACAACGAAATCGCGCGCTTCATGCAGACCTCGAAGAGCGAGCGGCAGGGCTCGCAGGGTCGTTACGGGCGCGGCGGGCCGCCGCAGCGACGCGCGGGCATGCCCGAGATGCCGCCTTCGATACTGCTGGCGGCGCTCGGCTCTTACGACCTGCTGCCCGCCATCATCTTTCTGCCCACGCGCCGCCGCTGCGACGAGGCCGCGGCCGAGGCCGCTTACGCACCGCGGCGCGGCGTCGGCCCTGAAAGGCGCGAGGCGCGCCGTCGTGTGCTCGAAGAGTTGGCCGAGCAGTACCCGGAGGTGCGCAAGCACCGCCACTGGGACATGGTCTTACGCGGCGGCGTGGCCTCGCACCACGCGGGGCACCTGCCGGCGTGGAAGCTCGCCATCGAGAAGTTGATGAGCGCGGGATTGCTCGACGCCATCTTCGCCACGATGACGGTCGCGGCCGGCGTGGATTTCCCGGCGCGCACCGTCGTGCTTGAGAACATAGACGTGAGGCGCGGGCAGGGGTGGCAGACGCTCTCCGCCTCGCAACTCCAACAGATGACCGGGCGCGCGGGGCGTCGCGGGCGCGACCGCGTCGGCTTCATCGTCGCCGCGCCCGGTCTGCATCAGAACCCGCAGAAGCTCGCGGCACTTTTGCACGCAGACCCCGACCCGCTGGAGAGCCAGTTCCGCGCGACCTACACGACGCTCTTAAATCTGCTCGACGCCTACGGCACGTTCGCGCAGGTGCGCGAGATCGCCGAACGCTCATACGCGCGCCGCGACGCGGCCGAAGAGGTCGCGCGCGTCGAGCGTGCGCGCGCCGAGGCCGAGCGGCGCTTGCGGACGAAACTCTCCGAGGCCGGCTGCGACCTGCCGCCCGAGGTCGCGCGCGGGCTCGAACGTCTGGCGAGCGCGCGCACACGCCTGCTGGAAGACGCGCCGCAGACGCGCACGGACGCGTACCTGCGCTGGCTCGATAAGGAGGTCGTGCCCGGCCGCGTCGTCTCGGTCGGGCGCGGCAGCCGCCGCCTCGTCTTCGTCACGGAGCGGCGCGGCGACGGGCTCGCGGGCGTGCGCGACAACGGCAAGCGGGTCACGCTCGCGCTCGAACGAGTCGGGCGCGTGTGGGAGGAGACGCACGCGCTCTCGGAGTCCGCGCGCGACGCGGCGTTCGAGTTGGTGCAGTCGAACCGCGCGAAGCCGCTGCGCGAGCCGGGACTGCGCGCGGCGCGCTCCTCGACCGAGGAGGCCGTCGCGCTCATCAACGACCTCATCGAGTCGCTCGCGGGCGGCGACGGCGAAGGCTCGCGCACGCGCTGCGAGGAGGCGCTGTGGTCTGTCATGCAGGAGGCCGAGAGTATCGAGCGCCTGGGGCGCAGGCTCGAATCGCTGCACGGCGAGGCGTGGCATCCCTTCGAGCGGCGCGCGCGTGCGCTCCATCATTTCGGCTATCTGGACTTCTTCGCCGAGCAGGTCACCGAGCGCGGCCGCTGGCTCGCAGACCTGCGCCTCGACCGCCCGCTTCTCGTCGGCGAAGCCATCGGCCGCGGCCTCTTCGCTTCTTTGGACGCGCCGCGCGCCGCGGGTCTGATGGCCGCGCTCGCGGCCGACGCAGAGCGTGACTACGGGGAGCTTGAACTCGATGACGCGCTCATCACTGCGCTCGCCAGGTTCGACCGCATCGCCTACGACGTGGCGAGCGTCGAGTGGCAGCAAGACCTTGAGCCCGCGCCCGAGATCAACTTCTCGGCCGCGGCCACGGCCGCGCGCTGGGCCGCGGGGATGGACTGGGCGACCCTCGTCCGCCGCACGCGCGCCGAGGAGGGCGACCTCTTCCGCATGCTCTCGCGCACGGGCGAATCGCTCCTCCAGGTCTCGAACCTGACGGACGCGCACCCCGAGGCCGCGCGCGTCGCCGCCTCCGCCGCCGCCGCCATCCTCCGCGAGCCCGTGCGCTCCGAGGCCGCCGTGTAAAAGTCGAAAGTTCAGAGTCGAGATTCGAAATGAGTGATGAAGTCAAAGGCGCGCCGGTCGTCTACCTAGCGCTGGGTGATTCGACGGGCGTCGGCGTGGGGGCGCGGAAGGGCGGCGGCTACGTCGCGCGTCTGTTCGAGCGGATAGAGCGCGTGCGGCCGGGCTCGCGGCTCGTCAACCTGTGCGTGAGCGGCGCGACCACCGGAGACGTGCTGCGCGCGCAGGTCGGGCGCGTCGGCGAGGCGCAGCCCTCGCTCGTCACCATCGGCATCGGCATCAACGACCTGACGCGACGGCTCACGGCCGAGCAGTTCGCGCACAACTTCGACGAGATAGCGACGCGCCTGCGCGCGCAGACCAGCGCGCCCGTCGTCGTCTCGAACCTGCCGGACATCTCGCACTCGCCGGCCGTCCCCGACTTCTTCCGCGAAGAGGTGCGCCGCCGCCTCGTCGAATTCAACGAGCGCCTTGCCGACGCGGCCGCGCGTCATGGCCTGCACTTCGCCGACTCCTTCGAGAAGAGCGCCGCCCTCATCCCGGAGCACCCGGAATTCTTCTCCGCGGACGGCTTTCACCCCTCCGACGAGGGCTACGAGTTCTGGGCCTTCGAGATGTGGCCCGTCGTCAAGCAGGCCCTCGGGTGAGGCGAAAGAGAGGCGCCGCCCGCACAGTTATTCTTGCCACACGGCCGACTGAATTGTGATAGATTCTCGCGGTCGCCTGCATCCGGTTCTCCTTTGATCCCGGCAGAGGACAAGTCCTCCGCCCTGCAAACCCCCTCGCGAGGCCCGCACGAAATGTCCCTGAAAGACGACATCACATCGCGCTCCCTTTTGCTGGCAGTCGTCCTCGGCCTCTGTCTCCACGCTTCGGCTCAGACGCGGCAGGAGCAGCCGCGCCGGCCCGCGCCGGAGCAGGAGGACGAGGTCGTCCGCATCACGACGGAACTCGTGCAGACGGACGTGGCGGTCTTCGACAAGCGCGGGCGTTTCGTTGACGACCTGCGGCCCGAAGATTTCGAGTTGCAGGTGAACGGCAGGACGCAGGCCGTCACCTTCTTCGAGCGCGTCAGGGCGGGCAGCCGCAGCGAGGAGGCGCAGTTGGCCGCCGCGGCGGCGCGCGCACGCGGCGCAGACAAGACGGCCGCGCCGAACAGTCCGGCCGGCGCCGAGTCTGCGGGGCGGCTCATCTTCTTCTTCGTGGACGACCTGCATCTGAGCAGCGCCAACATCGGCCGCGCGCGCTCGGCCTTGCAGCGCTACGTCGAGCACGCCATGAACCCGAACGATCAGGTGGCCATCGTCTCGGCGAGCGGGCAGGTCGGATTCCTTCAACAGTTGACGGACAACCCGTCGGTGCTGCGCGCGGCCATCAACCGCCTCGGCTACAGGGGGCTCACGGACGCTTACGGCGGCAAGACGCGCATCAGCGAGTACGAGGCCAGTCAGGTGCTCGACTCGGGCAACCGCGAGCTGTACGCATACCTGCTGGAATCGACCAAGATCGAGCAGCAGATGGGGCCGGGCAGTCGCCACGGAGACCACACGCTGGCGGCCTCCTACTCGGCCGCGCCGCACCTGCGCAACCGTCTGCGGCAGGCTCGCGCGCAGGGGCGGATGGCTACGGACGGCACGCTCGACGCGCTCCAGAGCCTGATGCTCTCGGCCGGCGCGCTCCCCGGCCGGAAGCTCGTCTTCTTCCTCTCGGACGGCTTCATCCTCAACGAGCGCACCGCGGGCGCGCTCGAAACGCTGCGCGGCATCACGCAGGCGGCCGCGCAGGCGGGCGTCGTGGTCTACACGATGAACCTGCGCGCGACGCTCTTCCCGTCGGGCTCGGGCATAGACGCCACCACGAACGATTACATCGACCTCACCGCGCGCCGCATCGGGGTTGACTTCGGGGAGATTAGCGCCACCAAGGAGCCGCTCCAACTCATCGCCGAACAGACCGGCGGCCGCGCCATCTTCAACTCAAGCGACATGAACGAGGCGGTGCAGCAGGCCATCCGCGAGACCGCCGACTACTACCTGCTCGCGTGGCGTCCCGACTCGCCGGAGCTGCGCGAGGCCGGGGCGCGGCTGAAAGTCTCCGTCAAGGGTCATCCCGAATGGCGCGTGCGGCTGAGGGCCGCCTCGTTCAGCACGCCCGCCGCCGCCGTCGAACAGCCCGGGCCGGCGCCGCGCACGGACTCGGCGCGGGAGCCGCGGGACGTGGCGACGGAGAGTGTCGGCGCCTCCAGAGAGGCGGCCGCCGTCGGCGGCGCGGCGAAGGCCGTCGAAGCAAAGGCTAACGGAGTCGAAGCAAAGGCCAATGACAACGAGCTGCTGGCGGCGCTCGGCGCTCTCTACCCCCGGCGGGAGTTGCCGGTCGCGCTCTCGGTCGGCTACCTCGACACGGGCGAGCAGGGCACCGTCTTGAACGTCTCGATGCAGGTGGGGCGGGCGGCCTTCGACTTCGATGCGGCGGGTGACGGGCGCAAGGCCCTCGTCGATGTCGCGGGCGCGGCCATAGACGACCGCGGGCGGTTCGGGAGTTTCAAACAGTTGCTGACCCTCACCGAGTCCGACGGCGAAGCCTCGCAGCCCGTCATCTGGCACCAACGGCTGCGCCTCAGGCCGGGGCTCTATCAGGTGCGCGTTGCCCTGCGCGACCGCGCCACGGGTCGCGTCGGGAGCGCCATGCAGTGGGTCGAAATCCCCGATCTCTCGAAAGGCGACTTCGCCTTAAGCAGCATCTTCCTCGGCGAGCGCAACGCTCAGGCGCCCGCCGCCGAGCGTGAGGCGAGCGGGCCGCGCGCGGTCGCGGTGGACGTTGACCGGCGCTTCGTGCGCGCCAGCGTCCTGCGCTTTCAGACTTACGTCTATAACGCCGCGCGCGCCTCCGGTGCGGAAGGCCGCGAGGTGCAGCTTCAGGCGCAGGTCTTGCGCGGAACGACGACGCTCATCACCACCCAGCCGTTCAAAGTCCCGGTCGCCGCCGACCCCGCGCGCCTGCCCTTCTGGTCGGAGCTTTCGCTTGAGCAACTGCCGCCGGGACAC
The DNA here is from genome assembly GCA_040510435.1 of Pyrinomonadaceae bacterium. GTDB lineage: Bacteria > Acidobacteriota > Blastocatellia > Pyrinomonadales > Pyrinomonadaceae > QHXN01. Next base: position 26,968 of record JBEVJD010000061.1, on the reverse strand, counting down.
TACGTCCTCCAACTGACGGCCACGGATCGGGCGACCAACCGCACGGCGGTCGAGCGAGTCGGCTTCTACGTTGACTGAGCCGCTGGCAGTTCGTCGCGTAACGAAAGGAGCAGGAATGATCGCCGGAATCCACACTCCGCTTCTGTCGTACGACGATTAAACGCCCGCGAAGAAATCCAGCAGCGCACGGATATATTTCGGGAACGCCTCGACCTGCGGGATGTGTCCGGCCTCGGCTATCTCGACGAGCCGCGCGCCCGGGATGCGACGTGCCGCGGCCTTCCCCAGCGCGGGGTAGTCGCCCATGCGCGCGGCGACCTCCTTCGGCACGCGCTCCTTGCCGATGGCCGTGCGGTCGCGCTGGCCGATGACGAGCAGGGTCGGCGCCTTCAGCCGTTCGAACTCGTAGACGACGGGTTGCGTGAAGACCATGTCCGAGGTGAGCGCCGCGTTCCACGCGACGCGGCGGTAGTCGGGGTGGCGCGTCCACCCGGCCAGTATCTCGGTCAGCGCGTCGAACTCGGGTCTCCACTCGCCGCCGAAGTAGTTGACGCGCTGATACTCCTTGATGGACTCGGGCGTCGCGCGCAGCTCCTGCGCCAAGTTCTCATCCACCGTGCGGTAGGGCGCGACGAGCTTCCAGTCCTCAAGCCCGATGGGGTTGACGAGCGCCATCTTCTCCACGCGCTCGGGGTACATCAGCGCCATCCGCACCGCCAGCATCCCGCCCATCGAGTGGCCGACGAGTGTGAACCGCCCGACGCCGAGCGAGTCGAGGAGCGCGCGCGTGTTGGCGGCGAGCGTCTGGAAGCTGAACTGGTAGGAGGCGGGCTTCGAGGACTTGCCGAAGCCGACTTGGTCGGGCACGACGACGCGGTAGCCTTCCGCGGTCAGAGCCCTGACGGTCGGCGCCCAGTAGGCGCCCGAGAAGTTCTTGCCGTGCAGGAGCACGACCGTCCGGCCGTTGTGCCTCGCGGCGGCCACGTCCATGTAGGCCATGCGGAGCCTCTGCCCCTGCGTGTCCAGCTCGAAGAAGCGGACGGGGAAAGGGTACTGGTAGTTGGTCAGCTCGGGGTCGTAGGCGGGGGCCGCGGCTTGCGCGGGAGCGGTGAGGCGCGGGGTCGCGCCACGACCCGGCGCGGAGTGCGCGACGAGCGCCACAAGTGACAACAGCAACAGACAGCAGACCGGTCTCCTCAACGCGGTTCCCCCTTGAAGAAAGAGTGTGTGCCGGTAAGGATAAACGACGGGCGAACGGAGACGCCAGCGCGCCTCCGTTCGCCCGAGTCCGTGTCTTCAGCCTACGGAGACTTCGAGGGTGTATGGCGTGACGCGCGCGTCGGACAGACTTCTTACTTGATGACGATTTCCGGAACGTTTACTTGATGGTGATTTCAAGAACGTATTTCGCGAGCCCGCCGGTCGAGCGCACCTCGACGCTGTACTCGCCCGCGTCGGCCTCCGGCAGTCTGCCCGTCCAGTCCACCGTCTCTTCGACGACGGGGTTAACGTCGAACTGCCCGTGACTCATCACGTCGCAGACGGCGTTGCCGTCGTCCGAGACGAGGTGGACGGTGAGCCGCTGCCCCTTGCGCGCCTTGAAGAAGTAGAGATACCTGTTGCCCTCCGGGCTCACCTGACCTTTCACGGTCTTCGAGTTGCTGCCGCGCGCGAAGCGCAGCCGCTTGATGACCTGCTCCTGCGCCGAGGCAGGGACGGCCGCGAGCAGCACCAGCAGAGAGCGCGCGAGCGCAGTCGCGCGCATTGACCTTAAACGCATTCCTTCTGTCCTCCTGAACCGCACTTGTCCCGGCCTTCAAAACCCCCGCCCCGAGGCCGCGCGCCTTCGCCCCAACGCGCGCGCGGCCTCAAGAGCTAAACGCGTAGTCCGCCCGCCGGAGGGATCACCGACGCAGGCGATTGAGGCTACCGCGCACACGCCGTTCGGTCAGATGTGCCATGCTTGCCCCTTTTACATTAAAACCCCCGCCGTCTCAACCAACCTTCTTTGGCGGCGCCGAACTCCCGTGCCTATAATCCCGTGCGTGAAGACCGCTAATTTTAAAGTCGGGCGCAGCCCGATTCACGGCCGCGGGCTCTTCGCGGTTGCGGAGGTCGCCGCGCGGAGGAAACTGGGCGAACTCGGCGGGGAACTCATCACGCAGCGCGAGGCGCGTCGGCGCGCGCGCGGCGCCGTCAGCGTCAAGATGGTCGAGTTCGAGGACGGCACCGCGCTCGATGCCACGCGGCTGGGCGGCCCCTTCGGCTACGTCAACCACTCGTGCGAACCCAACGTGTTCATGCGGCGGTATCGTGGGCGGGTGGAGTTTTACGCGCTGCGCCGGCTCAAGGCCGGGGAGGAGTTGACGTGCGACTACGGCGAGACGCACCACGATGGCAAGCTCCCGTGCCGGTGCGGCAGCGCGAGGTGCCGCGGGCGCCTGTAGCACGACTGACTCTTACGGGCTCTGACGGCGAACACTACCCGGCGTGTACGAGCAGACGGTTTCCGGACTCGAACTTCACCTCGATCTTGCCGGCGCGTGCCTGCGTCACCTTTCCCCGCCCGAACTTCGTGTGCTCGACCCACTCGCCCGTGGCGTAAACCCCTCTCGGCGAATAGTCCCGCAACGGCCCCGTGGGTTCGTCCCGCGCGAGCGCGGCAGACTCCCTGACCTTGCGGCCTGTTCTGCCGGGCGCAGGGTTAGAGCCCGCCTCCTTCTGTACGCGGAAGCGGTGCTGGCCGCCGCAGGTGCGGCAGATGACGGTGGCGGGGACGCCGTCCGCATTCAGGGCGATGACCTGGTGCGCGCGTTCGGCTTTACACCGCCCGCAGTAATTGTCCGTGTCATCGCCGGGGCGTATTTTCTTGATTCTTATTGGCGCGCTCATGACGGATGCGAATTCTCCCTCCCGCGTCGTTGCGAGTCGTGTGCCCGTGCGCGGGCAGGCCCGCCCGCGGGGCGATTGGTGCGAAAGTCCCTCTCGATTCGGAAGTATCGGCGGCTTTCACTTTTGCCTTTGCACACCTCCTTCATTAAGATGGTCTGGCGCGGAACGTGCGTGACGTTTCGGCCGTATGGTTGTGGAAGGAGGTTCTCCACTAATGGCTGACACGAACGATTCTAGGTACAAGACCGGTAACCCCATCTGCGACGCGGTGCGCTTTCTGTGCGACGCCTCGTTCGCCGTGCTCCCGCCGGACGCGGCGCGGCAGTTGGGCGAGTTCGAGAAAAACTTCTGGGGCGGCGTCCGCTGGTTCGCCGAGAAGAACATCGGCTGGGTTGACGACAGTCTCGCCGCGGCCGAGCGGCTGCGCGAGGAGTGGCGGAGTCGCTGCGCCAAAGCGGCGCCCGGCCCCGAGCCTATCACACAGACCCCGCCGCCCGAGGGAGTCGGGTAAATTTTTAACCCCGGATTTTTGATTTTCGATTTGAAGCCGCCGGCCTAAAAATCAAAATCAAAAATTGCAAATCGCAAATCGGAAATTCTATGCAGGTTCTGCTGGCCGAAGAGTACGGGTTCTGTTTCGGGGTCGAGCGCGCCGTCGAGATGGTCGAGGGGGCGCTCGGCGAGGGCGCGACCGTGCGCACGCTGGGCCCGCTCATCCACAACACGCAGGAGATTCACCGCCTCGAAGCCGGGGGCGTGCGCACTATCGACGCGCCCGCCGACGTGGCGGGCGGCGAGACGGCCGTCATCCGCGCCCACGGCGTCACGCCGCAGGTGCAGCGCGAGCTTGAAGCCCGGGCCGAGCGCGTCATCGACGCCACCTGCCCGTTCGTCACCAAGGTGCAGAAGCTAGCCGAGCGTGCCGCCGAGCAGGGGCGCGATGTGGTCGTCGTCGGCAACCCCGACCACCCCGAGATGATCGGCGTCGTCGGCTACGCGCCTGCGTGCACGCACGTCGTCCGCGACGCCTCGGAGGTGGCCGCGCTGCCGCCGCTGCACGCGCCGCTCGTCGTCTCGCAGACGACGCTCAAACTCTCGACCTTCCTCGAAGCGGCCGAGGCCGTGCGGGCGAAATCGGACGCCGAGCCGCAGGTCGTCAACACCATCTGCTCGGCGACGCGCGACCGGCAGGACGCGGCGCGCGCGCTCGCGGGCGAGGTGGACGCCTTCTACGTCATCGGCGGCAAGCACTCGTCGAACAGCCTGAAGCTGCTTTCGGTCTGCAAAGAGCAGTGCGCGCGCAGCTTCCTCATCGAGACGCCCGAAGAGATCAACCCCGCCGACCTCGCCGGGGCCGGGCGCGTCGGCGTCACGGCCGGGGCCTCGACGCCCAACTGGCTCATCGAACAGGTCGTCGCCCGCCTGCGCGAGATAGGCGAGAAGTAAAGCGTAAACCGTAAACAGTAAACCGTGACAAGAAGGACTTGGTTCCTCTTGTCACGGTTTACTGTTTACGGTTTACGCTTAAAAATCGTCTTCGGCGTCGTCAACCTGTTGGAGGGCGGTGACGACGATGCGCGCCTCTTCGGACTCGTATTCGTCGGCCTGCGTTTCGAGGGCGGCGCGCGCGGTCTCGGCGTCCACGGGGTCGCCGAGCAGCGCGACGAGGATGCCGGTCGGCAGTTGGAGCAAAGCCTCCTGCGCGACGGCGCGGACGGCCGGGTTGATGTGGCGCGCCGTCTCGCACAACTCGCTCGGCGCGAGGCGGGCCGTCATCACGTCGGCGATCTCGTCCACGCGCGCGTAGTCTTTGGCGCGCAGCGCGCGTTCGAGCAACTGCGCGAAGACCTCGGAGGAGCGCGCCTCGCGGTTGAGCACCGCGACGCAGGTCTCGGACATGCGCCACAGGTCGCGCGACTGCTCTGCGCTCAGAGTCTCCGGACCGACCTCGGCGGCGCGCTCGTCGAGCGCGGCCAGCAGTCGGCTCAGCTCCCACTCGGAGCGCGCGTCGTAGATGCTTTCGCGGCGTGAGGAGGTGGTGGCGGCCGGGCCCTGCTGAGGGAGCACCGGCGTCGAGAGGGCGCGCTCGACCAGGCTGCGCGTCGAGGGCCTCAGGCCCTGCCACACGCTCACCACGCGCGCTCCAAAATCCTCAATCGTCATCATTCAAAACTCTTCCCGCGGCCCTGAGGCGGCCGAACGGCGGATACTATAGCAGACGGAGGAAAAGCCGTGAACCGTAAACCGTAAACCGTGACAAGTGAAAGACAGTATTTTCTTGTCACGGTTTACGATTTACGGTTCACGGCTTTTCAGCGGTTCGCGGCCTCTCAACGATTGTGGTCGATGATTTCGGTGATGGTTGAGAAGAGTATTTTGACGACTTCGCCGTCGGGTCGTTCGATCTTGACGCTGGGGCGTGTGAGCACCTGCGTCTGCTTGAGGCTGCGGACGACGCCGCGGACGCGCGCGCCCGTCTCGGTGACGATCTCGACGTTGTCCTTGCCATAGAGCGGCTGGAGCGCCGCAAGGGCCTTGGTTACTTCCACCTATCAGACCTCCCTTTCTGCTCACCGCACAGAGCACGCGCCGTGCCGGACGGCCGGAGGCGCTTGCGCGCGGGCGCGCCGCGAGCCACAATACCTTCAGGCGGCGTGACTTCGGGCGCGGGCACGAGTCTAAGTCGCGCGCGCGCGCGATGCAACTGCGGCGCTCCAACAGGCGTATATTGTTAACACACGACGCCGGCCGAAAGTGCGCCGAAGGTCGCACGCCGCGCGCTCGGCCTTCAACCGAACTTTCACGCGCGCCGCGGACAGGAGAAGCGGGAATGCGAGCTGAAAACACAGTCAATTGCCCTAGCTGCGGCGCGACGCTCGTCGTCGGGCTGAGGTTCTGCCGCATGTGCGGCTACCGGCTCGGCGAGGGCGTCGAAGAGTTCGTCGCCACGCAGCGTTTCGACGCTTCCTCGATGCCCGCGGTTCCGGCCGCGCCGCCGGCCACAGACCCCTTCCAGGCGCGCCAGACCTGGGGCGCCGCGCCCATGCAGCCCATGCAGCCCTTCGGCGCGCACGGTTCGCTCAACGGTCAGCAGCCGCACGGCGCGACCTCGAAGCTGGCGAGGGCGTGCCGCCCCGCGCGCGGCGGCTGGTGGCTGTGGGTGATTATCGGGCTGGTGATCCTGATGGTGGGCGGCACGTCGCCGTTCTGGATGGGTGCGCGCCGCGCCGGCAGTGCGCCCCCGCCGGTTCTCAAGTCTTTCCTCGGCGTTGACGGCTTCGAGACGGCGCCGGGCGGCGGCGCGCTCGTCACCGGCATCGCTGGCCCCGACACGCCGTTCCTGCGCGCCGGGCTCATCGGCGGCGACATCATCAAGAGGTTCGACGGCAAGGATGTCCGCGACGGCGGGGACATGCGTCGGATTCTCGGCGACACGCCCGTGGGCAAGACCGTGGATGTCGACTTCATCCGCGACAACGTCCCCGGCAGCACTAAGCTGACGACGGCCGCCGAGAAGGACACACCCGGCCTCAGGCGATTCGACCAGCGCCCGGGCGGCGCCGGTAACATCGAGATCAACCGGCGCGACCTCGAACGCGTACAGGTGCCGGGCATGAACATCTTCGGCGTCGAACTGGGCGACATCGAACGCAACGGCCCGGCCGATATCGCGGGGCTGAAGGAGGGCGACATCGTCATCAAGTTCGGCGAACACCTCATCCGCACCCCGGGCGACCTGCGCTACCGCATCTCCGAAGCGCAGCCCGGCATGACCGTCCCCGTCGCCATCGTGCGCGGCGCCGAGCAGCTTGAGATTCAAGTCAAGGTCGGCCGCAGCAGGGATTAGGGGCAGTAGGCAGTAGGCAGATGGCAGTAGGCAGTTAAGACAAGCGGCTTCTTTAACGGAGCGCCTGAACGAATCGGAGGCGGCGAGCAGTTAATCTCGCCGCCTCCGATTCTTTTTGCCTCTTCGCCTTATTCTTAACTACCAACTGCCTATTGCCCACTGCTTTCCGTTCCGGGCGCGGCGTAGTCGCGCATGCGCGCCTCCATCTCGCGGCGCACGTCCTCGCGGTCTTCCTCCTCTTCGTCGTGCTCGAACAGCTCGAAGAGCGCGTAGGGCGTGTCGCCGACGAGGCGCAGCTCCCAGGCTTCGCGCCCTTCCGCCGAGGGGCGCGCGAACCACATCGCGTCCACGTCCGACTCGGCGGCGGGCGCGCCCTCGAAAGTTACGGCGGCCGTCTCTTCGCCCGCGCCGCGCATCTCGGAGAGCGACTCGGGGCGCGCCAGCACGCGCGCGAGCCGCCAGCCGTGCCTGCGGTATTGCGCCAGTATCTCCTGAAATTTGTTGAGCCGACTCATAACTGTTAAGTCCCCGGCGCCTGCGCCCGTAAGATTTCGGCGGGGAGTATTTGTCAGCGCCCGCCCCCGTTCGTTTACAATCGTCCCTGCGTGTTACCACACGACGCCGGCCGGGACAAGCCCCGGTCTCACCCGGCGCGCCGAGAGGAGAACCCACGGACTTGTCCGTCGAAGAGTTTGGGAAGAGTGGAGACGCTTGCGCGCCGCGCGGGGCGGGGGAGTCGCCGTTCCACGCGGCGCTCGCGGGCGCGCTGGCGCGGCGGGGCTTAAGCCTTGAGCAGTTCTGCCCGGCGGGCGATGTGCTGACGCGGCGCGTGCTCGAAGAGTACGGCGCGATGTTCGTCGCCGAGGGCGTCGCGCTCCCCGACGCCTGCGTGCTGGAGAGCGAGGAGGCGGTCGAGAGCTTCCAGCGCGAGGCGGGCTGGCGCGCCGAAGTCCTCGACGACGCGGTCATCGAGTTGCAGCGCCCGGCGATGGCGGCGCTCATGCAAGCGCGCGAGGAGGCGGCGCACACGGGCCTGCTCGTGACGCCGCGCGGCGGGAGCGAGGCGGGGCGGCGCAGCTTCGCCGACTCTTTGCGGCTCTGGCGCTCGCGCTGCGACCCCGCGCTCGAACACTGGTGCGCCGAAGGGCGGCTCGACGGCGCGGAGGCCGAGCGGCTGCGCGGGCTCCCCCTGCGCGAGCAGGCGTCGGCGGTGCTTGAGCTTGAGAGCGGCGGCATCTTCTTCAGCAAGTGTTTCGACAAGAGCATCCTCCAGTCGGTGGCCGCGCCCGGCGCCTCGCAGCACCTCGCCATGCTCGCCTTCGACATCACGGAGTTTCAGGACTCGCGCGTCGGGGCGCTGCTCGCGCGCCACGGCTGGTTCCAGACGGTGCTGAGCGACCTGCCGCACTTCACCTACCTCGGCCTCGCCGAGCGCGAGCTGCCCGCGCGGGGACTGCGCTGCGTCGCCTCCGGCGGCCAGACGTTCTGGGTGCCGGATTGGGGAAGTAGTCAGGAGACAATAGACAGTAGACAGTAGTCTCCGCTTGAGAATGTTGAGGATGACAGCCGCACGGTTCGAGCGGCGGAAGGGTTTTTCTATTGACTCCTGACTCCTGACTCCTGACTCCTGTCTGTTGACTACTTCCTCCTTGCTTTTTCATCTCGTTTGTGAGAAAGACTTGTGGCCGTCCGCCGAGTTTTAAGAGTCCGTTAGGCTCCCGGCTTGGCCCGTAAAAAAAACACCCCTGAAAGTTGAGCCCCGGCCGCGCCTTGAAGCGCCCGCGCCGGGTCGTGATAAGGAGAGAGAGATGATCGCATGTCCTTCCTGCGGGGCCGAGAACGTCGAGGGCACGCGCTTCTGCGTGAAGTGCGGCACGACGCTCCCGGCGTCTCCCCAACCTGAGTCCTGGCGCCAGAGCGGCGACCTCGGGCAGCAGCAGACGCAGCAAGACTACCAGTCGAGCGGCTATTCGACGCCGCAGCCGCCCCCCTCGGGCTACCCGAGCTACTCGCCGCAGCAAGACCCGCTGGCCGGCTACCAGCAGCAGGCCGGCGACTGGATGGCGCAGGGCGCGAACAAGAAGATGGCCGCGGGCATCTGCGGCATCCTGCTCGGCGGCTTCGGCGTCCACAAGTTCATCCTCGGCTACAACACCGAGGGCATCATCATGCTCGCCGCGTGGGTCATCGGCATGTTCCTGACGTGCGGCATCGCCTCGATTGCGGTCGGCATCGTCGGCCTCATCGAGGGGATCATCTACCTCACCAAGTCCGACGAGGAGTTCGTCCGGACGTACATCCAGAACAAGAAAGCCTGGTTCTAAAGTGCAGGCGGGCGGGCGTTGAGGCCGTGTTGGGGCTGAGTCGAAAGAGGTTGACGGCCGGCCTGGCCGGGGGCGCGCTCCTGGCGTCTTTGGCGGTCGCGCGGGGGCTCGCGGAGGCGAGCCCGGCGGCCGTCCACTTCGCCGGTCGCGAGCTGCCCGTGGTCTGCGTCTCGCGCTTGCTCTTCGGGGTGACCTGCCCCGGGTGCGGGATGACGCGCAGCGTGCTGATGACGCTCGGCGGCGACCTGCGGGGGGCGCTCGCGGCGAACCCCGCGGGCCCCGTCCTCGTCGCCGCCTTAATCCTGCTCGCCCTCCAACTCCTACTCGCGACGCGCGCCCCCGAAGGTGGCACTTCCCTGAAGCGCCGGCTCCTGCCGTGGGCTTACCTTTACGGGGTCGTCGTGGCCTCTGTGATGTTGATTCAGTGGGCGGGCGGTTTGGGTCACGCGTAAGAAGCGTTCCGGGCCGGGACTTCCCGCCGCACCGCTGTCCGCGGGCGCGATGTAAAAAATCTTGCGCGCCGCGGCAGAAGTGTTAAACTCTCCACTCGCCCGCCCGCGTCGGATGGCGGGCGAACGTTTCTCCCTACAACCGTCCCAGTCAGGTTTCACCCGTGGCGCTCGGCCGCGGCCCCTCTTCTTCTCTCTGCTGCCCCGCGTCGAGAAGTGAGAAAAGTGCGCGCCGTCCGCAGCGACCCTGCTTTCCCGAACGAGAGGGTCAGGAGATGGACACCCCCCAGATCATCGCCGGCCGGTTCCGCGTCGAGTGCGAAATCGGTAGGGGCGGCATGGGCACGGTTTACCGTGCCTCCCACCTGGGGCTCGAACGCCCCGTCGCAATCAAAATCCTGAAACAGGAGTTCGCCGCGCACCCCGAGATCGCCGAGCGCTTCATGCGCGAGGCGCGGACGATGGCGCGGCTCAAGCACCCGCGCGGGGCGATGATCTTCGACGCCGGCCACCTCGCCGACGGCCGCCCCTTCATCGTCATGGAGTACGTCGAGGGCTCGACCCTCGCCGAGACGCTGGCGCGCGAGGGTCAGTTCGAGCCCGAGCGGGCGGTGCGCGTCGCGTCCGAGATTTGCGAAGTTCTCTCCGAGGCGCACGCCCTCGGCATCGTCCACCGCGACCTCAAGCCGTCGAACATCATTCTCAACGAGCGCGGCGTCTGCGTGCTCGACTTCGGCATCGCGAAGGTCTTGCAGGACTCGACCGACGTGACGCGCACGCACGCGACGACCGAGTCGGGCCTCGTCATCGGCACGCCGCGCTACATGTCGCCCGAGCAGTGCCTCGGCCACCGCGTCGGGCCCGCGACCGACCTCTACAGCGTCGGCGTCCTGCTCTACGAGATGCTCGCCGGGCGTCCGCCCTTCGTCGATCAGCTCCCGTCGGTCGTGCTCGTCAAACAGGCGACGGCGCAGCCGACGGCCTTACTCTCTCTGAGACCCGACGTGCCGCGGGCGCTTGCGCTCGCCGTCCACACGCTGCTCGCCAAGAACCCCGCGCACCGGCCCGCGACCGCGGCCGAGGCGTGCCGCATGGTCGAGCAATCAATCGAGCGCGCGCGCCGCGCCGTCGCCGCGGCCGAGGGCGGTGAGGCCGCGCCGTTCGCCGGGACAATCGGCGCGCTCGACTCCGGGCGCTACACGTTCACGCGCGTCGTGACGCTCTTCGCGCTCTTCGCGATGCTGGTTACGGTGGCGGTCGCGTGGACTTCGCGCAGCGCACGCGAGGGCGCGCTCGAAGCGGCCGCGCTCGACCCCTCGGCGATGACATCGGCGCTCACCTCGCGCGGTTCGCGCAAGCCGCGGCGCGCGGAGCCGGCGACGCTCACGCGCGACGGCGCGTGGCGCGTGGCCGCCTCGGTCGCGCGGGGGCGCGTCTCGGACGTGCGGCTCGTCGGCACCGGCGCGGGGCAGATTATCGCGGCCTTAACGGCAGACCCTTCGGACGGGATGGCGACGCTTCTCATCATCCAGCGCGCGGCCGGGCGCGGGGCTTACGCCGTGACGAAGAGCGTGCGGCTCGACGTGGAGGGTTTCCGCGGCGCGGGCTGGACGCAGGAGGTGGCCGACCTCGACGGCGACGGCTACGACGAGATCATCTGCGAGGGCGCCCGACCCTCGGACGGCGCGCAGGAGGGTCGCCGCTACGTCGTCTACGCGCCGCGCGCGCGAGAGACATACAGTCTCCATCTCGCCCCCGACACGACCGGCGCGCACGCCCTGCGTGCCACCTGGTCGCCCAACACGCAGGGTCGCGAAGCCCAACTCTTCCGCCACGCGCTGCGCCAGCGCGCGCTCGTGAACTAAAAAGAAAGATGCTGGATGCCGGATGTTAGTTAAAGCGTGAAGCTTTAGCTAACATCCGGCATCCAGCATCTTCTTTTTCTGCCGTCAGAAGAGGTCGGGGGCGAACTCGCGGAAGATGTTGCCGATGGCGCCGGAGATGAAGCTTCTGCCGAAGCGCTTGAGCGTGGCGTCGGCGCCGATGCGGTCGTGCCCCGGCGTGCTGCGCTCCCAGACGTTGGCGAGCGCGCTCGACGTGGCCGCGCCCGCGAAGCGCGAGTAGTTCGGCTCCAGGTTCCAGTCGTCGTCGCGCGTGACGAAGAGGCGGCTGACGGCGTGCCCCAGGCGGCGGCCGACGCCCTTCTTCGGCGAGCGCTCGTAGCGCGGGTCTTGCTTGAAGAGCGCTGGGTAGAAGCCGTTGCCGAAGATACGGTACGTGGTGCCGGTGGCGAAGACCCGCGCGGTGCGCGAGCCCCAGTCGGCCAGCTCGTCCTCAGTATCCTTGTGCGGCAGGTTGTCTTCACCCAACTGCGTGATGCCGGCGTTGAAGGCGGCGGTCGCGTAGGGCACAGGGCTGAGGAAGGCGCCGCGGAACGCGCGCTTGACCTTCTGCCCGGCCGTGAGCGGGTCGGGCCGGCCCTGACTCTGCGGCTGCGGGGTCGGGGTCGGCTGCTGCTGCGCGCCGCCCGCCTGCGCGTCCTGTTGCCGCGTCACGCGCGCCACCATACTATCGTCCGCAGGCGACTTCGGCGCGGACTCCTGCGCGCGCGCGAGCGCGGCGGCCGACAACAGCAGGGCGGGCGCCAGCAGCGCCAACGCCAGACGCGGATGCACCTTCAACATCACTCTTCGATCCTCCGTTTTGTCCTTTAAGCTTTGTGGGTTTGGCCGCCGCCATTGTAACATCCGGCACGGAAATTTTTGCTGCCCGCTGCCCCAAAATTTCTCCGCCGTCTTATTAACTTTAAGAGGATGACAGGAGTCCGTCATGTATTTCAAGCAGTTCTACCTCGGCTGTCTGGCGCACGCCTCCTACCTCGTCGGCTCCGAAGGCGAGGCCGCGGTCGTTGACCCGCAGCGCGACGTTGACCAATACGTCGCGGAGGCCGAAGCCCGTGGGTTGAAGATCAAGTACGTCGTCGAGACGCACCTGCACGCCGACTTCGTCAGCGGGCACCGCGAGCTGGCCGCGCGCACCGGCGCCCAGATCGTCATCGGCGCGCGCGCGGGCGCCTCGTTCCCGCACCGCGCGGTCGAGGACGGCGACGAGCTGCGCGTGGGGAAAGTCGTCATCCGCGTGCTGGAGACGCCGGGTCATACGCCCGAGAGCGTCTCGCTCGTCGTCATCGACACCGAAGTCTCCCCCGAGCCGCAGAAGGTTCTGACGGGCGACACGCTCTTCGTCGGCGACGTGGGACGGCCCGACCTCGCGGGCGCGCGCGGCTTCACGCCGCAGCAGATGGCCGGGATGATGTACGAGAGCCTGCACGATAAGCTGCTCAGGCTCGGCGACGAGGTCGAGGTCTGGCCCGCGCACGGCGCGGGCTCGATGTGCGGGCGCAACATCTCGAAGGAGACCTCCTCGACCATCGGCCAGCAGCGCCGCTTCAACTACGCGCTCGCGCCGATGCCCCGCGACGAGTTCGTGCGCCTTCTGACGACCGACCTGCCCGAGGCGCCCGCCTACTTTCCCGCCGACGCCGCGATTAACCGCGAGGGCGCGCGGTCGCTCTCGGAGGTGCATCGCCCCGCGGCGCTCCTGCCGCAGCAGGTTGTCGCCTACGCCAACCTCGGCTACGCCGTCCTCGACGTGCGCCCCGCTTCGGAGTTCGGCGCGGGGCACATCCCGGGCGCGCTCAACATCGGTCTGGGCGGACAGTTCGCGAGTTGGGCCGGGGCTCTGATTCAGTTGGGCACGCCGCTCATCGTCGTCGCCGCGGACGAGGCGGAGGTGGACGAGACTGTGACGCGCCTCGCCCGCGTCGGCCACGACTCGGTGCGCGGCTATCTGCGCGGCGGGATGGAGGCGTGGCGCGAGGCGGGCTTCGAGGTCTCTGAGGTCGAGCAGGTGTCGGTCGCCGACCTGCGCCGCATGCTCGAAGAGGTCGAAGACTTGCAGGTGCTCGACGTGCGCCGCGCGGCCGAGTTCAACGCCGGCCACGCCCCACGCGCGTACAACGCCCCCTTGAGCCCGCGCCTGCGCGAGGAGACCGACCGCCTCGACACAGACCGCCCGCTCGCCGTCATCTGCGCGGGCGGCTACCGTTCGAGCGCCGCGACGAGCCTGCTCCGCCCGCTCGGCTTCCGGCGCCTCTACAACGTCGAGGGCGGCACAGGCGCCTGGATCGCCGCCGGCAACCCCGTCGAGAAGCCCCTCGCCGCCATCTAAACTGAACCGCGAACGGGTACGGGTGACATCACGAGCTATCTCTGATGTCACCCGTAACCGCTCGCGGTTCTCTTCATTCGCAAACTGCTAAGCGCCTCCCGCTCGCTCGCCTTTTGCAAGGCGGACGAATGTCTCTGCCCAAACATTCAGAGCAAAAGCACTCTCTTCGGCGTCCGGCATGGCGCTTGAAGAACTGACTCGATGAAAGCGCGTTGGTCGCGCGGCGAGGAGGTTCGAGGTCATGTCAAAGGCTCTTGTGTCTAAGGGGCGCGTGGTGCTCGCGGGCGGGAGCGGGTTTCTGGGGCGTGCGCTGGCGTTGGCGTTCGAGCGCGCAGGCTACGAGCCGGTCGTGCTCACGCGGCGCGCGCGCAAGTCGCGCGTGCGACAGGTCGAGTGGGACGGGCGGACGGTTGGGCCGTGGGCGCGCGAGCTTGAGGGCGCGGCGGCCGTCGTCAACCTCGCGGGCCGCAGCGTGGACTGCCGGCACACGCCGGAGCACAAACGCGAGATCGTGGAGTCGCGCACCCACTCCGTCGAGGCCGTCGGGCGCGCGATTGCCGCGTGCGCGGAGCCGCCGAAAGTTTTGGTGCAGGCCGGCTCGCTCGCCATCTACGGCGACGCGGGGCGGCGCGTGTGCGGGGAGGACGCGCCCGCGGGTCGCGGCTTCCCCGTCGAGGTCTGTCTGCGCTGGGAGCAGGTCTTCGACTCCCTTGAGCTGCCCGCGACGCGGAAGGTTCTGCTGCGCATCGGCTTCGTGTTGGGGCGCGACGGCGGCGCGCTCCCGACGCTCGCGCGACTGGCGCGCCTCTACCTCGGCGGCACGGTCGGCGAGGGGCATCAGTACATAAGCTGGCTTCACGTGCGCGACTTCTGCCGCCTCGTCCTCTGGTGCGTCGAGCGCGAAGAGGCCGCGGGCGTCTACAACGCGACCGGCCCCTGCCCCGTCACCAACGCCGAGTTCATGTGCGAACTGCGCTGCGCGCTCCGGCGCCCCTGGAGCCCGCGCGTGCCCGCCTGGCTCGTCCGCCTCGGCGCGTTCCTGTTGAGGACGGAGCCCGCGCTCGCCCTCGAAGGCCGCCGCTGCATCCCCGACCGTTTCGTCGAAGAGCACTTCAAGTTCCTCTACACGAATCTTGAGAGCGCGCTGGCCGACCTGTTGACGGAAAGGAGGGAGCCGGAAGTTGACTTTGAAGGCGAGGAGCAACGCATAGCGGTCGCGCGCCGGCCGTCCCTTGCCCCGGCGCGGGCGGCGGAGATTACCCGGGGGTGAGTCAATCCGTTTGACGCCCCGCGCGCTGTCCGTTTAGCATCGAAGGCGTTCCCGGAAAATTCGCCGCGCGCATATGGGGTGCTCGCCATCGAGTGGGTTAACGCGGTCGTCCACAGCAAGTGGTTCGAGCTGTTCCTGATCGTCTTCGTCGCCACGTTCCACGGCTACGGCGCGGCGTGGCTCGCCGTGCGGATGCTCTTCCGCCCGCACAACCCCGTGAAGGTCTTCGGCCTCACCGTCTGGCCGCAGGGCATGATCCCGCGTCACCGCGAGCGGCTCGCGCAGACCATCGGCCACGCCGTCGGCAACGAGCTGGTCTCGCAGGAGACGGTCGTCCACGCGCTCTTCGAGACCGGCTTCTTCCGCCGCAAAGTCGAGTCGCTGGTTAACTCCTACACCGAGGAGTTGTTGGAGAAGAACTACGCGACCTTCCTCGACGCCATCCCGAAGTCCGCGCGCCCGGCCGTCCTCGACGCCATCTCGGCGCTCCAACTCCGCATCGCCGAGCACATCGCCGGCGCGCTCAGGAGCGAAGAGACGGCCGAGGCGCTGACGCGCTTCGTAGACCGCCGCGTGGACGAGCTGCTCTCGCAGAGACTCTCGGAGGCCGTCAGCCCCGAGTCGTTCGAGCAGGTGTTGGGCTTCGTCGAGAACCGCTTCCGCGGCGTCGTCAACGAGCGCGGCTTCGAGTCGAAGGTGCGCGAGTTCGTCTCGTCGCGCGTGGACGAGCTCGCGCAGAGCCGCGCGACGCTGGCCGAGATGTTCACGCCCGACTCGGTCGCCGTCATCAAGGAGCGCATCGACAGTCAGGTGCCGCCCATCGTTCAGCACCTCACCGAACTCGCCACGAACCAGAGCACGCGCAAGCAGATCGGCGCCCTCATCAAGCGCGAGGTTGATGATTACTACAAGCAGCTCAGCTTCTTCAAAAAAATCTTCGTCTCGCGCGACCAGATTCACGGCGAGGTGGACGACCTCGTCAACAAGACCCTGCCGCGCCGCATCGGCGAGTTCCTCTCGGGCGAGGCGTTCGAGCGGCAGGCCGAGGAGTTCATCAACGCCTCCATTGACGGCCTGCTCGCGCGCCCCGTCAACGAGCTGGTCGGCAACGTCGAGCCCGACAAGCTCGAACTGGTGAAAGACCAGATCGCCGAACGCATCCTCTCCGTCGCGCAGAGCGCGGAGCTTTCGACCTCGGTCTCGGCTTACCTCACCGACGCGCTGGAGCGCCTGAAGCCGCACTCCCTGCGCGCGCTCCTGGAGCACGCGCGCCCCGACTCGACCGAGGAGGTCAAGCGGCTGCTCGCGCGCGGCCTGCTGGGCGTGCTCGCGCGCGAGGAGACGGCGCGCACCATCAACGCCATCCTCGCCTCGCAGGTCGAAAAACTTCTCGTCAGACCCATCGGCCGCGTCGGCGACCTCGTGCCCGAGGAGAAGGTCAGGCGCGCCGCCGACAAGCTCACCGACCGCATCGAGTCGGCCGCGCGCGAGCGCCTGCCCGCGGCCATCGCCGAATTCGACATCGGCCGCATCGTCGAGGAGAAGGTCGCCGGCTACCCCATCAAGAAGCTCGAAGACCTCGTGCTCTCGGTCGCCAAGCAGCACCTCCGCACCATCGAGCTCTTCGGCCTCCTCATCGGCTTCGTCATCGGCGTCGTGCAGGCCGCCTACCTCTACTTCCGCCTGATGTGGCGGTGAGAAAGGAAGTAGTCAGTAGTCAGTAGTCAGTAGTCAGTAGCGCTCCGCGCTAAAGTCGCTGACGATAACAGCCGCAGGATTCGACATAATGAATGTCTGACTACTGACTACTGACTACCGTCTACTTCCTTCTCCCCTTGCGCCGGACAACCATTTCGTCGGATAACTATACCTACCCCAAGCCCCCGTTTTAGTTCAGCCAGTCGCGCCCGGCTCTCCCTCCCGGCGGGCGCGAGTTTTCGTCAGGGAGGGAGTAAAGCATTCATGTTCGCACGTGGAATCTTAAGAGTGGTGCTGGCGACGGTCGCGCTGTGCGTGCTGTCGGCGGGCGCGGCGCGCGGCCAGCAGGACTTCATACGCTACGACCGTTTCGAGTCGGAGCGCTCCGACAAGGTGACAGGCGGGCGGATCGAGAGGGCGGAGTTCGAGGCGGGTCAGCCCGACATACGTCTGACGCTCAACGTCCCCTCGTTCCGACTGACGATGTGGCAGAACGGCCGCGAGGTGAAGTCGTGGAACGTGGGCGTCGGGATGAAGGACTATCCCATCTACATCGGCGAGCGCGAGGCGAGCGAGGTCATCTGGAATCCGCCGTGGATTCCGCCCGCGAGCAGTTGGGTCAAGGGCGTCCGCCCCGGCGAGGTCATCAAGGCCAGCGACCCGCGCAACCCGCTTGGCAAGGTCAAGATTCCGCTGGGCGACGCCTACCTCATCCACCAGGCGAAGGGGCCCGGCGACCTCGGCAACCTCGTCTCGCACGGCTGCGTCCGCATGATGCGCGCAGACCTCTACGAGCTGGCGGAGAAGATCGTCGCGGCGCGTTCGCTGCCCGTCACGCGCCGGCAGATCGCGGCGGCGAAGGCGAGCAAGAAGACGCTCGTCGCCGCGCTCGACGAGCCGATTGAGGTTGACATCAACTACGACACGCTGGTCGTCGAGGGCGGCGTGCTCTACATCTACCCGGACGTGTACGACCGGCGCACGAACACGGCCGCGCGCCTGCGCGAAGAGCTGCGCGCGAGCGGCGTTGACGCCTCGTCCCTCGACAACGCGGAGCTTGAGAAGATGCTCGCCAGCGTCACGCGCCGCACCAAGTTCGTCGTCCCCGTCGCCAGCATCCAACAGGGGCGCGCCCTCGCCGACGGGCACACCGAACCGCTCCTCGGCACGCCCAAGCCCGCGCGCAGAAGAAGGACGGTGACGGCCAGCGGCAGGTGAAAGATGCCTTATCGTTTACAACGGTCGGATGTAAGTAAGAGTCGTTAACCACAGAGACACAGAGACACGGCTTGAAGCAATAAGTCTTCAAGCCGTGTCTCTGTGTCTCTGTGATTATTCGCTTCGGAGTCTCACTCCGAGTCGGGGCGGCGGCCGATGTTTTCGGCGAGAGATTTGGCCTCGGGGAAGAGGTCGACGGCGCGGAGCACCTGCGGGTCGCCTTCGAGGAGGTAGCGCGTGGCGGCGTCGCCGCCGTAGCTGGCGTTGACGAGACCCTCGCGGATGCGCAGGCGCACGTACTCGATCTCGCGGTCGATTTGCGCGGGGCTCAGTCCCGACTCGGGGTCGCGCTTGGCGAAGTCGCGGAACGCCTGCAAGACCTTGTCGTTGACGGGGAAGTCGGTCGCGCGCGCGCCCTTGCCGAACTGCACGTCGGCCGCGACGCGGTAACTTTCGAGCCCCGGAATCTGGCCGCCCGCGAGCTGGCGCACGAAGTGGAACGCCTCCTCGTAGATGCGCGCGCGCACGGGGCTGCCCACGTCGAGCGGCTTGACCTCGCGGTCAGGCGTGATGCCGCCGCCGCCGTAGAAGACGCGCCCGCCCGCCGTCTTAATCGCCGGCCCGGAGGGCGTGGGCGCGGGCGTCGGCTGCGGGGCCGGGGTGGCCGAGGTGCCGGGCGCGGCTGGCGTGGTCGGGTTCTGCGCGGGCTGCGTCGCCGCGTCGGGACTCAGGTGCGCGTAGTAGTCGTAGACGGAGCCGCCCGTGTACGAGCGCTGAATGAGGCGGCCGTAGGGCGTGTAGTACTTCGCGGTCGTCAGCGTCAGCCCCGCGCCGTAGGGCAGGTTGAAGATGCGCTGGACGAGTCCCTTGCCGAAGGTCGTCTCGCCGACGACCAAGCCGCGCCCGTGATCCTGCACCGCGCCCGCGACGATCTCGGAGGCCGACGCCGACCCGCCGTTGACCAGGATGACGAGCGGGAAGTTGACGGGGTCGTAGAAGACGTTCTTGTACTCGCGCGTGTTGTCCTCGTCGCGGCTGCGGACGGAGACGACGCCCTTGCCGCGCGCGACGAAGTGGCTGGCGACCTTAATGGCTTGGTCGAGCAAGCCCCCGGGGTTGTTGCGCAGGTCGAGCACGAGCTGTTGCATGCCCTGCCCGCTCAGCTCTTCGAGCGCCCGCGCCAACTCGTCCGAGGTCGTGTGCGTGAAGCCGCCCGTCAGCCCCACGTAGCCGACGCCGGGGCGAACCATGAAGGCGTTGCGGATGGAGGGCTGCGGGACACTGCCGCGCTTGATGGTGAAGTAGAGCGGGGACTGGCTGCCCGCGCGCTCGATCTTGATGGTGACGGGCTCGCCCTCGGGGCCGCGCACGGCCTTCGAGACGGCCTGCGTCGTCCATTCGCGCGCGTCCTTACCATCCACCTCGACGATGCGGTCGCCGAAGCGCAGCCCGGCCTTCGCGGCGGGCGTGCCCTCAATCGGCGTCTGGACGTAGACGGCGTCGCGGTGGCGGAGGATGGAGACGCCGATGCCGGTGAAGCGCGACTCCTGGTCTTGCAGGAGTCGGCGGAACTCGGCCGGCGTGAAGAAGCTCGAATGCGGGTCGAGCGACCAGAGCATGCCCTGCACCGCGGCCTCGTTGGCCTTCTCGTAGTCCACGGTGTCCACGTAGTTCTCCGAGATGACCTGGAGCGCCTCGTTGTAGGCCGACTCGATCTGCGGCGCGCCGCCCTCCTGCGCGCCGCCGCCCGCGGCCTGCGAGAAGGCGCGGCGGCCGTAGATGCCGCCGACCAGCGTCGCCGCCACGATGATGACCGCCGCCGTGATACGTCCGAACGTCCTGCTGCCCATGAATTGAAACTCCCGAACTCCCCTCGGCCTCCGCGCGTTATACGCCCGTGTGGGGATTTTATCATAGTAGCAGGCAGGAGGCAGATGGCGGTTAAGAGGGTGCTGGGTGCTGGGTGTTGGGTGTTGGGTAAGAGCCGCTTGTCTTCCCCAGCACCCAGCACCTAACACCCAACACCTTCTTACCGCTCACTGCCTGCTAATTTCTGTCTCCTGACTACTTCTGTTATATTTTTCGGTCAGAATTTTGCCGCGAGTTTCGCCTAACCGATGTCTTCTCTCTCAATCATCATCCCCGCTTACAACGAGTCGGCGCGCATCGGGAAGACCCTGCGCGAAGTGGTTGCTTATCTGGAAGACCAGCCCGGCGGCGGCGAGGTCATCGTCGTGGACGACGGCTCGAAGGACGACACCACGGGCGTCGCCGAGAGGGTCTTCGCCGAGCGCTCGGTGCCCTCGGTCGAGGGGCGCGTCCTCCGCGTCGAGCCGAACAGGGGCAAGGGTCACGCCGTCAGGACGGGACTGCTCGCCGCGCGCAACACGGTCGCCGCCTTCTTCGACGCAGACCTCTCGATGCCGATCACCGAGACGCCCAAGCTCGTCGAGCCCATCCGGTCGGGGCAGTACGACGTGGTCTTCGGCTCGCGCGCGCTCGACCGCCGCCTCATCGGCACGCACCAGCCCTGGACGCGCGAGCAGAGCGGCCGCGTCTTCAATCTGATCATGAAGATGCTGACCGGGCTCCCCTTCAAGGACACCCAGTGCGGCTTCAAAGCCTTCCGCATGGACGTGTGCCGACCCGTCGTCGAGGGCGCCCTCATCGACCGCTTCGGCTTCGACGTGGAGCTGCTCTTCATCGCCCACCGCGCGGGGCTTCGCATGCTCGAATACCCCGTCCGCTGGGACGACGTGGCCGGCGGCTCCGTCAGCTTCAGCAGCGGCCTGCAAGGCTTCGCCGAGCTGAACGAAGTCCGCCGCAACGCCGCCCGCGGCCTCTACGACGCGGCCGTCGCGCGCGCCCGCGAGGCCGCCGACCGTGTCAAAAACCGCCGCCGCCTGACCGCCGCCGCCGACGCCGCCACCGACGTGTCGCCCGAACTCGCCGGGCAGAGGATTTAAGCGGCGACGAGCGCCGGGAAGCCAGACGGAGAGTAACTATATTCCTCACATGCGTTTCGAGTGGGATGAGAAGAAAGGTGACGCGAACCTTGCCAAGCACGGTGTCTCTTTCGGGGAGGCCGCTACCGTGTTCGGCGACCCTCTCTCTGACACGTTCGACGACCCCGACCACTCTGTGGGCGAGCGACGTTTCCTTATCATTGGCACCTCAAACCGGGGTAGAATGTTAGTCGTGGCGCACACGGATGACGGCGCAGCGGTTCGTATCATCAGTGCTCGGGAGCCGACATCCGGGGAGAGAAAGTCTTATGAAGAGAGTCGAAGCTGAGCCGGAAGACGACATGCGGCCTGAATACGACTTTTCGCAGTTGAAGGGCAGGGCGCGCGGCAAATACGTCGAGCGTTACCGCGAGGGAACGAATCTGGTTCTGCTCGACCCCGACGTGGCCGCGGCGTTTCCGGACGCGAAGGCCGTCAACGAGGCGCTGCGCCTTCTCCTGAGCGTGGCTCAAAGGCAAGGCACTCAGCAGCGTTGACCTATTATGACTGCGAGACTCAACGTTAACATCGACCACGTGGCGACCGTGCGGCAGGCGCGGCGGGCGCCGGAGCCGAGCGTGGCGACGGCCGCTTTGCTGTGCGAGGACGCGGGCGCGGACGGCATCACCGTCCACCTGCGCGGCGACCGCCGGCACATACAGGACGAGGACATCTACACGCTGCGGCGCGTCGTCTCGACCTACCTCAACCTTGAGATGGCCGCGACCGAGGAGATGATCGGGATCGCCGTGGACGCGCGCCCCGACGCCGTCTCGCTCGTGGCCGAGACGCCCGGCGAGATTACGACCGAGGGCGGCCTCGACACCGTCGCCAACTTCGACACGGTGCGCGGGGCCGTCGACCGCCTGCGCGAGAGCGGCCTCTTCGTCAGCCTCTTCATCGACCCCGACCCGCGCCAGATCGAGGCCGCGCACAGGGCCGGCGCGCAGCAGGTCGAGCTGTGCACGGCCGTCTACGCCGAGTCCACGCTCGGCGCGCGCGCCATCCACTCCGAGGGGCGCGCGCGCGCCGCGGCCGAGTTGCAGCGGCTGCGCGAGGCGGCCGCGCTCGCCGCGCAGTACGGAATGCACGTCGCCGCCGGCCACGGCCTCACCTACCGCAACGTCGGCGAGGTCGCCGCCATCCCCGAAATCACCGAGTTCAACATCGGCCACAACGTCATCTCGCGCGCCGTGCTGCACGGACTCGCCGACGCCGTCCGCGAGATGCGCGCGCGGATTCGAGAGGCGAAGTCATAAGAATGGGTGCTGGGTTTTGGGTGCTGGGTAAAAGCCGGTTCTTCGCCAACACCTAAACCCCAGCACCTGTTTTTCTCTGCCGCGTCGGGCTGTTAAAATGGCCCCGCTCCCCGGCAAAATCTCAAACGGAAAACGGAGAAACCCTGTGCTCCTGTCAGTGCCTCATCGTGTCTATTTCGCGGCCGCTGTCGCGCTCCTGGCCGCGTGCCTCCTCCCGTCCGCGACGGCCGCGCGCGCGCAGCAGCCCGGCCAGCAGTCAATCAAGCTCGACAAGATAGAGTTCAAAGGTCTGGAACGGGTCAAGGAGCCGGAGGCGCTTGAGAAGAGCGGCCTCGCGGTCGGGCAGACCGTGGACATCGACGCCGTCGAGGCGGCCGCCAACCGGCTGCTGGAGTCCGGCCTCTTCATCAACCTCAGCTACAAGCTCAAGGGGACGACCGACAAGTCTGTGCTGACCTTCGAGGTCATTGAGCGCAAGTGGACGATGCCCGTCTCGTTCGACAACTTCGTCTGGTTCACCGACGAGGAGCTGACCGCGGCCATCCGCCAGAAGCTCCCGGCCTTCGACGGCACCGCGCCCGAGGCGGGCCGCGTCACCGAGCAGATCAAGCAGGCGCTCGAAGACTTACTTAAAGAGCGCAAGATTGAGGGCTCGGTTCAGTACGACCTCTCCGAGAACCCTGTGGACAGGAAGGTCTCGCACCTCTTCAGCGTCAAGGGGCCGGGTCTGCGCGTCTGCAAGATCAACTACGCGGGCGCGCGCGCCGTGCCCGAGGAGCAGTTGGTGACGAAGTCGGGCGGCATCTTCGACAACGACTACTCGCGCGCGTACGTGGGCGGCTTCGTCGAGAGCAACCTGCTGCCGCTCTACCACGAGCGCGGCTACCTGCGCGCCTCCTTCAGCGCGCCGAAGGTCGTGCCCGAGGCGTCGCCCGAGTGCAAGGGCGTGGCGGTCGCGGTGACCGTGGACGAGGGCTCCATCTACGTCTGGGATAAGGCCGCGTGGGAGGGGATTGAAGGATTGACCGCGCAGGAGTTGGACGCCGCGTTGGGGATGAGAAATAAGGAGGTCGCCAACGCCGTCAAGATTGCTAAGGGGCTCGCGAACGTACGCAAGGCTTACGGCCGCAAGGGCTACATCAACGCGCGCATCCGCCCCGAGACCGAGTTCGACGACACGGGGCGCAGCGTCTCATACCGCTTCCGCGTCGTCGAGGGGCCGCAGTACCACATGGGCGACCTCACCATCACGGGGCTCGACGAGGCCGCGACCAACAACCTGCGCGGCCGCTGGCGGCTGTTGCACAAAGAAGTCTACGACGAGGGCTACGTCGAAGAGTTCGTCAGGAAGAACGTCACCGAGTTCCAGCGCGACGCCGCGCGCGCCGGCAACCCCTTCCCCGCGCTCAAGGTCTTCAGCAAGGCCACGCCCGACCACGACAAGCGCATCGTCCACGTCACCCTCGACATCAAGCGCGACGCCACCGTGCCGCCCGCGAAGCCGTAAGGAGGGGTGTTGGGTTCTGGGTTTTAGGTGTTGGGTAAGAAGAGACTGTTTTTATCCAACACCCAGCACCCAGCACCCAAAACCCTTCCTAACCAGCACCCCAAATACACCGAGGCGGGCGGCGTCAAAGGCTCCCGATCCTCCAACGCGCGCCCGCCCGGCGACTTCGACCTCCTGAAAGGCCGAAACTTAATCCTTCTTCTTCGGCGGCGTGAACCCCATGTGTTTGTAGGCGGCCGGGGTGCAGACGCGCCCGCGCGGCGTGCGGTTGAGGAAGCCGATCTGGATGAGGTAGGGCTCGATGATCTCCTCGATGCTTTCGCGCTCCTCGCTGATGGAGGCCGAGATGGTGCCGACGCCCACGGGGCCGCCGTCGAACTTCTCGATGATGGTCGTCAAGACCTTCCGGTCGATTTCGTCCAACCCGAACTTGTCAACCTCCATCTCGTCGAGCGCGCGCCGCGCCACCTCGCGCGTGACCCGCCCGTCGTACTCGACCTCCGCGTAATCGCGCACGCGCCTCAGCAACCTGTTCGCGATGCGCGGTGTTCCGCGCGCGCGCCGCGCTATCTCCGAAGCGCCCGACGCCTCCATCTCCACGCCCAGAATCTCCGCCGAGCGGTGGACGATGATTTCGAGGTCTTTCTGCGAGTAAAAATCCAGGTGGAAGACGATGCCGAAGCGACCGCGCAAAGGCGCCGTGATGAGCCCCGCGCGCGTCGTCGCGCCGACGAGTGTGAACTTCGGCAGGTCTAATTTAATCGAGCGCGCGGCCGTGCCCTGCCCGATCATGATGTCGAGCTGGTAGTCCTCCATCGCCGGGTAGAGCACCTCCTCGATCTGAGGCTTGAGGCGGTGTATCTCGTCGATGAAGAGAACTTCGCCCTCTTGCAGGTTGGTGAGGACGGCCGCGAGGTCGCCGCCGCGCTCGATGGCGGGCGCGCTCACGCTCTTGAGCGGCGCGTCCATCTCCGACGCGATGATCTGCGAGAGCGTCGTCTTGCCCAGCCCCGGCGGGCCGAAGAAGAGGACGTGGTCGAGCGCCTCGCGCCGCGCCTTCGCCGCGCGCAAAAATATCTTGAGGTTGGTCGTGATCTTCGGCTGGCCGACGTACTCTTCGAGACTGCGCGGGCGCAGGGAAGACTCGACCAACTGGTCGTCCTGCGTCGCCGCGCCCGAGACCTCGCGCGGCAACTCGACAACGTTCCTGAGCGCCTCCGGCGCCACCTGTGACATGCGTTTAAGAGCCCCCTTGCCTTGCTGAACCCAGCCGACGTTTGATGTCGCCATTATGCCACGTGCGGGCTCATGTTTCAAGCATGAAACGCAAGAAAAGTAAAAATAAATGTGCAGGAAAAGCCGTCGGAAGAAAGTCAGAATCGTGGGGCGGAGCGCCGTAGGCGCGGCATGTATATAGAAACAACGGCAGGAAAGAATTTGAAGCCCCGTCAGGGGCGACATGTTTGATGGCCGAACATGTCGCCCCTGACGGGGCTTCAAGTCTTTTACTTCATCGCGGGGCTATAAACATGCTGCGCCTACGGCGCTGAAGGCCATGCGGCATTTAGCGCCCGGAGTCGCCCGCGGCGAGTTGGAGGCGCGTGGTGGCGCGGTCGAGGCGTGCGCGCACGTCGGCGAGTTCTTCGGGCGAGCCGGAGAAGCCGCCGAGGAGGCGTTCGGCTTCTTCGCGCTCGGTGCGCGCGCGGGCGGCGTCCACCTCTTCGGGGAACTCGGCGAGGTCTGCGAGGACGGAGACGCGGTCGTTGTTGACCTCGACGAAGCCGCCCGAGACGAGCAGCCGGCGCGTCGTCGGCCCTTGCGTGTAGGAGAGCACGCCCGTCTGGAGCGCCGAGATGAGCGGCGTGTGGCCGGGCAGAATCCCGAGTTCGCCGCCGAGCCCGGGCACGGTCACCGAATCCGCCTGCTCCGACAGCAGGCGCCGCTCCGGCGTGATGACATCTAGTTGGAGAGCCATTTTCTTGAGTGATAAGTGATGAGTGATAAGTGATGAGATGATGAGCGACGTGACAAGCTTGTTCTCATCACTTATCACTCATCACTTATCACTCGCGTTTACGCGCCGGCTGCCATGCGGGCGGCCTTCTCGCGCGCCTCTTCGATGGTGCCGACCATGTAGAAGGCCTGCTCGGGGAGGTCGTCGTGCTTGCCGTCGATGATCTCCTGGAAGCTCTTGATGGTGTCGGCGACGGGGACGTACTTGCCCTCCATGCCGGTGAACTGCTGCGCGACGAAGAAGGGCTGCGAGAAGAAGCGCTGCACCTTGCGCGCGCGGCTGACGACCAGCTTGTCATCATCGGAAAGCTCGTCGAGGCCGAGGATGGCGATGATGTCCTGAAGGTCTTTGTAGCGCTGGAGAATCTGCTTGACCGCCTGCGCCGTGCGGTAGTGGTCTTCGCCCACGATGCGTGGGTCGAGGATGCGCGACGAGGACGTGAGCGGATCGACCGCCGGGTAAATCCCTAACTCGACGATCTGGCGCGAGAGCGCGGTGACGGCGTCGAGGTGCGCGAAGGTCGTCGCGGGCGCGGGGTCTGTGTAGTCGTCCGCGGGGACGTAGACGGCCTGAATCGAGGTGATCGAGCCGGTGCGCGTCGAGGTGATGCGCTCCTGAAGCTCGCCCATCTCGGTGGCGAGGTTCGGCTGGTAGCCGACGGCCGAGGGCATGCGCCCCAGCAGCGCCGATACTTCCGAGCCCGCCTGCGTGAAGCGGAAGATGTTGTCCACGAAGAGGAGCACGTCGAGACCCTGGTCGCGGAAGTACTCGGCCACGGTCAGGCCAGAGAGCGCGACGCGCAGGCGCGCGCCCGGCGGCTCGGTCATCTGGCCGTAGACGAGCGCGACCTTCGACTCGCCGATGGTGTCCATGTTCACCTTCGTCATGTCGAACTCGCCCGTCTCCTCGAAGTGCTTGTTGAACTCCTCGCCGTACTGGATGACCTGCGACTCGACCATCTCGCGCAAGAGGTCGTTGCCCTCGCGCGTGCGCTCGCCGACGCCCGCGAAGACCGAGAAGCCCGAGTGCTTCATGGCGACGTTGTTAATCAACTCCATGATGAGCACGGTCTTGCCGACGCCCGCGCCGCCGAACAGTCCGATCTTGCCGCCGCGGAGGAAGGGCTGGATGAGGTCAACGACCTTGATGCCCGTCTCGAACATCTCCATCTCGGTAGACTGCTCGTCGAGCGTGGGCGCGTGGCGGTGGATGGGGTAGCGCTCCTCGGAGTTGACCGGCCCGAGGTTGTCCACGG
>JBEVJD010000060.1:0-8576 GCA_040510435.1 Pyrinomonadaceae bacterium | reverse complement strand
CGCTGCGCGAATTCCTGAAGTCGAACGGCGCGCACGTCGGTGCCAGCTACGCCGGGCTCGGCGCGCAGCTCGTCGAGGTGCCCGCGGGCGCGGTCGAGCGGCTGGCGGAGCTGCGCGGCGTCTCGCACCTCTCGCTCGACGGCGCCGTCGCGGCGCTCGACGGCCACGTCTCGCGGACGACCGGCAAGGACGACATAGAGGACGACGAGGAGGTCTCGCCGACCGGCGTCGTCACCGTGCGCAAGCTCGACGGCAAGAGCATCGGCATCGCCGTCCTCGACTCCGGCATCTACGCCGCGCACCGCATGTTCAAGGGGCGCGACGGCAAGTCGCGCGTCGTCTACAGCAAGGACTTCACGGGCGAAGGTCGCACCGACGACCCCTACGGCCACGGCACGCACGTCGCCGGACTCGCCGCGGGCAACGGCCAGATCGCCAACGGCGCCTACGAGGGCGTCGCGCCCGAGGCCAACATCATCAACCTGCGCGTGCTCAGCTCGACGGGCACGGGCAAGGTCTCGGCGCTGCTCTCGGCGCTCAACTGGCTGCTCGCCAACCGCACCTATTACAACATCCGCGTCGTCAACGTCAGCCTCGGCGCCTCGGCGGCCAACTCGTACCGCAACGACCCCGTTTGCCGCGCCGTGCGCAAGCTCGTTGACGCGGGCGTGGTCGTCGTGGCCGCCGCCGGCAACGACGGCAAGAACGTCTTGGGGCGCAAGGTCTACGGCCAGATTCACTCGCCGGGGCACGAGCCTTCGGCGCTGACGGTCGGGGCCGTCAACACCTTCGGCACCGACACGCGCTCGGACGACGGCGTGGCGACCTACAGCTCGCGCGGGCCGACGCGCGGCTACTGGACGGACGCCGCGGGCGTGCGCCACTACGACAACCTCGTCAAGCCCGACCTCGTCGCGCCGGGCAACAAGTTGGTCAGCGCCGAGTCGGCGAGCAACCTCCTCGTCCGCACGACGCCCTCGCTCGACAAGAACGTCAGCGCGTCCGACGACTCCGAGATGATGTCTTTGAGCGGCACCTCGATGGCGACGCCCGTCGTCGCCGGGTCGGCGGCGCTGCTCCTTCAGGTCAACCCTCGGCTGACGCCGAACATGGTCAAGGCGATGATGATGTACACGGCGCAGCAGCTCCGTGGCTTCAACACGTTCGAGCAGGGGGCGGGGCAGTTGAACGTCGCGGGCGCCGTGACGCTCGCCAAGATCGTCCGCCAGGATTTGACGACGGCGACGCCGGTCGGCACGCCCGTCTTCATGAAGATGCCGCCCGCGCCCTACACGACCATCACCGGCCACACCTTCCCGTGGTCGGGCGGCCTCATCGTCGGCCACACCTTCGCCACCGGCTACGGCCTCGCGCTCTACCAGAAGGTCTACGGGCTCGGCACGCTCCTCGGCGACAACGTCACGGCCGCCAACGGGGTCATTCTGGCCGACCGCACCGCCTGGTCGAGCGGCGTGGTCATGTCCGACCAGATATTGACGAGCAAGGGCACGCTGCTCGGTGACGGCGTCCACTTCTGCCCGACGGGCACGCTGCTGAGCGACGGCACGCTGCTCAGCGACGGAGTCATTCTGGGCGACGGGGTCATTCTGGGCGACGGGGTCATCCTCGGCGACGGGGTCATCCTGGGCGACAACACGCGGGCGATGCTGGCGCTGCTCTACGGCGACGCGACGGCCGCGATGGCTGTGGTCAAAGACGGCGGCGTCGTCAACCTGAACTACTAGAGTAGCGGGTAGGGACGGAGGGCGCATGTCGGTCGCAACCTTGATGGAAGACGTGATGGCGGGCGGCCAGTTCCTGCCCGAAGCGGGGGAGCCCCTCGCGACGCGGGAGCTGGCGGAGGCCGAGCGCGAGGAGGTGCTCGCCTTCCTCGCCGAACGTCCCGTGCACACCGTCTGCATGGCGGGGCTCGTCCGCGACAACGGGCTGGTGAGCGCGCTCAACCGCGGCACGTTCTACGGCTGTCGCAACTCTGAGGGGCGGCTCGAAGGCGTCGCGCTCGTCGGCCACGCCACGCTGGTCGAGGCGCGCACGCGCCGCGCGCGCCGCGAGCTGGCCCTCGCCGCACAGGTCTCGACGCGCACGCACGTCATCCTGGGCGTGGCCGAAGAGGTCGAGGAGTTCTGGTCGCACTACGCTGACGAGGGGCAGCAGATGCGGCGCGCCTGCCGCGAACTGCTCTTCGAGCTGACGCGGCCCGTGGAGTGCGGGGCCGAGGTCGGGGGGCTCAGGGTGGCCACTGCCGAAGACCTCGACGCCATTGCCCCCGTGCACGCCGGCCTCTGCGAGGCCGAGAGCGGCGTCAACCCGCTCGACACAGACCCCGAAGGCTTCCGCGCGCGCTGCCTGCGCCGCATCGAACAGGGGCGCGTCTACGTCGTGAGGGCGGAGGACGGACGGCTGCTCTTCAAGGCCGACGTGCAGTCGCAGACGCCCGAGGTCATCTACCTCGAAGGCGTCTACGTCCACCCGTCGGCGCGGGGCACGGGGCTCGGGCGCCGCTGCCTGACGCAGCTCACGCGCGGACTGCTCCTGCACAGCACGCGCAAAATCTGCCTGCTCGCCAACGAGGAGAACCCGGCCGCACACTCCTTCTACCGCATGTGCGGCTTCCGCCAGCGCGGCGTCTACGACACGATCTTCCTGAGCCTCGACTGAAACGGCCGAAGTGCTGTTCAGCGGGGAAGCGAAAGGGCGCGGAGCCGACGAGATGAAACCGTCGGCTCCGCGCCCTTAGCTCGTCGCCCCGCGCTCGGGGCGGATTCCGGCCGTCGTTCAGTTGCCCGTGCGGCGGTAGGAGGTCTGGTTGTTGCGATTGTTGGTCTGTATGGTGCGGATGCCGTCGTTCTCGCGTTGAACTTCGAAGGTGCCCCAGTCGAAGCGCAGCACGCCGTTGGCGTAGGTGCCCTGGAAGGTCGTGTTCTTCGAGAGCGAGCGCGCGGTCGCGGTGCCGTCGGCGCGGATGGTCAGCTCCGACTCGCCGCTGTCGGTCGTGCCGCGGAACGTCCCGCGCGCCCAGCGCGGGACGCGCCCGCCGTCGTCATCGTCATTGCCGTTGTTGTTGCCGTCGCCCGTCGTGCGGCTGAACACCTCCGAGCGCGTGCCGGCCGCCGCGCGGAAGCCCTCTTCGATGCGGCTCACGTCCCAGTCAATCGCGTTGTTGAAGCGTATCCGCCCGTTGTCGTAGTTGCCCTCTTCGCGCGAGCCGTTGTCGTAGAGCGCCGAGACCTGGCCGTCGCGCCCGATGGTCACGTTGACCCGGCGTCGGTTCGAGGGGCTGCGGCCGTTGTATGAGCCGACGAGCCAGCGCGGCATGCGGTCGTCGCGCCCGCCGCCGCCCCCGCCGCCGCCTCCGCGAACCCAGTCGTAGCTGACCCGCTCGATGTTCCCGTTGCGGTGGTTGACGGTCGCCTCGTAGGTGAAGGAGCGTGAGTTCGAGCCGCTCGGCGCGTGGCGCCCCTCGCCGCGCACGCCCGTCTGCCTGTCGGAGATGCGCCAGGTCTGCGTGCGCGCCGGGTCGAAGGTCACGTCCGACCAGGTGCCGCCGCGCTCCTCGATGACCTTCCCGCTCACGCCGATCTGCGCGCGCTCGATGGCGTAGCGTGTCTGCCTGTCGGTTTGCGCCTGCGACGCGGGGGCGCCCGCAAGCAGCAGCAGCGCCAGCAGCCCCGCGGCGCTCACGAAGTTCCGACGACTCCAAACGTTGTACATAAGAATCTCCTCGTCCGGTCATGTCCGCAAAATTTTGCGGGGAGATGCCGCGCGGAGCGAAGGAGCCTGCGCCGCGTCGCGCATAGGATGTGTGCCGCCCCGCCAGGGGATGGCCGTTTCAAACCCTCGGTTCGCTCAGGAGGCGGCGGCGGCCTCTTCGGCGGTGATGATGCGCAGGCGGGGCGAGTCCTGGAGGACGCGCGTGCCCGGCGGGACGGAGTGCGTGAGCCAGACGTTGCCGCCGATGACGGAGCCGCGGCCGATGATGGTGTCGCCGCCGAGGATGGTCGCGCCCGCGTAAATGACCACGTCGTCCTCGATGGTCGGGTGGCGCTTGGTGTGGCGGACGAGCTGCCCTGTGGCGTCCTTGTCGAAGGAGAAGGCGCCGAGCGTGACGCCCTGGTAGAGCTTGACGCCCGAGCCGATGACGGCCGTGCCGCCGACGACGACGCCCGTCCCGTGGTCGATGAAGAAGGCGGGGCCGACGCGCGTGCCGGGGTGGATGTCGATGCCAGTCCGGCTGTGCGCGTGCTCGGTCATGATGCGCGGGATGAGCGGCACGTCCAGCTCGTGCAGCTCGTGCGCGAGCCGGTAGGTCATGATGGCGTAGAGTCCGGGGTAGCTGAAGATGATCTCGTCGTAGCAGCGCGCGGCCGGGTCGCCCTCGTAGGCGGCGCACACGTCCGTGGCGAGGACTTCGCGCACGGCGGGGAGGCGCGCGATGAACTCCTCGGCGCACTCGGTCGCCTGCCGCTCGGTGACGGGGCAGGCGTCTTCGAGCCGGTGCCCGTGCCCCGCGGCGCGCGCGATCTGCTCGGTCAAAGTCTCGTAGAGCCACGCCACGCGCGACTCGACGTGCAGCCGGAGCCCCGCGCCCGTCAACCCCTGCGCGCCGGCATAGCCGGGGAAGAGCAGTTCCTGGAGCGCGTCGAGCACGCGCACAGCCGCGTCGCGCGAAGGCAGCGGCCTGCGGTCGAGGTGGTGAATCTTCACGCCGCCGCGCTCGTACGATTCGACGAGTGCGGCGGCGGCGCGACTGACCTTGTGGTTCATTGTTCGAGTAGACAGTAGTCAGTAGAAAAACCTTCTCAGCAGCAACCCGGCCGGGCGTCATCAACGCCCGCGGCGCGGGGCACTACTGTCTACTGACTACTGCCTCCTGACTACTCGATCTCTATCCCCCGCTCCTGCGCGATGCCGCGGGCCTTCATGATGACATCGTCGTCGGGGGCTTCGGAGCCGTCCATCCAGGCCGCGACCTCGCCGACGGGGCGGCCGAGGGCGACGGCGAACTTCTCGTCGTCAGACTCGAAGCCGTTGTCGCGCAGGCGGCGCAGCAGCTCCACGCCGCCGGCCGCGTCCGTGCCGCGGTCGTCCACCGGGTTGTCGTTCGTCTCCGTCACCGCGTCCGTAATCTGCGCGTTCACCGCCGTCTCTTCAGCCATTGTTCGTCGCCCCCTGTTGCTGTTCGCCCTCGGTCGCATTGTAGCCGATGTCCTGAATCTTCTTAATCAGCGTCTTCTGCTGCACGACGTTCTCGTCGAAGTTGACGACCGCCGTCTTGCCGCCGAAGTTAACGTCGGCGCTGTGGACGCCCGCCGTGTCTTCGAGCGTGTCCTTGATGAGCGCGGCGCACGAGTCGCCGCGCATGTCCACGATGTGTAGCTCGGCCTTCACCTCTAGGTTCCCTCCTTGAATCCGCCGCGAACGCCCCGAACGGGAGAGCCCGGCCGGCGCGCGGAAGCGGTTTTTTGTCTTGCCTCTGTTGCCGCGTATTATAGCCCAGCCCCGCCCGCGCAGGCCACGCGCGGGCGGTTCGGGAGTGTCGCCGTCTGAAATCGCCGGGGGGCTGGTTGACTGAAATGACCGAAGGGCTTGAGGAATCTTTGACGATTGCGGAGGCGCTGCGCGAGGCTTCGACCGCTTTGCGCGTCGCGGGGCTGGGCGAGCCGGGGCGCGAGGCGGGGACGCTCCTCGCGCACTCGCTCGGGCGCGACCGGGCGTTTCTCATCACGCACGCGGACGAAACTCTGACCGGCGCGCAGCTCGCGGGCTTCCGCGCGCACGTCGGGCGCCGCGCCGCGGGCGAGCCCTTCCAGTACATCGCCGGCCGGCAGGAGTTCTACGGGCTTGAGTTCGAGGTCGGCCCCGACGTGCTCATCCCGCGCCCGGAGACGGAGCTGCTCGTCGAAAAAGCGTTGGGGCTTCTGGAAGGGAGCCGGGCGCCGCTCCTGTGCGACGTGGGCACGGGCTCGGGCTGCATCGCCGTCACGCTGCTGCACGAGCGCGTGGACGCGCGCGGCCTCGCGCTCGACCTCTCGCCCGCGGCGCTCGCGGTCGCCGCGCGCAACGCCGCGCGCCACGGCGTCGCCGAACGTTTGCGGCTGCTCGTCTCCGACTGCTTCGACGCTCTGCGCGACGACGATAACCGAGAGGTTCGCTTCGACCTCGTCGTGTCGAACCCGCCGTACATCGCCGAGTCAGACCTCGCGGGGCTTCAGAAGGAGGTGCGCGACCACGAGCCGCGCGCCGCGCTTACGCCCGGCGGCGACGGCCTCTCCGTCATCCGACGCCTCCTGACGGAAGCGCCCGAGTTCCTCAAGCCCGGCGGGCATGTCCTCGTCGAGATCGGCTTCGAACAGCACGAGCAGGTCTCCGCGCTCATCGACCCGCGTGTCTGGACGCTGCTCGACATACACCTTGACCTGCAAGGCATCCCGCGCACCGTCGCCCTCCGTCTGAACGACGGATGAGAAGTTCGGGCCAAGTGGTCAGCGTTTCTCGGGGCGTGCTAAAATCCGCGCGACCTGACTCCCTAATAACCTTATGGATAGATTTAGAATCACAGGCGGCCGCCCCTTGCGCGGGCGCGTGACGGTCAGCGGGGCGAAGAACTCGGCGCTGCCGTGTCTGGCCGCGGCCATCCTGACGCCCGAGACGGTCACGCTGCACAACGTCCCGTACGTGCGCGACTGCATGACGCAGCGGAGGCTGCTGGAAGACCTCGGCGCGACCGTGCTCGTGCCCGACCTGCGGACGCACAAGATCACGGCCGCCAACATCGAGCTGTTCGAGGCGCCGTACGATCTGGTGAAGACGATGCGCGCCTCCGTGCTCGCGCTCGGGCCGCTCGTCGCGCGTTTCGGCAAGGCGAAAGTCTCGCTCCCGGGCGGCTGCGCCATCGGGACGCGGCCGATTGACCTGCACCTCGAAGCGCTGCAACTGCTCGGCGCGCAGGTGAGTCTGGAGTCGGGCAACATCGTCGCGCGCGTGCCGAAGGGCGGCCGCCTCGTCGGCTCCGACGTGACCTTCCCGAAGGTGACGGTGACGGGCACGGAGAACCTCCTGATGGCGGCGACGCTCGCGCGCGGCACCACCATCCTGCGCAACGCGGCGCGCGAGCCCGAGGTCGAAGACCTCGCAGACCTGCTCAACCGCATGGGCGCGCGCGTGCGCGGCGCGGGCACCGATACCATCACCATCGAAGGCGTCGAACAACTCGGCGCCGCCGAGCACACCATCATCCCCGACCGCATCGAGACCGGCACGTTCCTCGTCGCCGCCGCCATCACCGACGGCGAGCTTGAGGTCAAGGACTGCCAGCCGCAGCACCTCAACGCGGTCATCGACAGACTGCGCGAGGCCGGCGTCGAGATCGAGGAGGTCAACCCGACGACCCTAAACGCGCGCCGCAGCCCCGGCGGGCTCAAGGCGCGCGACGTGACGACCGAGCCCTACCCCTCCTTCCCGACTGACATGCAGGCGCAGTACATGGCGCTGCTCACGCAGGCCGAGGGGGCGGCGCGCGTCGTCGAGACCATCTTCGAGAATCGCTTCATGCACGCCTCCGAGATGCAGCGCATGGGCGCGCGCATCCGCGTCGAGAACAACAGCACGGCCGTCGTCGAAGGCCCCGCCGAACTCTCGGGCGCGCGCGTGCAGGCGTCGGACTTGCGCGCCTCCGCCTCGCTCGTGCTGGCGGGGCTCGCGGCGCGCGGCGAGACCATCATCGAGCGCGTCTACCACATCGACCGCGGCTACGAGAAGATCGAGGCCAAGCTGCGCGCCGTCGGCGCCGACATCGAGCGTTTGCGCGAGTCGGTCACGGCGCAGCTCCCGCCGGTGGAGACGGTCACGGCATGACGGCGGCTTTGAGCTTAGAAGTGAGGCGGCGCTCGCCGCTCGGCAGGGAGGAGCTGAGGCGCCAAGTCCTCGCGCTCGTCCTCGCCTGCGTGCTCGTCTGGTACACGCTCATCGTGCCCGCGGGGACTGTCAGCGCAAGACGTTTCGAGCCGGATGATGAAGGGCACGACGGCGAAGTGAGAGGCATCGCCCCTCCGAGCGTCAAGAGTGATTCAAGGGCGGACGACGACCTCGACTGGCCCGAGTACATCTACCCTTAGGAAAAAAAAACATATGGCGGGCGACGACTGTCTCTTTTGCAAGATCGTCGCGGGCGCGATCCCCGCGGCGAAGATTTTCGAGGACGAACGCGCGGTCGCCTTCCGCGACATCAACCCGCAGGCGCCCACGCACGCGCTCGTCATCCCGCGCGAACACGTCGCTTCCTTAAACGAAGCGAGTGAGGATAACGAGGCGCTGCTCGGCCACCTGCTGCTCGTCGCCGCGCGCGTCGCGCGCGAAGAGGGGCACGCCGACGGGGGCTTCCGCACCGTCGTCAACACCGGCGCCGACGCCGGCCAGACCGTCTTCCACATACACGTCCACGTCCTCGCGGGCCGCACGCTCACCTGGCCGCCGGGTTAACAGAACCGCGAGCGGTAGCGAGCGGGTCGGCGTTACGAGATATGTCTATAAATCGTAACGCCGACCCGCTCGCTACC
>JBEVJD010000059.1:0-5004 GCA_040510435.1 Pyrinomonadaceae bacterium | reverse complement strand
TGCGCGAGATAGACGAGCGTGGGATGGCCGCGTGCATGGATGAGGCCGTCCACATCGCCTCGCAGGCGCCGGCCGGCTATCATGTGACTCTCGACGTGGACGCGCTCGACCCGGGCGACGCCCCCGGGTCGGGCACGGTCGTCCGCGGGGGGCTCACCTATAGGGAGGCGCACCTCGCTATGGAGAAGATTGCGGAGGCCGGCGGCGCGCGCGCGCTCGAAGTAGTGGAGATAAACACCGCGCTCGACATCAACAACCGGACGGCCGAACTGGGCGTCGAGCTGATTCTTTCGGCACTCGGCAAGTCCATCCTTTAGTGCAAACAGGTGCTGTGGTGATTTCTCAGCTCATGAGCCCGAAGCTGCTGTGCCGGCTAGCTTTGGGCTAAAATTTTTAGGCTGGCGTCTTAGAACACATGACGAAAAAGATTCGGATCGGGGTCATCTACGGCGGCCGCTCGGGCGAGCACGAGGTTTCGGTGCGCTCTGCGCGCTCGGTCATCGAGGCCGTTGACACGGAAAAATATGAGGTCATCCCGGTCGCGATTACGAAAGAGGGGCGTTGGCTCTCGCCGTCTGAGTCGGCCGCGCTGCTGCCCGAGTCGGCGCGGCTCCGGCTCGCAAATTACGCTGACGGCAGCGGCGAAAGCAGCACCGCGCTCGTCGTTGACCCCTCGCGCGGCGGCCTCCTGCGTCAAGAGGGTGCCGAGGCCGGCGACCAGCGGCTCGACGTTGTCTTCCCAGTGCTGCACGGAACCTACGGCGAGGATGGCACGATTCAGGGGCTTCTGGAGATGGCCGGCATCCCTTACGTCGGGTGCGGCGTGCTGGCGTCGAGTACGGGGATGGACAAGGTGGCGATGAAGATTCTGTTCCGGCACGCCGGGCTGCCCGTCTGCAAATACGAGTGGTTCCTGCGGAGCGATTGGGAAAAGAATGCCGCCGAAGTCCGCGGGCGCGTCGAGCGCGAGATAGGCTACCCCTGCTTCGTCAAGCCGGCAAACCTGGGCTCGTCCGTCGGAGTCTCGCGCGCGGACGACGAGGAATCACTGGTCGCGGCCGTCAACCTCGCGGCGCGTTACGACCGTAAGATCATCGTCGAAGAGGGCTTGGACGCGCGCGAGATAGAGTGTGCGGTGATGGGGAACGACGAGCCCGAGGCGAGTCTGCCCGGCGAGTACATCGTCCACCACGAGCAGGCGAAGTTCCTTGACTACACGGAGAAGTATTCGAGCACGGGGCACGTCGAGTTCGTCGTCCCCGCCCCCATCCCGAAGCGCCTGGCGCGGCGCATACAGGACTTGGCCGTGCGAGCCTTCAAGGCCGTGGACGGAGCGGGCTTCGCACGTGTGGATTTTTTCCTGAGGAGAGACAACAACAAACTTCTCGTCAACGAGCTGAACACCATCCCGGGCCTCACGGATGTTTCCGGCTTCCCGCAGATGTGGGACGCCTCCGGCGTGCCCTTCACACAGGTTATCGACCGCCTTGTCGAACTCGCCTTCGAGCGCCACGCGGAGAAGGCTCGAAACGCGACGAGCCTTTAAAAGCCCTCAAGCCGTAAAGACGACCCTCCCGAAACCCCCGGAACGACGGGCACAACCAGCTCGGAGCCGAAAATCCCGTTCGAGTAATCTCTGAACCCGCGCGCCCTAACCCTTTGGCGCACGGTAGCCGTTGCGCGTGCGTGCGCTGAGTTCCGGCCGCGAGAGCTTCAACTGTATGGCGCGCCAGCGGCCATCCCGCGCAGTGTTGTTCGGGCGGTAGCCGAGCGTGTACTGGTTGCTCAATTCCTGAAGAATCTCCCTGAACGCCTCGTCGAGCGCCCGCCCGCCCGGCTTCGAGACGAACCGGCCGCCGCTCTTGTTCGCGTAGTTCTTGAGAGTGCCCGCCGCAGACATGCGCGCGGCCTGATTCAACTGCGGGTCGGACATGTCCACCGTGTAGATGGTCGCGTTGGCCGCGAGCGCCGCGTTGAGCGCCTTGTCGGGCGAGGCGCTGCTCTTAGTGTCCGCGCCGTCCGAGAGGACGATAATCGCCCTGCGTTTCTCGGGCCGCTTGGCGAGGTCTTTCGACGCCAGCACGACGGCGTCGTTGAGCGCGGTCATCCCCTTGGAGCCGAGGTCGTAGGCCACGGGCGGGAGGTCGCGCCCCGGCGAGAAGTCCGACAAACGCTCCACCTTCGAGTCGAAGTGGTAGACGGCCGCCATGTCCTCCTCGCGCAGCCCGTCGAGGAAGCGCAGGGCGGCGGCGCGCGCCAGCGTCAGACGTGTCTCCATGCTGCCGGAAGTGTCGAGCAGGATGGCCGCGGCGAACGGGGTCTCTTCGACCGAGAAGAGCGTGACGCGCTGCTCCACGCCGTCCTCAAGAACCTTAAAATCTTTGTTCGACAGCTTGTTTACATACTGCCCACTCCCGTCCGTCACAGTGACGTTGAGGACGACGAGTTCGGCGTTCACGCGGACGACCTCGTCCTCGTCGTCCTGCTGCGCGCGCACGAAAGCCCCCTGCGCGGCCAGCGACAGGAGGGCCAGGATGAACAGAAGGGTTTTCGTCTTCGAACGCAAACGGAGGGGGGCGGGGCGGGGCGTGTCGCGCGTCGAAATCTTCATGGCTGTTTGATGGTGCGAATGTGGCGGATCAGCTCGATCATTTCGTTGGAACGCTGAATGACGTTGGCAGAGATGACTAGGCGCGAAGTCTTCGACACGCTCTGCTTCAAGTCGCACGTGAGTTTGGCGAGGCGCGTGACGGCGCCCTCGATCTGAACCGGCGGGTCGCTCAACTTCTCCTCGTCGTCGGAGCCGCCCGCGCCGCCCCTGATTTTGCGCGCGAGTTTTTCGAGCCGTTCGAGCCTCTTCTGGTCGTCGCGGGTAAGGGAATTGTTCTTCTTGAAGGAGGCGAGGAGTTGGTCTCCAAGCTGCGCGACCTCGTCGGCGCGCTCGACCATGTCCTTGTGCGTCTCCTCGTCCCGCCGAATCTCCGCGCGCCTCAGCATCTCCTCTTCTGGGGAGCCGATGTCGCCCCGCTGCGGCCTGTACCTGGGGCGCGGCCGGTCGTCCGCGGCGGACGGCAGTTGAGCCGAAGCGCCGACCGGGCTGAGCGCAACGAGTAAGGCTATAAGAGCTGTAGCCCTGTACATGATAAAGGCTTTAAAGCGTTCCTTTGGAAGATTCCGCGAGCGCCTGAAGTTTAACACGGCTGACGAAATTAGGGATGCTGCCGAGGAGGCGACGGGTTGCAAGGCGTGGGCGCCATAAAGCCGTTCAGTAAATGCTTTACATGAGCTTTGTCGGCCCGCCGACTCTTAAAGCTGGACGCGAGCTTCCGCTCGTTTAAGGAACGCTGTAGGGCGTGTCGGGCGTGTTGATGAAATCGTCGCCGGAAGACTTCTTCTTAGGAGTCTTGATGATGATGACGTTCTCTTTGATCTTCTCGGGCGGCCGTTTCGCGCCCGGCAGGGACTTGAAGGCGACCTCCTGCGCGCCGCTCTTGAGCCCGACCACGCGAGAACCGCTCCACTCCTCCGACAGAACCTTAAGTGAGAACCTGCCCTTTTGCCCCGGCTCCAAGTCGCCCGGCTCGACCTTTATCTCGCGCGTCTCGACGCCCGAGTCGTCCCTGCGTCTCAACTCGATCTCGACGGAGAGTTTTTCGAGTTTCTCGTTGCCGACATTCTGCACGGCGCCGCCGATGACCGCGTAAGGTTTGGCCAGCATCGCCTCGTCAACAAAGATTTGAGCCTCGGGCGAGGGCTTCGGCGTCGGCGTCGCCTGCGCGGTCCTCTTCTGCTGCGCGTCCAGAGTGGACTGGCAGGCCGACAAAATCAGGGAGGGGAGCAGGACGAGCGTGAAGGCGGTCTTTCGGCCGGCCGAAACGAGGGTTTTGAGGTAAATCATCTTGACGACTTTGTTCGACTGATAGTTGAGCTTTGCGCACCTTCGCCGTTCAAACTTAACGGTTTAACTTTCCGGACAAGACTCTTGAATCCGGGGCAGGGACTATTGCTCCGTTTCGTATCCGGTCGGGGGGGCGCCCGTGATTTTCGTAATCAGCGCCACGAGGAACTCCGTCTCCGCCGTCCCGTTACTTCTCAGCGAGAGCCATTCCGCGCCGAGCACGTTGTCGCTCCGTCCCTCGACACGTGCGTTAACAGAGACGTTGGAGTTCGTGCTGTCGATGGGCTGAATCTCGACGACGAGCGTGTAACGGCCGCGCGTCCAGTTGCCCTGCTCGGTGCGTGGGACTTCGGCGAAACGGAACAACTCGGAGGAGGTGACCATCGTCCCGCGCGTGAATGTGTAGGGCTGTGAGACCAGAAGACCCGTCTCGGGCTTCGAGACGGTGTCGTCCGGGATGAGCTTCCTCTCGCGCATCAACTCCTGCGCGGCCTTCGTCAAAACGTCGTTCGGCGCCTGAAAGCGGTAAGGGTTCGGAATCAGCGGCGGCGGCTGTGTCTTCCCCTTGCCGAAGTCCATGCCGCGCCCGACGCCCGTGTCCGTTTTGCTGCCGTTGACGGCTGGCTGGCGGTTGTTACTGCTGTCGCGTATGCGATCGTTCTGCTGGTCGACGCCCTTCTCCTGTGCGGCGCAGACGGTGCAGACGAATAAAAGAAGTGCGATTGAGAGAAGCGTTTTCATGGAAAGCCTCTTTGCCCTGACCTTGTCAAAAATTCAAGAGGGGAACGTTGGGAGCATAATGCAACGAACAGTCGAATTCAAGACTTACTCCGAAGCCCGAAAGCTTTGATGCAATTTTAAGGAGAAGGGGAGGGCTGCGCCGGCACATCCGTCCCCTCGGAGGGCGTGGGCGTCGCCGAGAGGTTGGCGTTGCGGTTGCGCTCCCACTCCCTCAGAGCCTGCACGCCACGCTGGAAGCCCGCCTCGTCGCTGTAGAAGTTGTGCGCGCCGTCGTTACGCGAGGGCTCGCGGACGTAGTAGATGTAGTCCGTCTGTGCGGGTTTGAGCGCCGCTTCGAGCGAGCTTTGACCCGAAGAAGCGATGGG
>JBEVJD010000058.1:0-11997 GCA_040510435.1 Pyrinomonadaceae bacterium | reverse complement strand
CAGATCGAGATCGGCACGCCCGTCTGCAAGACGTTGGCCGAAGTGCGCGCCGACCTCACGCGCCTGCGCCGCGAGGTGAACGCGGCGGCCGAGCAGCAGGGCAGCCGCATCGCTGCGGCGGGCACGCACCCCTTCTCACACTGGGAGGATCAGGAGATTACGCCGCGGCAACGCTACGCCGGCATCGCCGAGGAGTACGAACAGCTCGCCCGCGAGCACCTGATCTACGGTTGCCACGTCCACGTCGGGGTCAAAGACCGCGAGGTCGCCATCCAGGTCATGAACCGCGCGCGGCTGTGGCTCGCCCCGCTGCTGGCGCTCACTGCCAACTCGCCCTTCTGGCTCGGCCGCGACACGGGCTACGCCAGTTTCCGCACGGAGATTTGGCGGCGCTGGCCGATGGCCGGCACGCCGCACGAGTTCGGCTCGCGCGCCGAATACGACACACTGGTCGAGGCACTCGTCGCGACCGGGAGTGCCGGCGACGCGACCAAAATCTACTGGGACTTGCGCCCCTCTGCGAGATACGAGACGCTGGAGTTTCGCGTCACCGACGTGTGCCTGTCCGTGGACGAGGCCGTCATGATTGCCGGGCTCGCCCGGGCGCTCACGCGCACCTGCTACGGGCAGGCCGTGCGGGACGAGCCGCTCGCGCGCGTGCGCCCCGAACTGCTGCCCGCGGCGGGGTGGCGCGCGGCCCGCTACGGACTGGACGCCGACCTGATTGACGTGGAGCAGGGGGAGGCCGTGGCGGCCCATGAGCTGGTCGAGCGCCTGCTCGCGCGGCTGCGTGACGCCCTTGAGGAAGATCAGGCGTGGGATGAAGTCAGCGAACTGGTGCGCGCCACCCTGAGGCGGGGCAACGGGGCGGCACGACAGCGCGCCGCCTTCGCCAGCTCCGGTCGTCTGGAGGGTGTGGTTGATTTTATTGTCGGCGAGACTTTAACGCCTGAGTGAGGCCCGGCGCGGGGACTTGTTCGAACTTTTCGGCGATGCGGTCGCGCATGGCGCGCAGTTCCGATTCGGGGAGCCAGCGGCCGCGCACCATGACGCCCGCGCGGCGCTCGGTGTTGGCAATCTGGTCGAGCGGGTTGGCTTCCAGCAGGAGGAGGTCGGCGCGACGCCCGCGCGCGACGGTGCCGACGCGGTTGAGCACGCGCAGGTACTCGGCCGGGTTGCGCGTCGCGGCCGCGAGCGCGGCGTAGGGGCTCAGACCCGCCTCCACCAGATTGCGCAGCTCGCGGTGCAGCGTGAATCCGTAGAGCAGGAACAGCTCCGGCGTGTCTGACCCGGCCATGATCTTCCCGCCCGCGTCGTGGATGGCTTTGACCAGACGGTCGCGCACGCCCTGGTAACGGCGGCGGCGTTCGGCCGTCGGCGGCTCCGTCCAGAAACGCTTGAGCGCGGCGTGGCGCGACTCGCGCATCGACTGCGGGAAGAAGCGGTAGTCGGGCCGCGCGCGCACTTCCTCTTCCGACGGCTCGACGGCGAAGGTGAGTTTGAAGAAGGTCAGCGTCGGGCAGGTGTAGACGCCCGCCGCGGCCGTCGCCCGCGCCACCTCCTCGACCTTGCGGTCGTCCACGTAGTCTAAACTCTCCCAGTTGCGCTTGCGCCAGACGCCCACGTCCGACACCGACGCCTTCGAGGGCGCGTCGTCCCGCAGCACGGCCTCCATGTACGAGTCGAGGTGTTCGATCTGCTGCCCGGCCGCGAGCGCGCGCCGGAGTCCGACGCGCACGTCCACGTGGCCGACGACGCGGATGCCCGACGCGCGGGCCTCCGCGGTCGCGGCGTCGTAGACCTCGGGCGTGATCTCGGTTGTGAGTTTGATGAAGTCATAGCCGGCGGCCTTGAAGTCGCGGACGGCGGCGCGCGCCTCCTCGGCCGTCTTCACCACCCGGCCGTTGAAGACGCCGCCGCCGTAGGCACGCCCGGCCAGTTGCGGGCTCGCCACGTAGAGCGT
Source organism: Pyrinomonadaceae bacterium (assembly GCA_040510435.1). GTDB lineage: Bacteria > Acidobacteriota > Blastocatellia > Pyrinomonadales > Pyrinomonadaceae > QHXN01. The sequence goes on along the minus strand of JBEVJD010000058.1, from coordinate 10,034 downwards.
CGGGCCGAGCAGGCGCCCCGCCTCGACCTCGCGGCGCATGGCGAGATGTTCGGGCGTGCCGATCATCAGGCGAATCGTCGTCACGCCGTTGGCGAGCATCAGCGCCAACTCGTCCGCAGCCAACTCTTCGGGGAAGTCGTCGTCCGAGAAGAGGTGCGTGTGCATGTCCACGAGACCGGGCAGGAGGTACTTGCCGCGCCCGTCAACGCGCAGCGCGCCCTTCGGCACTCGCACGCGGCGCGCGTCACCGACCTCACGGATGAGTCCGTCGCGCACCACGACGGTCTGGTCGCGCAGCACGCGCTCGCGATCCATCGGGATGACGTTGACATGCTCGAAGACCGTGACGCGCGCCGCCGCGCCCTGCGCGCGAACCGTGCCGGCCGCGGGGAATGTTAAGAGCAGCAGTAAGAGTACGAGCGTCTTCTTCTTCATCAAACAGGGCTCCGTGGCGGTGTGGCGTTCGGGATGAGCGCAGGCCGAGGCATCATACACACGACGCGGCGCGCGCGGAACGGGATTGTGACCAACCGCGCCATGGGAGGGACGAGACGCGCGTCGGGTGGGCTTGGGCCGCGCGATTCGTTCGCAGGGTTGCGACATTTTTCGTTTGATTGATGCCGCATTCGACTTGATTTAGTCTGAAACTGAACTTGTTAGTAGTTCGTACTACTGACAAATTCTGCGGAGGTTGTCGAATGGCGAAAGCATTGACGAAACGAACTGTATGGCTGTTGCTGCTCATTGTTGCCGCCGCCGCGCCCGCGTCGGCACAGGGCACGCCGCCGGAGGCCGAGGCTCTGGCGCGTGTCCGCGCGGCGATTGGCTACGAGCGCCTGCGGGCGCGCAAGGCCGGCGTGCTCGCGGAAGGCACGGCGCGCGTCGGCGGCCTCGACTCGAAGTTAACGCTCCTGTTCACGCCCGACGGCCGATTCAGGACGGACATCGAGGGGCCGCTCGGGAGCGTCACCGGTTTCGACGGGTCTGCCGGGTGGGAGTTGGACTGGTCGGGCATGCCTCGTCCGCTCGAACTCGAAGACCTCGAACTCGCGCAGTTAGAGGCCGCGATCCGCTCCGGCCGTTGGCTGGCCGACGACGGGCCGTTCGCCGTCTCGGTAGACGCGGCGAAGACGGACGACAGTCAGGTCGCCTTCAATCTCGCACTCAAGAATGGCCTGCTCAAGGCGACGGTCTTCGTTGACCGCGCGACGTGGCTCCCGAAGACGGTTACGCGCCGCGGGGTGGGCGGCGAAGAGGTCGTGGAGCTTGGCGACTACCGCGAGGCGCTGGGCTTCCGCTTCCCGCACAGGGTAACCCGCACACTCGGTAAGACAACGAGCGTCACCGAAATCCGCACCGTCGCAGCCGCGCCGGGCTCGTCGCGGGCGCGCTACCGGTCCGTCACCGCGCGGCCTGCCGACACGCGCTGGGACACGGCGGCGCCAGCGCGTTTAGAGGTCAGGCGTGCTAAGTCCGGGCACCTGCTCGTGCATCCGCTCGTCAACGGGCAGGATGTCGGCTGGTTCATTCTCGACAGCGGGGCGGGCACGATGGTGATCGACCAGAAGGTCGCGGATCGTTTGGGGATGCCGGCGGTCGGCGAGATCGTCGCCGTCGGCGTGGCCGGCACGACCAGGACTCGCTTCCGCATGGGAGGGCCGCTCCGGCTCGGCCCGCTGACGATGACCCGCGCGCGGTATCTCGACCTCGACCTCGGCTTTCTGACAAACGCTTTCGGCCTCCCGGTCGGCGGAATCGTCGGCCGCGAACTCTTCGCGCGGGCCGCCGTCGAGATAGACATGTCGGGCGAGGCCGTCTCACTCCACGACCCGGCCCGCTACCGGCTCGAGGGCGCGCGGTGGCAGGAGATGTTCTTCAGCGGCCGCAACCCGGCCGTGCGGGCGCGCTTCGAGGGAGACCGCGGGGGACTCTTCAAGATCGACACCGGCTCCGACCAGACCGTGACGATTCACGCCCCGGCTGTCGAGCGCTTCGGCTTGCTCGCGGGGCGCGAGACGCGCGAGGGACGGTCGGGCGGCGTGGGCGGCTCGCGCCCTTCACGGAGGGGCAAGCTCGCGTGGTTCGAGCTCGCCGGCCACCGTTTCGAGAGCCCGGAGGTGGAGTTCGCCAGCGCGGGAGAGGGGGCCTTCTCCGACGCCTACACAATCGGCAACATCGGCGCCGGCTTCCTGAAGGAGTTCCGCATCGTCTTCGACTACGGCAACAAGCGGGTCGCGTTCACGCCGCTCAGGGCGTCGAAGGCCGCGGGGGCGGGCGCGCAGTGAGTACCGAGCGGAGCGTCCGGGCGCTCGTCGAACTCGGGTTCACCGGCCTCGAGGCCGAGGTCTACACGGCGCTGGCGCAGCACCAGCCGATGACCGCTTACCGGGTCGCGCAGCTCGTCGGTAAGCCGGCCGCCAACGTCTACAAGGCCGTCGAGTCGTTGCAGGCCAAAGGTGCCGTCATCGTCGAAGACGGGGCGAGCCGCGTCGTCCACGCGGTGCCGGCCGCCGAAGTGCTCGGGCTCCTGGAGCGTGGCTTCCGCGAGAGCCGGGAGCGCGCGGCGGCCGCCCTCGCCGAGTTGCAGAGCGTGTCAACCGACGACCGCGTCTACCAACTCCGTTCGCGCGACCAGGTGATTGAGCGCTGCCGCCGGATGCTTGAGCGCGCCGAGCGGGTCGCGCTGATTGATGCTTTCCCAGCCCCGCTGGAGGAGTTGCGCCCTGAGGCGGAGGCCGCCGCGGCGCGCGGGGTCGTCGTCGCCGCCAAGGCGTACGAGCCCGTGTCGCTGCGTGAGGCCGAGGTCTTCGTCCATCCCGAAGGCCGCGCCGTCGTGGAGCGCTGGCCGGGTCAGTGGGTCAACGTCGTGGTGGACGGGCGCGAGCACCTCCTCGCGCTCCTCACGCGCGACGGGCGGGGCGTCGAGCAGGCGGTGTGGAGCGAGAGCACTTACCTTTCGTGGGTCTATCACAGCGCGGTGTCGCGGGAACTCATCATGGCGGACGTGGAGAGACTGATCTCCGGTGGCGCCACGTCGAAGGAGTTGCGTGCCGCCCTGGGACGCTACCGCCGGATCGTGGCCTCGGACGCGCCGGGCTTCGAACTGCTCGTGCGCCGCTTCGGCGGCCGCGCCTGAGCCAAAGGGGAGCGTCCTCGTTGCAACCCCGGGTGCAGGAGCCCCGGTTCCTTTTGTGAGTCCACTCGGCGTAGCCTTCTACTCGTTGCGGAGCGCCGCCATCGGGTCTATTTTCGTCGCCCGCCGCGCCGGCACGTAGCAGGCCAGCAGCGCCACGCCGGTCAGCAACGCGGCCACGCCGACGTAGGTCAGCGGGTCGGCCGCTGACACGCCGAACAGCAGACTCCTCGCCAAACGCGCCAGCCCCAGCGCCGCCAAAAGACCAACCGCCACCCCCAACAGCACCGGCGCCATCCCCTGCCCGATGACGAGCCGCAGCACGTCCGACGCCCGCGCGCCCAGCGCCACACGGATGCCGATTTCGCGCGTGCGCCGCGACACGGCGTGCGACATCACGCCGTAGATGCCGACGGCGGCCAGCAGCAGCGCCAGCAGCCCGAAGCCCCCGAGGAGCGCCGCCGCCAACCGCACGGGCAGGAGCGGCATCGCCAGACGCTCCTCCAAAGGCTTGCCCGCGGCCGGCAGGTGCGGGTCGAGTTGCCGCACCTCTCTGCGCACGGCGGCGAGCAGTTCGCGCGCGTCCCTGTCGGTGCGCAGGATGAGCGTGTTCGTCCCCGTGTAGGCTTGAGACAGCGGCCGGACGACGTAAGCCTGCGGCTCTTCGTTGAGCCCCGCGTACTTGCCGTCCCCGACCACGCCGACGACCTCCGTCAGCGGCGACTCCGAACCGCCCAGACGGAAGCGCCTGCCGAGCGGCTCTTCGCCGGGCCAGAACCGGCGGGCGAAAGTTTCGTTAACGATAGCCACCGGGGGCGCCTTCTCGTCGTCCCGCTCGTCGAAGTCGCGCCCGCGCACGAGGCGCGTGCTCATCGCCTGTAAATAACCGGGGCCGGCGCGGCTCGTCATGGCCCGCGGCGCCTTCGAGGCGCGCTCCTGCACCTGACCCTCGACGAACACGGAGTCCCTTGAGAAGTGCAGGTCAACGGGGGCGAGGTCGACGAGCCCGGCCGCACGCACCCCGGGCAGCGCGCGCACGCGCTCCAGCAGCAGCCGCTGGAACTCAAGGCCGCGCGCCTCGTCGTAGCCTTGAAGTCGCAGGTCGAACGACATCTCCAAAGCGTTAGTCGGGTCGAAGCCGAGGTCGAGCGTCTGCGCCCTCTGCAACGCCCGCAGCATCAGGCCGCCGCCGACCAGCAGCACGAGCGAAAGCGCGATCTGCAACGCGATCAGGCCGCCCTTCAGCCGCGAGCGCCGGAAGCCGCCGGACGCGGTCTCGTCCTTGAGCGCCGGCAGCAGTTCGACTTTCGTCGCCTGCCACGCCGGCAGTAATCCGAACAGCACCCCGGTCACGAGCGACATCACGCAGGTGAAGGCCATGACGCGGTAATCCAGGTGCAGGTCGATGGCCAGCGGCACGTCCACCGGCGGCTTGAGCCCGACCGCGAGTTGCACCAGCCAGTAGGCCAGCAGCACCCCGACCGCCCCGCTCACAATGGCCAGCAACATGCTCTCGGCCATCAACTGCCGCACGAGCCGGAGCCGGCTCGCGCCAAGTGCGAGGCGCATGGCGATCTCTTTGCGCCGCTCGGCCGCGCGCGCCAGCAGCAGGTTCGCCAGGTTGACGCAGGCCAGCAGCAGCACGCAGGCGACGACGACCATCAGCAGCCCCGTGAAGCCCAGCACCGCCCCTCGTATCCCGCCGCTGATGAAGCCGGGCGGCGACAGCGTAACCCGCCGGCCCTCGTTGACCTCCGGGAACTCGCGCTCCAACTGTAAAGCGATCCCTTCGAGCGCCGCCCGCGCGCGCTCCATGCCGACGCCGGGCTTGAGCCTCCCCTGAATCAGGAGGTTCTCCACGCCGCGCTTATTCAGCCAACTGTTGCCCACCTCGATCTCTGACTGCATCGACACGGGGAACCACATCTCGGGCGCCGCGATGATCTCTGTCCCGTAGAAGCCGCGCGGCAGGACGCCGACGACGGTGAAGCTGCGGCCGTTCACGATCAGGCTCTTGCCGACGACCGCGGGGTCGGCGCCGAACCGCCTCTGCCAGCCCTCGTAGCTCACGACGCACACCGGGTGCGCGCCGGGCAGACGGTCGTCGTCGGGCGTCAGCACGCGCCCGAGCGCCGCGCGCACGCCGAGCACCTCGAAGTAGTTGCCGGTCACCACGTAGCCCCACAGCCGTTCGCTCGTGCCTTCGTGGCTCACGCTCAGCGGCGCGAAGCGGTAGGCGTAGAGCCCGTCGAAGACCTCACCGCTACGGTCGCGAAAGTCCTTGTAGTTCGGGTAGGAGAAGGCCGGGAAGCCGCGGCTGCCGGCGGCGTTCGCGAGCGACACGATCTGCTCGGGCCGCTCGACGGGCAGCGGGCGCAGCAGCGCCGTGTTGACGAGGCTGAAGATGGCCGTGTTGGCCCCGATGCCCAAAGCGAGCGAGAGGACGGCGACGGCCGTGAAGCCCGGACTCTTCGCCAGTCTGCGCACGCCGTACCGGAGGTCTTTAATGAATGTCTCAAACAATGGTAGCCCCCTCTGCCGTCGGTATGCCTCCGCCGTCTGGGCGACGCCGCCGAGTTTGACGAGCGCCTGCCGCCGCGCCTCGCGTGGCTCCATCCCGGCCCGCAGGTTGTCCTCGACGTGCATTTGGAGGTGACACTCAAGTTCCTCCGCCAGTTCGCGGTCGCGGCGCGCTCGCCCGAAGAGGCCGGCCGCGCGCACGAGGAGGCCGCGCAGTTGTCGGGCGCGCATCAGGACTCCTCCGCCGGCTCGAAGAACCGCGCCAGAATGGCCGCCGTCCGCTCCCACTCGCGGGTCTCTTTGGCGAGTTGGCGGCGGCCGGCGCGCGTCAGTTTATAGAACTTGGCCTTGCGGTTGTTGTCGGACGCGCCCCACTCCGAAGAGACGAAGCCCTCCTGCTCCAACTTGAGGAGCGCGGGGTAGAGCGTGCCGTAGTTGATGGAGAGCAGGCCGCCGCTGGTCTGCTCGATGCGGCGGGCGATGCCGTAGCCGTGCAGCGGCCCCAACGCCTCAAGCGTCTTGAGTACCATCAGGGCGAGCGTGCCCTGCCGAACATCCGCCTTGTCGCTCACGGAACGGCCTCCTATGTCTAACCAATACGAATATCACAGCCCGTATTGGAAGGCAATACGAAATCGCCCCGGCGACATGTGACGGGCGCTCGTGGTGCGGCGCCGTCCGGTAATGCGTGCGGGTGAGGCGGGAAGGGGTTCGGGCGTGTCAGCGCTCTCCCGCGGCCAACGAGACGAGGCGGGACGAGAGAATCTGCCAGCGGTCGTCCCGGCGGATGAGCGCGCGCGTGTAGAAGTAGCGCAGGCGCACTTTTTTGTCCGCGCCGGCCGGCCTCGTGATGAGTATCCCCGAGACGGTCGCCCTCTCGCCCTCGACCCTGACGCTCACGTCGCCGAGCTTGAAGGCGCCGAAGTCGAAGAGCGGGTCGGACGCCCCGACGGCCGCGACCTCCTGCGCTTTAGAGAGCATCCGCCTCGCGTCCAGGTCGAACTGGTAATCGTCCGCCAGCAGCCGGCCGAGCGCTTCGAGGTCGCGCGCCGCCACCGCCTCGTGCCACGAGAGGTCGAGCGCCTTCAGTTCCAGTTCCTGGGTCAGGGGCTTTCCGGGTTCGGGCGCCGTCGTCTGGCCGCGCGCCCCGGAGACGATGGTCACTGCGAGCGCGAATGTCAGGAGTAGTATTTTCATCTGCCGATGCATCCTCGGTTAACTTCAACGCCCCCGGCGTATCACTTTCGGGGCGCGGGCACGGTTCGCTCGCCGTCGCCCCGGGCGAAGACGATGTCCGCCTTCACGCCCGGGTAGCGGACGCTGACCGTGTTGACCTGCTTCTCGAATAACTCGAAGAGTACGTGGTCGCGTAGGCGCGCGCCCGCGAGCCCTTCGGGCATCTCCGCCTCGACGTAGAGCCAGGCAACGCCCGCGCGCAGTTCCATCCCGACCCACCTCAGCGCCTTCGTCTCGCCGTCGCGGTTCCTGATCTCGAACGTGTCGCGGAGGTAAGCCAGGACGAGCCCGTCAACGTCCTTCGTCCGGTCGAGACTGACCTTGCGGCCCGCGCGTCGCGTCAGCGCCAATTCGAGGTCGTCGGCGAAGACGCGCACGGAGACCTCCACCGACTTGTCCTCTGCGTTGTACTCGACCTGCGCGAGGCTCGTGTAGTACTTGTGAGCCGCCGTGCGCAGGAACGGGGCCGCGTGCGCGGCCACCGCCCACAGCGCGGCGCACGCGAGCAGCGCGGCCGCCGTGACGCGAGTCGAGAGCTTCATGGGTTCCTCGGCACCTCGGGCGTCTGCTTCCGTTCCTGCTGCTGCATCGGGTTCGGCCGCGTCCGCTCCTTGAAGAGTTGGAAGCGGGTCTTAACGGGGCGGCGCGGGAAGCTGTTGTTCGAGAGGTCTGTGTCGGCCGTCTCCAGGTGCGGGTCGAGCGTGAAGGAGGCGACCTCCTTCTTCCGCATGAGGAGCTTCGAGACCGCGAAGTTATCGTAGCGCCATACCTCCGCCGGGATGCGCAACTCCTCGTTCGTCCCGTCGGCGTAGTCGATCCGCAGGATGAGCGGCATCACCAGGCCCCCGACGTTCTTGAAGTCCACGACGTAGAAGTTCATGCCGGTGCGGAGTAGCGCCTTCTCGCTCTCGGTGAGCGTCGAGAGGAATTTCTGGTACTCCTCACGGTCGCGCTCGGTGACGGCGAACTCGTCGTAGGTGTTGTAGAAGTCCTTGAGCGTCGGGAACTCGTCCACGCGTTTCGGGAGCGGGGCGTTGCGCTGCTGCGAGAGTGTCTGCGGCCGCCCCTCGCGCTCGCGGCGGCGCGCGGCCTTGTCCGCCTCGGGGTCGCGCGTGTCGAGCGAGTAGAGGCGCACGTTCTCGATGGAGATGTCCACGTGGTCGGTCGTGTAGAACCAGCCGCGCCAGAACCAGTCGAGGTCAACGCCCGAGGCGTCCTCCATCGTGCGGAAGAAGTCGGCGGGCATCGGCCGCTTGAACTTCCAGCGCCGCGCGTACTCGCGGAACGCGAAGTCGAACAGCTCGCGCCCGAGCACCGTCTCGCGCAGGACGTTCAGGGCCGTCGCCGGCTTCCCGTAGGAGTTGTTGCCGAACTGCAAGACCGACTCCGAGTTGGTCATGATCGGCACCTGCGCCGCCGAAGCCATGTACTCGGTGATGTTCTGCGGCTCGCCGCGCCGCGAGGGGTAGTTCGTCTCCCACTCCTGCTCGGCCAGGAATTGGAGGAAGCTGTTGAGCCCCTCGTCCATCCACGTCCACTGCCGCTCGTCGCTGTTGACGATCATCGGGAAGTAGTTGTGCCCGACCTCGTGGATGACGACCGAGATGAGCCCGTACTTCGTCTTCGCCGTGTAGGTGCCGTCCGTCTCGGGGCGCGGCCCGTTGAAGCAGATCATCGGGTACTCCATCCCGCCGACGGGGCCGTTGACCGAGATGGCCACGGGGTACGGGTAGGTGAAGGAGTAGCGCGAGTAGACGTTGAGCGTGTGGACGATGGAGTGCGTCGAGTACTTCGACCAGAGCGGCTCGCCCTCGACGGGGTAGAGCGACATCGCCATCACGCGGTTGCCCTCGACGTTGTGCCCCTGCGCGTCCCAGATGAACTTGCGCGACGAGGCGAAGGCGAAATCCCTCACGTTGTCGGCGCTGTAGACCCACGTCTTCTTGCCGCGCGGCTTCGACGCCTCGTTTGTCTTCGCCTCCTGCGGCGTGACGATGAAGACCGGCTCTCTCGAAGTCTCCGCCTGTTTGAGGCGTTGGCGCTGCGCGGGCGTTAAGACCTCCTGCGGGTTTTGCAGGACGCCGGTGGCGGTGACGACGTGGTCGTCGGGGACGGTCAGGCGCACGCGGTAGTTGCCGAACTCCAGTGTGAACTCGCCCGAGCCGAGGAACTGCTTGTGCTGCCAGCCCGTCACGTCGTAGTAGGCGGCCATGCGCGGGAACCACTGCGCGATCTCGTAGATATAGTTTTTGTCCCTCGGGAAGAACTCGTAGCCGGAGCGCCCGCCGAGGCGCTTCGCGTCGTTAATGAGGTAGTTCCAATCGACCGAGAAGGTCGTGCTCTGCCCCGGCGCGAGGGGCGCGGGCAGGTCGATGCGCATCATCGTGCGGACGACGGTGAAGCGCAGCGGGTTGCCGCGCGCGTCGCGGACGGCCGTCACGCGGTGGCCGCCCTGAAAGACCTCCTGCGCGAGCAGCCGGTCGAGCGTCGCGTAAGGGATGCGGTGCGACTCCGTGTACTCGTCGCCGGGCTCGGGCGTCGGCGTGAAGATGGGGGCCGCGCGCGTCGTGTTCGCCTCGGACTCGGCGGCGAAGTGGTTCTGGTCGAGCTGGAGCCAGAGGTAGGAGAGCGCGTCGGGCGAGTTGTTGTGGTAGGTGACGGTCTCTTTCGCGGTGAGCCGCTGGTTCACGTCGTCTAACTCAGCCTCGATGACGTAGTCGGCGCGCTGCTGCCAATACCTGTGGCCGGGCGCGCCCGACGCGGCGCGGTATTCGTTGGGCGTCGGCAACTCCTCTTCGAGCTGGCGGAACTTGTCGCTCGGCACCGACTTCGACTGCGCCGCCGCGGCCGGGCAGACAGTCAGGCAAAGCAGGCACGACACGAGCAGGCGCATCAAGAGTGACATCGGCACATCCCCTCTGTTATTTGTCTGGGTTCGCCGGGATGATAACACGATTGAGAGGCGCCGCCCGAGTTAGAAGTTGAAGGCCGCCCCGTGTAAAGTAGCTGCCTTCCTCGGAGTGGCGTCAAAGGAGATTACACGATGAGCACACGGACGGCGCGTCGCAGTCGCTACGCCATACCCCTCGCCTTATGCGTTCTCTGCGCCGCACTGCTGTGGCCCGCGGGGAACGCTCCCGGCACA
>JBEVJD010000057.1:0-7857 GCA_040510435.1 Pyrinomonadaceae bacterium | reverse complement strand
TCCGCGCGCAGGTCGGACGCGGTCTGGTAACGCAGCTCGCGGTCTTTTTCGAGCGCCCTCAGTAAGACCCTTTCGAGTTCGGGGGCGGCCTCCGGGTCTCGCAGGCTCGGCGGCGGCGGGTCGCGGTTGAGGATGGCGTCGAACGTGGCGGCGCTGGTCTCCCCGCGAAAGGGGTGCTTCCCCGTGAGCAGTTCGTAGAGGACGAGACCGAGGCTGAAGACATCCGTGCGTTGATCCACCGCCCGGCCGAGGGCCTGCTCCGGCGACATGTATGCGACCGTGCCGACGACCGCGCCCGTCTCCGTCTGCCCTGCCCCGGCGGACCCGCGCGCGGCGTCCGCCGACGAACCGGGCTCGGTCAGTTTGGCGATGCCGAAGTCGAGCACCTTCACGTAACCGTCGGGCCTGAGCATGATGTTGTCGGGCTTGATGTCGCGATGGACAATCCCCGCGGCGTGCGCGGCCGCGAGCGCTTCGGCCACCTGCGCGGCGACGTTCAGCGCCTCTTCGGTCTTGAGCGGCGCGCCGGCTATCAAGTTCTGGAGCGTGCGGCCTTCGACGAACTCGGCGGCGATGAAGTGCGAGTCGTCGGCGCGGCCGATGTCGTAGATGGTGACGATGTTGGGGTGGTTGAGGGCCGAGGCCGCGAGCGCCTCAAGCTCGAAGCGGCGCACGCGCTCGGCGTCCTGCGTGAACTCGGAGGGCAGGAGTTTGAGCGCGACCCGGCGGCCGAGCCTGGTGTCGAGTGCGAGATAGACCTCGCCCATACCCCCCGCGCCGAGCGGCGAAAGTATCTGATAGTGAGCGACCCGGCGACCCGCCGCGCCGGCCAACTGACGTGCCTGCGCCCGGGCAGCCGTTTCGAGCGCGTGCGTCTCGATGAAGTCTCCGGCGCGCTCGTGCGCCGCGAGCAGCGACTCGACCTCGCCGCGCAAATCGGCGTCGCCCGCGCAGGCGGCGTCGAGCAGGGCGGCGCGCTCTCCCGGGGGCACGTCCAGCGCCTCCGCGAACAGCGCGTCCACCTGCCTGAATCGCTCAGCCCGCATCGCCGCCTTCTTCCGCGTTCAGCTCGCGGTAAAGCCAAGCCTTCGCCCGCGCCCACTCGCGCATCACGGTGATGCCGGAGACGTTCAGGTATTCGGCCGTCTCTTCGACCGAGAGCCCGCCGAAGAATCTCAGCTCGACGATCTGGCTCTTGCGCGGGTCGAGCTTCGCCAGCTCTTCCAGCGCCTCGTCGAGCGCGATCAGGTCGGCGTCGCGCTCGGCCGAGACGACCAGCGCCTCGTCGAGCGCGAGGTGTCGCGGCTGCGCCCCCGCGCCGTCGCGCGGGCGGCTGCGCGCGAAGTCCACGAGGATGCGACGCATCAACTGTGCGGAGACGCCGAAGAAGTGCGCCCGGTTCTCGAAGCGCGCGTCCTTCCACCTGATGAGCCTAACGTAAGCCTCGTTGACGAGCGCGGAGGTTTGCAGCGTGTGCCCCGCGCGCTCGCGCCCAAGGTAGCGGCGCGCGAGCCTGTGCAGCTCGGCGTGGACGAGCGGCACGAGCCTTTCGAGGGCAGCCTCGTCGCCGCCGCCCCAGGCGGCGAGCAACTCGGTCACGTCGTGTGCGGGCGGGTCGGCCATAGGGGGAACATGCGTCGGGTCACGTGTCACGCGTCGCGCGTCGGGGCACAAAATTTATCACACACGCGGTCTCCAACACTTCCGTCACCTGAAAAAAAATCTCCGACGCGTTGATAGGTTTCGCGCCGCGCCTCCGCATTAGTACGCGGGACAGTTAAGACGGCCGACATTTTCAACGGCCATCAAGGAGAGCGATGATGAACATTAAAGCGATCAGAAAATTTATCACCTCCGGCGCGCGGGTCTTCGCCCTCACGGCCCTGGCCGTGTGCGTGACGGCGCCGTGCGCGTCGGCGCAGGATCAAGCCGCCGAGAGGTCTGAGGCGAGGCGGGGCGCGCTCCCTTTGAGCGCCGCGCCGAAGCCCCCGACCGGCGCCAGATTCGACCTCGACAAGTTCGAGCAGAACATCAAAAACGCGTTCGCGGGCGAGAAGGCCACGGGCTACGCCTACGCCATCAACGTGGACGGCCAGCTCAAGCGCAGCGGCAAGGGCGGGGTGGCCCAGCGCGCACGCGACCACGAGAACGAGAACGGGGTCAACGTCCCCGTCGAGCAGTCGCCGACCAAGCGCATGAACATCGCCAGCGTGACGAAGACCATCACGGCGGCCGCCGTGCTCAAGGCGATTCAGGACAACAAGGCGGTCGGCCACCCGAACCTGACCATCAACTCGAAGATAGAACCTTTCCTCCCGGCCTCGTGGGTGCGCGGCGCAGGCGTGAAGGACTTGACCTTCAAAGACCTGCTCTCGCAGTACAGCGGGATGAACGACAACGGCGGCTCGACCGACGGCAAGGCGCTCCAGAAATGGATCGCCGACGGCGTCACGCGCGAGAAGGAAGACTTCAAATACATCAACGCCAACATCGCCATCTTCCGCGTCGTCCTGCCCTACATGCTGGCGAGCGAGGCGACGCGCAAGAACTGGGATTACCTCGCGCAGTACGACAACGTGGCGCTCAACATGGCCGTCAGCAACGAGTTTCGCCGCATCCTGCGCGAGACCATCTTCGAGCCGATGGGCATCAAGGACGCCGAGTTCAAGTCGGCCGATTCCGTCCCGACGCTGCTCTACAACTCGACCAACGAGGTCAAGGGTTACGCCGTCGGCGACTGGCTCCTCTCGGGCGGCGGCGGCGGCTGGTTCCTGTCGGCGGTTGACCTCGCGCGCTTCCTCGCGCACCTGCGCTACAACGACAAGATTCTCAGCCCGGCGACGCGCCAGAAGATGAACGACTTCCGTCTCGGCTGGCGCCCGCCGAAGGAGTACGGGACGGTGCAGGGCAAGCACGGCAACTACTACGCGCACGGCGGCGGCCTCAAGTACGGCTCCGACGACGCGCCAATCGGCATGTCGAGCGGCATCATGGACTACGGCAACGGCGTCCAGGCGGCGCTGGTCATCAACTCGCTCGGCACCTACGGGGACAAGATCAGGATTCTGCGCGACGCCTTCGATAACGCATGGGTAGTGGAAGGGGTCAAAGCCAAACCGTAAGAGGTCGGCGCGCGACCGCCCACGCGGTTGCATCTATCTCGCCTGACCGATTCGGACGCCGCGCCGCAGAGCCCCCGGCCATGCGCGCGGCGTCCTTCGTCTTTCCTGCCGCTGCTCTTACTTCAGCGCCGCGCGCCGCAGTTCGGACGAGTGCCGACTCGCACCCGAAAGGAGACTCACACCGTGAACACTAACCCCAAAGCCCGCCTGAGCCGGTCGAGGCGTCCGCCGCCCTGCCTCCTCTTTCTCGTCCTCGTCGGCGCCGTGTGCGTCGCCGCCGCCGCCGCGAACACTCATCCGGAACTCTTTCCGGCGGGCGCGGCGGAGGCCGTGCGGCGCGACGCGAATCAGGTCGAGTCAGAGGCGCTGGCGGCCAACGCGCGCGCCGCGCTCGAACGCATGCCGCCCGAGTCACGGCTCGAAACCATCGAGGACGCGGGGCTGCGCCGCGCGACACAGGCGACCTACCGCGCCGTCGCGGAGTTGGCCGGCAACCGCGAGGCGGCGCACGCCCCGGCGCTCCACGCCAGGTTCCTGCGCACCTACTCAACCTTCGAGACGGAGGCGCGGCGCGGCCACGCCACCTGCGCGCTCAACTGTAAAGCCTACGACGAGGCCGCGTGCCGGAAGGAGTGTAAGACTTCAAACAGGAAGTTATGCGGCTGTAAGCTCATCACCTTCGGATGCGTCGTTGCCGAATGCCTCTTTTGAGTCGCGCGCCGTCGCGCGAATTACGTCGAGCGCGGGTCAAGTGAGCAGCGCGCCCCACGGGCCGCAAGCGTCACTGCTCGTACTGGCGTAAGGCCGCTTGCACTGCTTCGAGGTACTGGCGGTCGAGTTTGGTGAGGGCGTTCTGGGCTTGCAGTGTGAGGTAGACATCCGCGGCGCGCTGGTGACTCTCTTTCGCCGCGCGCAGGCGCGAACGCCGCTCGTCGCCGTTCGCCGTCTTCGCGGAGTCGCGGAGCGCGTCGGCGATGTAGGTGTGGACGTTGGCGAGTTTGCGGAACGCTAACATATTGTTCGGGTCGGCCCGCAAGTCGTCTTCGTAGAGCGCGAGTGCCTTCCGGTAACCTGCCAGCGCGCCCTCGAAGTCGCGCTGCTGGTACTTCGCCATCCCGAGGTACGTCGCAACCCTTGCGATGTCGTGCTTGTACGTCCGGTTCTTCGGCTGGATTCTCTCCAATTCCTCGAACTCCGCCGCCGACTTTGCGAGCTGAGGGGCGGCCACGCCGGGCTTCTCCATGTGGAGCGCGATGAGGCCAAGCATCGAGTAAGTCTTCGCAAGGCCCTGCCGCGCCTGCGTGTTGGCGGCGTCGGCGGCGACCGACTCTTCGGCGACCTTCAGCGCCCGGGTCAGGATGGCGACCGAGCGCGCCGGATCGCCCTTCTGGTAAATCTGCGACGCTTGCAGATAGTTGGCGAGGAGGCTCTGCTTGAGCACGCCGTCGTGCGGGTGCGCGGCGGCGAGCGATTCGCTGAGGGCGATGGCCTTCGTCATCTCGGCGTCGGCCTCCTGCTCCTTTGTGTTCCAGAAGAGTATCGAGCCCTGGAGGGTGTAGCCCCTGCTGAGCAGCATCCCGGCCTCGACGTTCGCGGGCTCGTCGCGCGCGAGCGATTCGAGCGACGCGAGAGCTTTGAGGACGAGCGGGTGGGCTTCGTCGAGTTGTTCGTTGAAGTAGGTCGTGGTGGCGAGGTCGAGCAGCGCCTCGGCGGCGGCGACGCGCAGCTCGCCTGAGCCGGGTCGCTCGGCGACGAGCCGTTCGTAAATCTCCAGCGCACGCGCCGAGTCGGCGAGCGAGCCGCTCACGTCGCTCGTCCACCAGCGGACGTAGCCGAGCGCGGCGAGGACGGCGGCGAGGCGTCGGCGCTGCTCGAAGTCCGCGGGGCTCCGTTCGAGGAGCCGCTGGCGCACGTCGCGCGCCTTCTCGTAGCTCGCAATCGCGCCGGAGAAGTCGCCGAGGTTCGCGCGGCGCGGCGCCCCCTGCAAGTCGCCGACCTTCTCGTAGGCCGCCGCCAGCTCGCTCTGAAGTTGCGGGTCGTCGCCCGACTCGCGCGCCAGCGAGTCGAGGTATTCGAGCGCGCGCGTGACGAGCGCCTCGCGCGCCTCGGTCGAGCCTTCGAGCCTCTCGATCTTCGGGGCGATCTCAAAGAGGAAGGCGTTCGAGAGGCGGCGCACGTCTGCGAAGCGGCGCTCGGCGCGGTCGCGCTCCGTGCGCGCTACGGCCGCCTGTTCGGTCGCGCGCCGCGCCTGCCAGACGGTCGCGATGACGCCGCCGACGAGCGACAACAGCACGAGCGCCGCCGCCGACACGCCGACCACGTTGCGCCTGACGAACTTCGACGCGCGGTACGTGAACGAGTCCTTCCGCGCGCGGACGGGCCGGCCGTCCAGATATCTCTGGATGTCTTCGGCGAGTTGGCCGGCCGAACTGTAGCGGCGCGCGGGGTCTTCGCGCCGCGCCATCGCGACGATGTTCTCCAGTTCGCCGGCCGCGAACCTCCGCGGTCTGGTCTGAGCCTCCCTGTCCTCGCCCTCGCCGTCGGTCGCGCGACCCGCCGCCGCAGTCTTCCGTCCCGGTGTTTCCGAGCGCCAACCGCCGGGAACTCTCCTCGCCTCGCGCGAGCGGCCGGCCCCGCGCAGGAGGTCGCGGAGCAGGACTCCGAGCGAGTACACGTCCGAGGCCGTCGTGATCTGCCCGCCGCCGACCTGTTCCGGCGAGGCGTAGTCCGGAGTGAAGGCGCGCAGCTCCGTGCGCGTGTGCTCTCCGGCGCGTTCGGGGTCGAGCAGCTTGGCGATGCCGAAGTCTAAAAGTTTCGGCACGCCCTCCTTCGTGACGAGGATGTTCGAGGGCTTGATGTCGCGGTGGACGACGAGGTGCTGGTGCGCGTAGGAGACCCCGCGGCAGACTTCGAGGAACAGTCGCAGCCGCGTGGCCGTAGGGAGCCCGCGCGCGTCGCAGTATTCGTCAACGCGCACGCCCTCGATGTACTCCATCGCGAGGTACGGCTCGCCGTCGGAGCTGACGCCGCCGTCGAGCAGGCGCGCGATGTTCGGGTGATTGAGCGAGGCCAGAATCTGCCGCTCCTGCCGGAAGCGGCGCGCCAGCTCCGAGTCGGCGAAGCTGCGGCGCACGACCTTGAGCGCGACCTCCTGCTCGAACTCGCCGTCGGCGCGCTCGGCGAGGTAGACGGTGCCCATCCCGCCCCGCCCGACCTCGCGGACGATGCGGTACGGGCCAATCTGCTGGCCTCTGAGGCCGTCTTCGTCTCCGCCCGCACCCGCCAGCAGCCCGGCCGCCAGCGGGAGCGCCGGGACTTCGATAAAGCCCTTGACGCGTTCACGGTAGCCGAGCAGCGCTTCGACCTCGGCGCGCAGCGCGGGGTCGTCGGCGCAGGCCGCGTCGAGCAGCGCCGCCTGCTCCCCCGGCCCGCAGGCCAGCGACGACTGCAACAGCTCGTCAACCCGCCGCAGCCGCTCGATTTCAGCCGTCACCTTAAGCACCTCCGCCCGATGCGAGTTCCCTGTCGAGCTCGCTGAAGAGCCACAGTTTCGCCGACTCCCACTCGCGCATGACCGTCTTGTCCGAAATGCCGAGCACCTCGGCCGTCTCATCGACACTCATCCCGACGAAGTAGCGCAGTTCGACCACGCGCACCTTGCGCGGGAAGGCTTCGGCCAACTTGTGCAGCGCCTCGTCGAGCGCGAGCAGTTCGGCCGCGCGCTCCTCGGCCGGGACGTTGACCTCTTCGAGCGACAGCCGTTGCCGGAGCCCGCCGCGCTTCTCGGACGCGTGCGAGCGCGCGTGGTCAACGAGGATGCGCCGCATGACCTGTGCCGCGACGCCGTAGAAGTGCGAGCGGTTCTGCCAGCTCACGCGCGTCTGGTCGCAGAGCTTGAGGTACGCCTCGTTGACGAGCGCCGTCGGCTGCAAGGTGTGATCCGAGCGCTCGCGCCGGAGGTAACTCCGCGCAAGCCGCCTCAGCTCGTCGTAAACGAGCGGCACCAGCCGTTCGGCCGCGGCGGCGTCGCCCCCGCTCCAGTCCTGAAGTAAACGTGTTACGTCGTGCGGCGTGTGCTCCAACCGCCTCCTCCTTAAACGCGAATTCGGGCTGTGAAAACGGACACCGAAAAAGTCGCCGCGGGTTTGGGAGTTCCGCAGGACGTTTTCCGCGTGAGTGATTGAAGAGCCAAACCGGGAAGGCTGCTCGGGTTGAAGCGGGGGCTTACGCCCTCCGCTCGCCCGCGCAGAGTATAGAGGGAAACTGGCAATCTAAAAAGATTGCCCGGGCGCAGCCTTCCGAACCCCGTCGCCCGTTGAGAAGAGCGTTACGTCGCACCCCGTCTTCCGCGGCGACGCACCGTCCACCACGGCCCGCACGCACGGACGTGAGCCGTCATCAACGTCGAGGATTATCAATGAAACATACTCGCACCGCCTGCCTTCTTGCGCTCCCAATCTTCGCCCTGTTGCTCGTCGGCGGCTCGAACGCCGCGCCGGGTGAAGGGCCCGCGGCCTCGTTCGTTGCGCGCGTGGGCGCACTGGCGACGCGTCTCATCAGCGCCCCGACGGCGCGCGCGGCCGGTGTCGCGGCGCCCGTGCGTGCGACGGCCGAGCGTGTCACCGTGCAGGCGACCGAGGAACAGAAGACGCCCTACCTCAGCCTCGGCGTCGAAGGCGCGTCGGTGCCGACCGTGTACGTCACGGGCACGGGGCTGGCGGAACTCGCGGGCGGC
>JBEVJD010000056.1:0-5043 GCA_040510435.1 Pyrinomonadaceae bacterium | reverse complement strand
TGCGCTCGTACGTGTCCTGCGTCGAGTGGTGCGTGCGCGTGTTGTACTCGACGGCGTCCTGTATGAACTGGAAGCCGGGCAGGCCGATCTGGTCGAACGGGACGTGGTCGGTGCTGCCGGTGTTTGAGAGCGTTAGGGTCTGAGCGCCGAGGTCGGCGAATGGCGCGAGCCAGCGGCGGAAGTATGTGCGCACCTGCTCATTGCCCTGCATGTAGACGCCGCGGATGCGCCCCGTCCCGTTGTCGAGGTTGTAGTAGGCGGAGAACTTCTCATACTCGGGCTTCGTCACGAGACGGCCCCGCGGCGGCGCCGGGGTGGGCTGCGCCGTCGGCTGCTTCTCGGCCCCGCCGGGCGGCGGGACGGGCTGCGGCGTCGGCTGCGGCGTCTCAAGTTTTCCGAAGTGCTGCTCGACGTAGGCGCGCGAGCCGAGCAGGCCCTGCTCCTCGCCGCCCCACAGCGCGACGCGGATCGTGCGGCGGGGTTGCAGGCCGAGCGCCTTGATGATGCGCACGGCCTCCATCGCGACGGCGACGCCCGCGGCGTTGTCGGTCGCGCCCGTCCCGCCGTGCCACGAGTCGAGGTGCGCGCCGAGCATGACGACCTCGTCCTTCAAGTCGGTGCCCGGAATCTCCGCGACGGTGTTGTAGGCCGTCGGGTCGGAGTCGTCGAACTGCGCGTCGAGGTTGACGGAGACGCGGACGCGCTCGCCGGCCTGAAGCACGCGCGCGAGGCGGTTGTAGTGCTCGATGGAGAGCGCGACCTGCGGCGCGAACTTAGGGGCGGTCTTCTCCCACGCGCGCACCTGGCGGGGCGCGTCGGGCGCGCGGTCGAGGAGCGCCTGAAGCGCCTGCGGGTTCGTGGGGAGCGGCTGCGGCACCGTCGCCTGCTGAACGAAGATGTTGCCGCCGTCGCCGCGGCTCGGGTCTATGACGAGCGCGGCGCCCTCCTCCTGGTAGAAGTTGAGCTTGACGGAGCTGAAGCGCGCCGAGGCGCGCATGTCCGAAGTCAGGCGCGAGCGGGGGGCCTGGGTCGAGGGGTCGGGCGCGTTGGCGAGTTCGAGCAAGTCCTTCTCCGCCCGGCGCGTCCCCTCCGGCTCGAAGTGCGCGGCGGGGTCGCGCACCGCGCCGTTGAGGACGATCTTACCGCGGAGTTGTCCCTTGAACTTCTGCAACCCCTGCTCGTCCTTCGCGTCCACATAGACGACCTCGGCCGTGAGCGGCCCCGAGGTCGCGGGCGACCACGCTTTAGGGTAGGCGTTGAGCGGGTAGGTCTGCGGCTCGACCACGTCGGCCGAGAACTTCTTCAGCACCCAGCCGCGGCCGAACGCGCCCCACGGTTCGAGCTTCGCGTTCGCGAGCCCCCACTCCGTCATCTTGTCGCGCGTCCACTCGTTGGCGCGCTTCATGCCGGGCGAGTTGGTCAGGCGCGGGCCGATGACGTTCGTCAGGTGGTTGATGGTCTGCATCACCTGCGAGCGGTTCAGGCCCTCGTCGCGTATGCGCCAGACAGGGTCGTTTGGGTCGGGCGTCGGGGCCGTGCGCGGCGTCTGCGCGGGCGGCACTGGCGCGGGCTGGGTCTGCCGCGCATGGGCTGGAAGGTTCGAGAAGAGCAGCAGCGCGCACAACAGTGCCGCCGCGTTCCGGCGTCTCAAGCTCATCTTGACGAAGTCTCCTGCGAAAGTCTCACGGGGCGTCTCTACCACAGAGACGCGCCCGCCGAGACGGAGGTTACAATTTGGATAAAATTTAATGTGAGGCGGGGCAAAACACAACCGGGGGCGCGACTATTGAATCGCGCCCCCGTTCGGTTGAGGTCGGTTTGGCTTAGCTGGCGACGCGGCCTTCGCTGCCCGCGCGGCTCGCGGCGGGCGCGGGCGCCGACGCGGCGGGCACGTCCTCCTTGTGGCCGCACTCCTCGCGGACGCAGGAGCGGGTCGTGCCCTTCTTCGTCGTCTTCTCAAGCATGAAGGGCGCGTTGCACTGCGGGCAGGGCTCGGCGACGGGCTTGTCCCAGTAAACGGTGTCGCACTTCGGATACTCGGAGCAGCCGTAGAAGTACTTCCCGCGCTTCGACTTCTTGACGACGATCTCGCCCTTGCAACCGGGGCGCGGGCAGGCGACGCCCGTCGTCTCGCGCTTGATGTACTTGCACGTCGGGTAGTTCGCGCACGAGACGAACTCGCCGTAAGGGCCGTGGCGGCGGACTAACTGCGCGCCGTCAACCGGGCACGTCTCGCCCTCAATCGGCACGGGCGCGGGCGCGACCGCGCCGGTCTTCTTCGAGACGCGGCGGATGTTGCGGCACTCGGGGTAGCCCGTACAGCCGAGGAACGGGCCGAAGCGCCCGCGCTTCATCGCCATCGGCTTGCCGCACAGCTCACATATCTCTTCCGCCGTCTCGGCGGCGCCGTCCGCGCCTTCGCCCGCGCCTTCGCCGTCGGCCGCGGCCGTCTGCGGCTTCGCGACCTCGCGCGTGGTGCGGCACTCGGGGTAGTTCGAGCAGGCGAGGAACTGGCCGAAGCGGCCGAGCTTGATGACCATCGGCGAGCCGCAGTTCTCGCACTTCTCGTCGGTCGGGATGGCCTGCTGCTTGCGACCCTTGACGTAAGTCTCGAACGCCTTGAGGTCGCGCGCGAACTTCTCGTAGAACTCCGAGAGCGCGGCCGTCCAGGCGAGCTTGCCCTCTTCTATCTCGTCAAGTTCCTGCTCCATCCGCGCCGTGTAGGTCTCGTTGAAGAGGTCGTCGAAACCCCCTTCGACCAGCAGGTCGTTGACGGTCATCCCCAGCGCCGTCGGGTGGAAGCGCGACTCGACGCGCTCGACGTACTCGCGATCCTGAATCGTCGTCATGATGGCCGCGTAAGTCGAGGGGCGGCCGATGCCCTTCTCTTCGAGCGCCTTGACGAGCGTCGCCTCGGTATAGCGCGGCGGCGGCTCGGTGAAGTGCTGCTCGGGGGTGACGCCGTTGAGCTTCAAATTCTCGCCCGCCGCGACGAGCGGGAGTTTGCGCGCGGCCTCCTCGTCCTCCTCCGCCTTCTCGTCGCGGCCTTCCTCGTAGACCTTGAGGAAGCCGTCGAACTTCAGCACGGAGCCGGTGGCGCGGAAGAGGAAGCGGCCGGCCTCGATGTCGATGGTCGTCTGGTCGAAGATCGCGGGGTTCATCTGCGAGGCGACAAAGCGCTGCCAGATGAGACGGTAGAGCTTCAGCTCGTCGCGGTCGAGGTAGCGCGCGACCGAGTCGGGCGTGCGCGTCACGTCAGTCGGCCGGATGGCCTCGTGCGCGTCCTGCGCGTCCTTCTTCGAGCGGTAGTGGACGGCCTTCTCGGGAAGATATGCCGCGCCGTACTGCGACGTGATGAACTCGCGCGCCTCGGCCAGAGCCGCGTCTGAGACGCGCGTCGAGTCGGTACGCATGTAGGTGATGAGGCCGACCGCGCCCTCCGACGCGCCGACCTCGACGCCCTCGTAGAGCTTCTGCGCGACCATCATCGTCTTCTTGACCGGGAACGAGAGCTTGCGCGAAGCCTCCTGCTGGAGCTTCGACGTGATGAAGGCCGGCACGGGGTTGCGCCGGCGCTCCTTCGTCGTCACCTCGGAGACGACGAACTGCTGGCGCTCGGCCTCCCCGACAATCTCGCGCGCCGTCTTCTCATCGCCGATGAGAATCTCGCTCTTCTTAACGTCCTGGTCGAAGCCCGAGGTCTTGACCGTCTGCTCGCCGACCTTCCACAGCCGCGCGTCGAAGGCGGGCGGCGAGACGGCCGAGAGGTTCGCGCCGACCGTCCAGTACTCGGTCTTGACGAACTTCTCGATCTCGCGCTCGCGCTCGACGACCATCCGGAGCGCGACCGACTGGACGCGCCCGGCCGAGAGACGCCCGCCGATGGTGCGGCACAGCAGCGGCGAGACCTTGTAGCCGACCAGGCGGTCGAGCACGCGGCGCGCCTGCTGCGCGGCGACGAGGTTCTCGTCAATCTGTTTGGGCTCCTTGAAAGCCTCCTGCACGGCGCGCTTCGTGATCTCGTTGAACATCACGCGGAAGTGCGGCTTCTTCGGGCGCTTCGGCACGATCTCTTCGGCGAGGTGCTGACAGATGGCCTCGCCCTCGCGGTCGGGGTCGGCGGCGAGGTAGATGGCATCGGCCTCTTTGGCCGCGCTCCTGAGTTCCGCTACGACCTTGCGGTTGTTGCGCTTCTTGGTGTCGGGGATGACCTCGTAGGTCGGCTCAAAATTATTATTAACGTCAACGCCGAGCCCCTTCGACGGCAAGTCCTTGATGTGGCCGATGGAGGCCATCACGCGATAGTCCGGGCCCAGGTATTTTCCGATAGTCTTCGCCTTGGCGGGCGACTCGACCACTACTAAATTCTTCGCCATCTAATCTTCCTCTGTTAATAAACGCCTCGCGCGCCGAACTCTCGCAGCCCCCACCTACCGCCTCTCGGCGTGCGCGGGCGAACCGGGGACAAAGGTGCGCGACCAGTTGTAATCCTTTTTCTAATATTCTCTATTTCGCTAAAGGATGCAAACCCGGCATCGGCTTAGATGCACGGGGGTGTCTGCCGGCTCGCCCGGCCGCGGACGGCTTTTCAGGTTATTTTTCAACAACTTAGCGCCGCCGGTCGTTGAAAAAACGGCAGGGGCGGGGCTCGTCTCTGCCCGCGTCTTTCGTCGAAGAGCGCGCCGAGGACGTGTCCCCGCCCCTACAAATGTTGACCGAGGAATTAAGATTCCCCCGAGGTGTCGGACGGGCCCGACGTTCCCGACTGGTCCGTCTGGCCAGACGTTCCCGACTGCCCTGACTGGCCCGTCTGCCCCGACTGGCCTGACTGGCCCGATTGGCCCGATTGACCTGACTGACCCGACTGGCCCGTCTGCCCCGATTGACCTTGGCCCGACGTTCCCGACTGGCCCGACGTTCCTGTCTGTCCAGCCTGACCGCCCTGCGCCGCGCGGAGCGCCGCGAGTTCGGCTTCGAGGGCCTTCACGCGCTCCTCGTGGTCGTCGACGGCGACGGCCGTGGCGAGCGTGGCCTGCTGCTGCG
>JBEVJD010000055.1:0-3331 GCA_040510435.1 Pyrinomonadaceae bacterium | reverse complement strand
CTCGGGCGGCTCCGACCCCTCCCAGGGCTTGCCGAGCGAGCGCCGATACCAGTCGGCGACTATCTGGATGCCGTCGGGGTTGGGCGAGGGGATGAGGATGAGGATGGTCTGGTTGAGAATCTCGCGCGTCTCGGCGTCCTGCGCGGAGGCGAGCTGGTAGGCGAGCTGCATCGACATCTGCGAGGCGACGATCTCCGTCGAGTGGATGGAGCAGGAGACGACGACGACCGTCTTGCCTTCGCGCACGAGCCGGTCGCGCTCGGCCTCATCCCGGACGAGCCGCGGGTCGGCGAGGCGGCGCTGGATTTCGCGATACCTGTCGAGTTCGCGTATATTCTCTGGCGCGCTGATGAAAGCCGCGAGGATGGGACGGCCGAGCGTGGAGGTGCCCACGGTCTGGACGCGGACGCGCCCGCCGCGCGCGTTGAGCCGGCCGAAGTAGTCGGTGATCTGCTTCCAGTCGGCGACCTTGCGGTCGTCGCCGGGCGTGAAGCCGAGCACGTCGCGCGGCGAGGGCACGCGCCCCGGGACGGCCGCGGGCGGGCCGACGCTGGCGGGCGGCGGCGGTTGCGTCGGTCGTGACGGGCGTCGTCTTTGCGCGTGGGCGGCGGCCGTGCTCAGACAGCAGAGCGCGAGTGCGGTGGCGAAGAAGAGAGACGGGCGGCGAAGGAACGCTGGATGCATCCTGAAAGTCTTCCGACAGAGATTGAAGGCCAAGAGCGAAGCGTGGGGGGAACGGACGCCGAGTCTAGCACAGGCGTGCGGCGTACGCTCGCCGGAAGGCTCTGGTACTGGTGGTCGCTGTTCGTGGCCGCGATGCTGCTACTCGTCATCGGCCCGCCGTCGATTACGGCGGCGCGGGTCGCGGGGCGGCCACATTGGCTCTACCCCTACGCGCTCTTCGGCGCGCGCAACTGGCTGCGGCTGAGCGGCGTGCGCGTGCGCGTGCGCGGGCTGGAGAATTTAGACCCGCGGCAGTCCTACGTCTTCATCGCCAACCACCGCTCGTTCCTCGACACGGCGATGCTCTTCTACCACCTGCGGCGGCGCATCGGCATCCTCGCCAAGAAGGAGCTGCTGAAGGTGCCGATTATGGGCTACGGGATGGGCTTCGTGAATATCATGTCCATCGACCGGACGAACCGCGAGAGCGCCCTGCGGACGACGAAGGCCGCGACCGACCGCCTGCGCGCGGGCACGTCGTTCGGCGTCTTCGCCGAGGGGACGCGCGCGCGGCCGGGCGAACTGCTGACGTTCAAGAAGGGCGGCTTCTACATGGCGGTCGAGGCCGGCGTCCCCGTCGTGCCCGTCGCCATCAAGTACACCGACGGGCTGATGGGGAAGGGCACGGGCGTCGCGCGCCCGGGCACGGCCGAGATGGTCGTCCTCCCGCCCATCGAGACCGCCGGCCCGGCCGGCGAAGACGTGAAACGCCTCACCGAGCGGACGCACGCGGCGATAGCCGAGGAGTTGGCGAGGGGGTGAGGATTTGAAGTTTCGAGTTGAAATTTCAAACTAACCCTCCGAATCGAGGCGGACAAAAAACGACGGCGGCGCGAGTATCTTAAACTCGCGCCGCCGTCTTCTCGTTCCGATTAAAACGCCTTACGGCTTCGGCTTCTGCGCCGGGGGCGTGGGCGCGGGCTTCGCGGGCTCCTCGTCCTTGTCCTCGTCGGTCTGCTCGATGATCGAGAACCGGCCGCGCAGAAGCTCGAAGTCGGTGAACTTGATGCGCATGCGGAGGTGGACGATCTGCCCCGTCTTGAAGGTCAGCGTGTCGTCGGCGTAGGTGTAGGTCGGGAACCAGTACTTGCCGTCGATGTGCTCGCGGTAGCTCTCGAAGGTGGGGAAGCGCTGGTCGAACTCAGGGACGCCCTTGCCGCGCGACTTGACGATCTGTAAGTCATGATCGTCCACCCAGATGCGACCCTGGAAGTAGCGCTCCGGCTTCTTCGTCTTCTTGAGCGCGGCGAGGCGGCGCTGGTCGGACAGAATTTTCGGCGTCACGTCGAAGACGTAGGTGTCGAGCTCGTCAATCTTCTCCTTGCCGACGTAGGAGAAGTTGTACTCGTGCATCTTCGACGACTCCAGCGCGAAGGACTGGACGCCGCCGAGGTCTTCCAAATCCTCGGCCGTGATCTGAATCTCCGACATGGTCGGGACGGGGAACTTCAGAATCTTCTCGAAGCGGTTGCCGCTGTCGTCGAAGACGAAGCGCGAGACGCGGAGGTACTCGCCCGAAATCTGCCCGCCGAAGGCGATGGTCTGGATGATGGCCTCGCGGCGGAAGCCGTACTCGTTGAGCGCCTTGCGGAACTCCGCCTCCTTCTGCGCGAAGGCGCGGATGATGCGCTCCACGTCTTCGGGTGCGCCCGAGCGGTTGACGACGGTCGGGCCGGAGGAGGCGGCGGGCTGCGCCTGCGCCGCGGCCGAGGCCGAGCACAGGAGGGCGGCGAGGGCAAGGAAAAGAACTCTTCTCATAAGCTTCACTTCCGGACTGAACTTCGGGGGTTTAGGCGCGCGAGGCATTCGGGTCAGGGATAAAACGCCCGCCGAGCAACCCCTTCGATGCGGGGCCGAAGCCCAAAGTTGCAGGTTCAAAGTTCGAGGTTGCAGATTGAACTTTGAACCCGCGACCCGGGGCTATTGAACGAACTCGGCCTCGACCCGGCGCGAGATGACGCCGCGCTCGAAGCCCTGGTCGAGCAGGAGTTGGACGGCGCGGCGGCCGCGCTCGGTGTAGTCGAGCGTGAGCTGGTTGACCCACATCGCGACGAAGCGGTCGGCCAGTTCCGTGTCCATGTCGCGCGCGAACTGCATGGCGTAGGCCAGCGCGTCGCGGCGGTTGTCGAGCGAGAACTGGATGGACTGGCGCAGGTACTCCGAGACGCGGCCGACCGTCTCCGCGCCGAGGTCGCGGCGGATGACGTTGCCGCCCATCGGGAGCGGCAGCCCCTCCTTCTCCTTCCACCACTCGCCGAGGTCAACGACCTTCTGGAGCCCGAGCCGTTGGTAGAAGAGCTGCCCCTCGTGGATGAGCAGGCCGGCGTCGGCCTCGCCCTTCTGCACGGCGTCGATGATCTGGTCGAAGGGGACGACCACGTACTCGAACTCCGGCTCAAGTATGCGGAGCGCGAGGAAGGCGCTCGTCATCGTGCCGGGCACGGCGATTTTCAACTTGCGGATGTCTTCGACCTTGTACGGCTCGCGCGCGACGACGATGGGGCCGTAGCCCTCGCCGATGCTGGCCCCGTGCGGGAGCAGCACGTACTTGTCCGAGATGTACGCGTAGGCGTGGAAGCTGACGGCCGTCACGTCGTAGACGCCCCGC
>JBEVJD010000054.1:0-7434 GCA_040510435.1 Pyrinomonadaceae bacterium | reverse complement strand
CGGCTGGGACATCCCCGTCGTCGTCATCGACGGCACACACGCCTTCAAACACCGCCTCACCGCCGAAGAGTTCAGCACGGCCATACAGAACCGCGAGCGGTAGCGAGCGGGTGCGGGTGACATCAGAAATACGATTGATGTCACCCGCACCCGCTCGCTACCGCTCGCGGTTCTGTATGGCCGTGCTGAACTCTTCGGCGGTGAGGCGGTGTTTGAAGGCGTGTGTGCCGTCGATGAGGACGACGGGGATGTCCCAGCCGTAGCGGCGAGTTAGTTCGGGGTCTGAAAGAATGTCCACCTCCTCGAAGGTGTAGGACTGCCCGCAACCCGCCCGCGCGATCTCCGCCCGCGCCTCGTCGCAGAGGTGGCAGCCGGGCTTGGTGTAGAAGACTACGTGCGGTTTGACTAACATTTTCTGCCTCCCATCGGCTCAAGTCGCAAAGGTCTGACACGTCGCCACATCGCCCTCGTAGTAAAAAATAAATCTTGCCACGCGGGGGGCGGAAGGGGTATAAAGGCGTCGAAGCCAAGCCATTTTAATCAGTTATTTTGGCGCGGCGCACTTCATGTCACGCACTAGCATTTGAATCCACGCGCGGAAAGTCGAGCCCACAGCTCTTCTTGCGGTGTATTGTACCGTCTCGCGCATGGCCTACGCCTGAAGCCCCGGCTTGCTGACTGGTTCTCAAGTCAAAGCTAACTGAAGGGAGGTCGCGGCGTGGATCAGAACGACAATCCAACTCCGCCCGCCGAGAGTGCATCCAGCGCTCAGGGGAACGATCAAGGGGACAAGACGGGAGTTCCAGAACAGGCCGAGGGGGCACGCCCCTCGGTCTCGGAACTGCTCGCCGCCGCGCGCGGCGATGCCGCCCGGCCCGATACCGCGCCGGGGCGCACGCCCGTGACGCCGCCCGCGCGCCGCGCCTCCTCGGGGACGGTCGCCGCGGACGCGCCTCAGGGCGACACGCCCGCGAGGTCTTTCCCGGCCGCGACCCCTCCGGCCGCGCGCGTCGCGCCCGACTCGGGCGCTTCGAAGACGACATCCACCCCGACCCCTTCCGTCAACGCGGGCGTCGCCAAGGCCGTCGCGTCGAAGACCCCCGCGAAGCCGCCCGCCGCCGGGCCGCTCGTGCAGAGTCTTCCCGACCCTTCGGTCAACCAGTTGCGCCGCTGGATCGTCTGGGGGAGCCTGTTCAGCTTCCTCGCCGTCGTCGGCGCGGCGATGACGCGCTTCTTCCTGCCGCGCGCCCTCTTCGAGCCCTCCAGCATCTTCCGCATCGGCTTCCCGGGGGACTACGCGCTCGGCGTGGACACGAAGTGGCAGCAGCAGTACCGCATCTGGGTGGTGAAGAACACCGAGCGTCTGTTCGTCATCCGCGCCGTCTGCACGCACCTCGGGTGCACGCCCGACTGGAAGGCGAGTGAGAACAAGTTCAAGTGCCCTTGCCACGGCAGCGGCTACGACAGCGAGGGCGTCAACTTCGAGGGCCCGGCGCCGCGCCCGATGGATCGCGCGCAGGTCTATCTAGACCCGACGGGGCAGGTCGTCGTCAACACGAACAAGCTCTTCCTCCGCGAGAAGGGGAAGGTCAACCAGTTCAACGAAGAGGGCGCGTACCTGCCCATCGCCTGAAGCCGCGCCGTCCTCGCGGCGTCTTGAATCATCCCGGTAGGAGACGAGGTCATGGAGCCTGAACGACCCGATGGGAACGGCGACGGCGACGGCCAGCTCGCGCCGAAGGGAAAGGGCGCGGGGGTGGTCGCGCGGGCGCGCGCGCAGGGCGTGGCGCTCAAGGAGCGCGCCGAGGCCGAGGCCAAGACCTATAAAGACCCGCAGCAGACGCAGCTCTGGAAGTCCATCTTCCGCGTCTCGCACGACCGCTCCGACCCGCGCAACCGAAGCTTAGCCATCCTCTCGAACGTCTTCCTGCACCTGCACCCGGCGAAGGTCAACCGCGACGCCACGCGCTACTCGTTCACGTGGGGCATGGGCGGCATCACCTTCTACCTCTTCATCGTGCTGACCTTCACCGGCATCCTCTTGATGTTCTACTACCACCCGACGAAGGTGCAGGCGTTCCGAGACATCCTCTACCTCGAACACGACGTGCCGTTCGGCAAGCTCCTGCGGAACATGCACCGCTGGGCGGCGCACCTGATGATCATCACGACGTGGCTCCACATGTTCCGCGTCGTGCTCACCGGCTCCTACAAGCGTCCGCGCGAGTTCAACTGGTGCGTTGGCGTCGTGCTGCTGGTGCTGACGCTGCTGCTCTCGTTCACGGGGTATCTGCTGCCGGACGACCAACTTGGCTTCTGGGCGGTGACGGTGGGGACGAACATGGCGCGCGCGACGCCTGGGCTCGGCAGCGAAGGCCCGTTCGGGCCGCAGTTGGGGATGACGCCGTTCAACGACGTGCGCTTCGGGCTGCTCGGCGGCTCCATCGTGGACGCGAACGCGCTGCTGCGCTCATACATCTGGCACTGCATCGGCATCCCCGTCGTCATCTCAATCTTCATGGCCGTCCACTTCTGGCGCATACGCAAGGACGGCGGCATCTCGGGCCCCGCGCCCGTCATGCTCGAATCCGAGATGAAGGCAGCGAAAAAGTGATTTTCGATTTTAGATTTGCGATGCGAAGAGCCGGCCGCTGAATCCCAAACTCTTCAAATCAAAAATCGAAATCAAAACTTCGGAGAGACAGTCATGTCAATGGCAATCCCCCGGCCGCGCAGCAACCGCTGGCTGCTGTGGCTCGTGGTCAGCATCGCCGTGCTCGGCCTCTTCGCCCTGATGGTCGAGGACTGGGGACAGCTCTGGAAGATCAGCTCGGCGCCCGACAACGTCCCCATCGTAGGGATGATTCCGCTCGTCATCTTTTTCACCTGGCTGGGCCTGAAGCAGTCGAAGGAGAACGACCAGCTCATCGGCGAGCTGGAGGAAGACCCGGCGCTCGCCAAGACGCACCACCGCAAGACGCAGCCGTGGCGCCCCGGTTGGGCGCGCGAGCTGCACGTCTGGCCCTACCTCGTCCGCATCGAGTTCCTCTCTGCCGTCATCGTCACTGTCATCCTCTTCGCTTGGTCGATTCTCCTCAATGCGCCGCTCGAAGAGCCGGCCAACCCCAACCTGACGATGAATCCTTCGAAGGCGCCGTGGTACTTCCTCGGCCTTCAGGAGATGCTCGTCTACTTCGACCCGTGGATCGCGGGCGTGGTGATGCCGGGTCTGCTCGTCGTCGGCCTGATGGTCTTCCCGTACGTGGACTCGAACCCGCTGGGCAACGGCTACTATTCGTGGCGGCAGCGGCGCTTCGCCGTCATGATGTTCCTGTGGGGCTTCTTCATGTGGATCATCCTCATCATCATCGGGACGTTCATCCGGGGGCCGGGCTGGATTTGGTTCTGGCCGGGGCAGACGTGGGATCACAACGCCGTCGTCTTCGACCGCAACCGCGATTTGCACGAGATCGTCGCGCTCTGGGGTCTGCCGTTTCTGAACACCTCGCCCTTCAAGGAGGTTTTCGGCGCCATCGTCGTCGGCACCATCTTCATCGTGGGCGGCCTCTTCTTCCACTGGCTGATGCTGCGGCGCCGGCTGGAGTGGGCGGACGTGAAGTCCTTCGGCCGGCTCAAGGGCTGGGCCACGCGCAACGGCGAGTTGGAGGAGAAGCTGCTGGCGCGCACGAGCATCCTGCAATACCTGACCTTCCAGTTCTTCGCCATCTCGGTGCTCTGGCTCTTCCCCGTGAAGCTCATTTTGCGCCTCGCTTTCACCATCAAGTACATCTGGGTCACTCCCTGGTTCAACGTCTGAAGGGACAACGAGAGCGGAGGATTCATACCCGTGGCTGAGACTCCTGACACCGACAAGCTGGCGAGGCGCAGCAGCGAAGCGCCCGCGCCCGACCCCATCGTGAGCCGCTCGACGAGCGCCATCCTGCTCGTCTCGGCGCTGCTCCTGACGGGCGTGCTCGTCTGGTCGCTCTACGACGAGGTCTACGGCATGCGCCCGTGGAAGTCGTACCAGCAGTCCTTCGTCAAGCGCTACGACCGCTACCTGGAGCGGCTGGAGAAGCGCGGCTTCAAGTCCGAAGAGGAGATCAAGAAGAGCGACGAGTACCAGCGGCTCGACGCCGAGGCCAAGGCCGCGCGCGCCTCCACCGCCCCGAAGCAGTCCGAGATCGACAAGCGCGTCTCCTTCATCGACGCGCAGCTCGACGCCATCTCCGACAGGTTCCAGGACAGGCGCGGCCGCATCACCGTCGCCAGCTACAACGTCGAGCAGGCCGACGACGACGACAAGGAGGAGATGCGCCGCGACCTCGAACGGATGAAGGAGCAGAAGGACGCCGTCAACATCCCCGTGGACGCCGAGGGCCAGCGCCGCGAGCGGCGCGAGTTGAACTACAACGAGCTTGAGACGATGTACGTCTCGCTCAAGGACGAGAAGGGCCGGCTCCTCGCCGAGAAGGGCGACCTGCTGAAGCCCGCGGGCGAGTTGGAGCGCCGCCGCGACGACTACCTGAAGAACAACGTCACCGAAGTCACGGCGCAGCAGGTCAGTCTCACGCGCGCCTCTTTGGGTAACTTCGACTTCGGGATGAAGCAGCTCAACTACAAGGGCGACATGGTTGTGGATCGCTGCGAGTCGTGCCACCTCGGCATCCGCTCGCCCATCCCGATTCGCGCCGCGGACATGATGCCCGCGGGGCGCGGCCGCCGCAGCCGCCCCGACGCGCTCGCGCGCGCCTTCGTCAGCCACCCCTCGAACGAGCTGCTCAAGATTCACGACCCGGAGAAGTTCGGCTGCTCCTCCTGCCACTGGGGCAACGGCCGCGCCACCACCTCCGAGGAGAAGGGGCACGGCCGCCACCGCTTCTGGATGCACCCGCTCTTCGCGAAGGAGAACACCGAGGCCGGCTGCAACCAGTGCCACTCCGCCGACCGCGTGCTGCAAGGCGCGAACACGCTCAACAAGGGCAAAGACCTCTTCTACGAACGCGGCTGCACGGGCTGCCACCGCTACGAGGGCTTCGACCGCGAGACGGACGCCCTCTCGAACACGCGCCAGCTCGTCAAGCAGCTCGAAGACGAAGTCATTTCAAATGAGCGCGACGCGAAGGTAGCGCGCGCCGATTCGAGCGCACCCGGCGTCTCCGACGAGCGGGCGCAGCAGCTCCTCGCGCGCGCCGAATCGTTCGTCGTCACCAACAGCCAGCTCGAAGCGAAAATAGACCAGCTCAACACGCAGGCCCGCTACCTGATGCAGGATCAGAAGAAGGTCGGGCCGAATTTGAAGGACGTGCGGTTGAAGCTCCGCAAGGAGTGGATACCCGAGTGGCTCAAAGACCCGCAAGCCTTCCGGCCGGGGACGAAGATGCCGACCTTCTGGTACCTGTCGGGTCAGAAGGACGAGAAGCGCGGCAACATCGTCCCCGCCTCGATGCAGGACGAGGAGCGCAAGGCCATCGCGGCCTTCCTCTGGCAGTCGGCCTACGATGGGCGCATGCCCGCGCAGCAGCCCGGCGACGCGCGCCACGGCGAGGAGTTGTTCAAGACGCGCGGCTGCATGGCCTGCCACTCCGTCGGCGAGGGCGACCAGAAGATTGGCGGCGATTTCGCCGCCAACCTGACGAAGGTCGGGCAGAAGTCGAACTACGAATACATCGTCCGCTGGGTGCACAACCCGCGCGAGCGCTGGGCGCCCTACTGCCCGAAGGAGAAGCGCGACCTGACGCCAGAGGACTACTCGAAGAACGGCAAGCAGTTCAACTTCGACACCGTCCGCCACTCGCGCTGCCCGAACGACGGCGCCGAGCTGCAAGTCCAGAACATGACGGTGATGCCGAACTTCCGCCTCTCCGACCAGGACGCGCGCGACATCGCCACCTACCTCGTCGCGCTCGCGCCAGCGGCGCAGTATCCCGAAGCCTCCTACATGGACGACCCGCGCCTCGCCGAGAAGGGCAAGGCGCTCGTCAAAGTGTACGGCTGTGCCGGCTGTCACGAGATACGCGGCTTCGAGGACGAGCAGCGCATCGGCAAAGACCTGACCGCCGAGGGCGCCACCCCGCTCGAACGTCTCGACTTCGCGCGCATGACGCACGTCGCCGAGGAGGGGCACCCGCCCCCGCACATGGAGGCCGCCGGCCACGCCGAGGGCGGCGGCGAGGCGAAGGGGGAGGCGAAGGGCGCCGCCGCGCGGGACGACAAGCACGGCAAACCCTGGTACGACCGCAAGGGCTTCTTCGAGCACAAGCTCGAAGAGCCGAGCGTCTACGACTGGGGCAAGGAGAAAGACCCGCGCGAGCACCTGCGGATGCCGAAGCCTTACCTGACCGAGGAGTGGAAGACGGCTCTGACGACGCTGCTGCTGGGGAGCGTCGGCGCGGAGGGCGCGAACGTGCCCGCGTCGCTCTTCTACACCCCGACCGATCAGCAGAAGGCGATACAGGACGGCTGGTGGGTCATCAAGAAGTACAACTGCATGGGCTGCCACTCGGTGCAGGTCGGGCAGCGTTCGACGCTCTACGGGCTGGCGATGTACCAGCAGGGCGGCACGCTCGGCGACATGCAACTCGGCCCCGAACAGCTCCCGCCGGGTCTGATGACCGAGGGCGCGCGCGTCGATCCCGACTGGCTGCTCAGGTTCCTGAGCGACCCGAGTATGAGCGGCTACTCCGAGGGCATCGACCTCGCCGCGCACGGCGGCAAGCCCGCGCAGCGACCGCCCGATGAGAACGTCGGGCGCGGCACCGCTTCGAACCGGCAGTCGGGGCCGGGCGGAGGCGGCGGCGGGCCGATTCAAGGCCAGCCGAACGCGGCGCAGCCGCAAGGGGCTCCACCGTCTCCCGGCGGCGCGGCGCCGCAGCAGCAGGGCGGGGAAGTGATGGGCAGGTTGCATGCGCAGCCGGGCGAGAACCGCAACGGCGTCCGCACGTACCTGCGCGTGCGCATGCCGACCTTCAACTTCTCGCCGAACGAGCTGCGCACGCTCGTACGCTTCTTCCTCGCCGTCTCGGCGCAGCAGGAGCCCTACATCAAGCAGCAGATGGAGCCTTTGACGGCGGGCGAGCGCGACCTTGCGCGCGCGCTCTTCACGTCGCTGGCCGCGCCCTGCCTGAAGTGCCACATGACGGGCGACGCCGGGCACGACCAGACGGCGACCGCACCCAACTTCCTACAGGCGGGTGAGCGTCTGAAGGAGGACTGGACTGTCCGCTGGCTCCTCGACCCGCAGCGCATCATGCCGGGGACGGCGATGCCGTCCGAGCTGTTCAAGCGCGACGGCGACCGCTGGGTCTTCAACGGCCCGCTGCCGCCCTCTGCGGCCGATTACAAGGGCGACCATGCGCGACTGCTCACGCGCTACCTGCTCTCGCTCACGCCCGAGGAGCAGGCGCGCGCACGCTCGTACGCTTCTTCCTCGCC
>JBEVJD010000053.1:0-4322 GCA_040510435.1 Pyrinomonadaceae bacterium | reverse complement strand
CGTGGCCGAGAAGTGCCAGCAGCCCTCGGCCACACGCATCACCCCCGTGGAAGAGTTCGCCCACCCGCGCCTGCGCGGGGCAATTGCCCTCGTTCTCCAAAAGCACTTCGTCGCCCCTTCTGTCGCTTAAGTTCCGTAATAAATAGATTTATCGCCTTCCCCGCGGCCTCCGTCAACCTCAGAGACTTCGCTTCTTAATACTTCAGCATCGGATTTCTCTGCACCCCGACAATATTGTTTCAGCCTCGAACTAATAAGCCTAAAGCGACTTGGTTTTTACTGCGAATATTGTTAATCCCGTTTAGAGGCGGGCTGTGCCCGCCGGCTCTGCTCGCCTCTAAACGGTCACACACAACTGCCAACCGCTATAAATTGACATTTGAGAGACCAGGTTTACGGTTTAGTGCGGGACTGAGGCAGGAGAATGAGGAGGTACACGTCGTTCTCTCGCAAGGGCAGACTGCGCGTGAACTCTCCCGACGCGCCTACATCTACGCGCGCCGTCGAGACTGGGCGGCCGTCGTTGCGCCCCGCGAGGAGGCGCACCTGCTCGCGGCTCAGGGTCGGCGGCGAGCCGAGTTTGAGGTAGTCGGTGTAAACGTCGTTCACGCCGTAGCCGACGCGATAGACGCTCAATGTGTAACGCCCGGGCGGCAGCCCTGCGAGATTGACGCGCACGTCTCCAAGAGCTTTCGACGGGAGGTCGCGTCTGAAGTAGACCTGATTACTCTCCTCCGTCTTCGGCGGCGCGTAGTTCCAGAAGAGCACCTGCGCGCCCCCGCCGCCGCGCGTGACCCAACTGTCGGGGTCGCCGGAGGCGAGTTCTTCCGCGCCCAGACGGTTCATGAACTGGTAGGCGTAGAAGGAGGGCTTTCGCAGCCCTTGAAAGTTTATCAGCCCGAAGCCGCCGTGGAAGGGCGACGGCACGGGGCCGTTCTCTTCGAAGATGTCCGTGAACGTCCAGTAGGACATCGAATCGGCGTGGCCTTCGGAGCCCTTGAGCCGCGAGACGATGTAGGCGGCCGAGATATACGCGTCGTGGACGGGGTCGCGCGGCGAGTAGGAAGCGCTCCACTCTGTGTAGTGGAGCGGGAGGTTCGGCATCGCGGACGCCTTAATCTGCGCCCGCACACCGCGGACACCGGCGGAGATGGCGTCGGGGGACGGGTCGAGGAAGAGTTGCTGGTTGCCCTCCGCGTCGAGACCGCGGCCGCTCACGCCGTAGTCGTGCGTGGTGATGAAGTCGAGTGGGACGCGCGACTTCGCGGCGTGCTCGATCATCTCGGGCACCCACGCGCGACCCGCGGTGGCGGGGCCGCCGACGCGGTAGTCCGCGGAGACACCCTTGACCGCGCGGGCCGTCGCGTCGTAGAGCCTGAAGTATTCGGCCTGATCTCCCGACCAGAAGAGATCTTTCAGGTTCGGCTCGTTCCAGACCTCGAAGTACCAGCGCCGCACCTCGTCGCGGCCGTAGCGCTCAGTCCAGTGTTGGACGAGCGCACGGACGAGCCCTTCCCACTTGTCGTAGTCACGGGGCGGCGTGATGTTGCCCTTCCACCAGAAGATGCTCTTCTCGCCGCTGGCGAGCCGCTGCGGCATGAAGCCGAACTCCACGAACGGCCGCACGCCCGCGCCGAGGATGGCGTCGTAGACGGCGTCGATGTACTGAAAGTTGTAGACGGGTCTTCCCTGCCGGTCTTCGGAGTAGACGCCGAGTTCGTCCTGTAGGAGGCCGTGAAAGCGCACGTACTCGAACCCGCACTCGCGTCGGACGAGCGCGAGGTCGCGTTGCCAGTCTGCGCGCAGACCCTCTGCGGCACGCCCGGCTCCGACGACGAGTTGCGGGAAGCGGTCGCGCGCGCCTTTGACGCGCCGGTAGTCGGCCGAGATGACGCGGGACGGTGCAGTCTGCGTTAACGCGCTAGTGGGCGTGACGAGCAGCACGCACGCGCAGAGCGTCGCGAAGAAGAGTTGACGGAAGTTCATGGTTTTTTCGCACTCGGGTCGCCGGTGGGCGGCGGCGCGTGGTCTTCCTTCGCGGGGGGCCCGAGCAGTTCGGTGAGGATGGGCTTCAGCGCGTCGGCCCAGACCTGATAACCTTTCACGTCGAGGTGCAGCCCGTCCCGGTTGGTCATCCCTTCGTACAGTCGGCCTTCTCTGTCGGCCAGCCTATCGTTGATGTTAACGAACCTGATCTGCTTGCCGTCGGCGAACTTCGCTATCCGCTCGTTGATCTGGTTGATGAC
Source organism: Pyrinomonadaceae bacterium (assembly GCA_040510435.1). Classification (GTDB taxonomy): domain Bacteria; phylum Acidobacteriota; class Blastocatellia; order Pyrinomonadales; family Pyrinomonadaceae; genus QHXN01. Next base: position 2,076 of record JBEVJD010000053.1, on the reverse strand, counting down.
GGGCATCACGGCCATGTTGTCGTTGCGCGGGGTGATGCCCATCAGGACGATTGTGGCTTTTGGCGCCTTCCGGCGGCAGAGGTCGAGGACGGCCTTGATGCCTCGCGCGATTTCCGCGGCCCTCGGGTCGTCGGCGCCCTGCGGAGACTGGCGGCCGACGTTGTTCGTGCCGGCCATGAGGACGATGACCTTGGGGTTGACGCCGTCCAACTCGCCGTTGTGCAGACGCCAGAGGATGTTCTGCGCGGTGTCGCCGCCCCAGCCGAAGTTGGCCGCGTTCCAGCCGAAGAAGTTCTGCCGCCAGTTCGCGAGGAACGCTCTGTACTGCTCGTCGCTCGTGCCCCAACGCCGGGTGATGGAGTCGCCGAGGAAGTAGAGGTCGATGCGCCCCTTCCGCCTCTTCTCCAACAACTCTTCGTGCGCGAGCATGGAGTTCTGGTCGGCGCGCTGGCTCGGCCGGTCGGTGGCCGGCGCGGGCGTTGTCGCGCCCGGGGCCGGCGTCTGGCTTGAGCCGTTCAATCCCCTGCCGGGTTTCACTTCGCCTCCGCGCACGAGCGTGTTGAGCCAATCAGCCGAGCGTGTGGTGTAGGGACGCTGCTGTGCCTCGGTCGCCTGATGGTTGTGCGGGGAATCTATCATGGGGGCGGCCTCCTTCGGCCCTTTGATTTGATTGAACGCTATCCAGATGCCGACCGGCGGCGTGACCGTGTCCACGAAGCCGATGGCGACTAAGCTGGTGGCCTTGATGCGCGAGGCGAAGTTGACCGGGTCGAAGTAGAGCGCCGTCCTCATGACCTGCGGGTCGTCCGCGGGCCAGAAGGGATAGCCGGACGCGCGGCCCCGGAGTGGCCCGTTCGTGTCGCAGCCCGCGGGCTCGTTGACGACGACGTGCGTGATCTTCGGGTGGAGCCCTGCGACGGCGAGGCTCTGCTGGCCGCCCATGCTCGTCCCCATCACGACGAGCGTCCGGCCGTCCCAATCGGGTCGGCGCGCGAGGTAATCCACGGCGCGGTAGTCGGCCAGGTACATCTGTAGGAAGTAGCTCTTGTCGCGGTCGTCGCGGCCGATGGTGTGATAGTTCTTAAGCTCCTGCGGGAGCGCGTCGTAGAAGGACTGCGGCTGGTCGCCCGGCACGTCGTGCGGCTCGATGTTGAGCGCGAGCCAACCCTCGGCGGCGCGGTCGGCGACCCACTGTTTTTGCAGTGGGTAGGGCCCGCCGGCCCACTGGAGGATGACGAGCGCAGGGAACTTGCCCGGCCTCTTCGGCTTCGCCAGTTGCCCGTAGACGTGTGCGCCGCCTGCGTTGTCCATGCGGATCGTGGCGTACTCGACCCCGGGTCGGCCGCTGTCCGACGGCGTGAGGACTGCGTTCTCCGGGATGCCTTTCAGCGTTTGAATCTTGGAAGCCCAGAAGTTGTCGAAGTCCGCGGGGCGCGGGACTGTTGGCTGCAAGCGTTCCGGAGCCACGGCCGCGCCGAGCGCCGCGCCCGCGCCGGCCGCGGTTGAGACTTGCACGTAGACCATCGCCGGCTCGTCCAGAGTGGTTTCGATGGTGGCGCGGCCCGCCGAAAAATCGAGAGCCCCGGTCTTAATCACGTCCTGATTGTTCTTCCTGACGGCGTAGGTGTAGGCCGCGGCCGGGGCCACACCCGGCGGCAACTCGACCGTCCAACCGACCTTTTCGCCGACGCCGTAGATGCCGCTCGCCTTATACGGCGTAAACGTCGGCTGCTGCGCCAGGCACACGCACGCGGCGACGTGTAAGAAGATGAAAGCCGCGATGATTGTCCGGACAGGGCTTCTCGATGGATTCATGTGCCAACCTTAAATCGGGTGGGTGAGCCGTCTCAAGGATGCAGTCGAGCGGCCCGCAGATTCAGCTTACAAAGACGTGAGGAGGTTTGAGGCTTCGGGAGGCTTTACGCACGGGCCGGGCGCGGCCGGGGCCCCCCGCGGGAAGGGGGGGGGCCGGCCGGGAACCGTTGGAGAGGGAGGTGGGGGTTTTCGGCTGGTGCCACTCAAACCGGGGGGTGTTGGGGGGGGGGGGGGCGAGGCGTGTGTGGCGGGGGGGGGGGG
>JBEVJD010000052.1:0-25769 GCA_040510435.1 Pyrinomonadaceae bacterium | reverse complement strand
GAAAGCTAAAAGCTAACAGCCAATAGCTAACAGTTAAAAGTCGAACTTGACGGCCAACTGCAACTGGCGCGGCGTCGCGAACGTCGTCGTGCCGGAGGCGGGCGACGAGAAGGTGCGCGGCGTGCCGAAGGCCGTGACGAAGGGCGGCGCGGTCAGAGTGCCGCCGCCCGCGGTCGCGAAGTTGAAGGCCGTCGTGTTGACCGTCACCACGTTGGCGCGGTTGAAGATGTTGAAGGCTTCGAGGATGAGTCGCAGCCGCACCGACTCGTTGAACGGGATGTTGCGCGTGATGCGCCCGTCGAGTTGGTAGACGGCGGGCGTCGTGAACTGGTTGCGTAAGGTTCCCGGCAGCCGGTCGTTCGAGCGGTTGCCGTCGTTGTTCGGGTCGTTGCCGACGAGCGCCGAGTACGGGCTCCCGGACTGCATCTGCACGATGCCGGAGAGCGTGTAGTCGCTGAAGACGGCGCGCACGAACGCGTTGTCGCTCCACTTGATGCGCCCGATCTCGTAGATGGGGCTGAAGACGAAGCGGTGGCGCAGGTCTGTGTCCGAGCGCGCGTAGTCGAGGCCCGGGTTGATCTGGTTCTCGACGATCTTCGCGTCGTCGGCGCCGACGACGACCGTCGTCTGGTCGGGCCGGTCGTCGCGCGCCCTCGAATAAGTGTAGGCGGCGATGAACTGGAAGCCGCCCGTGAAGCGCTGCGTCGCCTGGAAGGCCAGCCCGTTGTAGAGCGAGCGCGAGGCGCTCTCGAAGACGCTGATGCGGTTGTAGGAGGTGCCCGTCGCGCGCGAGATGGGGCGCGCCGTCGGGAAGCGCTGGAAGGTGTAGACCGTGCCGTCCGGCCCCGTGGCGTTCAAAGCGGCGGGCGCGAAGAGGTTCACGTCGCGCGTGCGCGTCAGGTGGACGCCCTTATAGAAGAGGTACGTGGCCGACAGGCTCAGGCCGCGCGCCAGTTCGCGCTCGACGCCGAGCCGCCCCTGCTCGACGTAGGGCTGCACGTAGTCGGGCGCGAAGTAGTAGAGGTTCGGGTTGGCCGAGCCGACCGAGGGCACGGCCGTCAGGATGTTCGGGTAGCGCAGCCCCAACGTCGTCAACTGCGCGGCCGTCAGGTTGACGCCCGTCACGTTGATGCCGTTCTGCGAGTGCGCCGTGCCCAGCACGATGGCCGGCGTGCGCGCGTAGAAGAGGCCGAAGCCGCCGCGGATGACCGTCTTCTCGTCGGGCGAGTAGGAGAAGCCCGCGCGCGGCCCGAAGTTGTTCTTGTCCCGCGGGCAGTTGCCGGTGTCGACGCCGTTGTTGAGCAGGAGCGGGTCGGGGTTCGTCACCGGCGGGCAGGCCAGCGCCGCGTAGTCGTAGCGCACGCCGAGGTTGAGGGTGAGCTTCGGCGTCACGCGCACGTCGTCCTGCACGTAGAAGGCGTACTCGGAGAGGTTCGGCTCGGTCGTCCCGCCCGTCGTGTTCGCGCCCGCGAAATTCTGCGTGTAGGCCGAGGGCGTGTTCGAGGCGAAGGCCGCGTACGAGGGGAAGGTGTAGGAGCCGGAGAAGAGGCCGGGGAAGAAGTTCAGGACGCGGTCGAAGTTGAAGTCGAGCCCGAACTTGTAGTTGCTCCGCCCCGAGACGAACGAGACGTTGTCGATGAGCTGGAAGCGTTTGATGGTCGTCTCGCGCGGGCTGAAGTTGTTGCGGCCGATGCTCAAGTTTCCGGAGCCGGTGTTGATAACGGCCTCGGTCTGGTCGGTGTTGGCCTGGCCCGGCTCCTTGTCGCGCGCGAGTTGGAAGCGAAACTCGTTGACGACGCGGCTGGTCAGGACGGTGGAGAGGCTGCCGCTGAAGGTGTCGCTCTTGACGACGCTGTCGCCCGAGTGCTCCTCGGCCGAGAGCGGCCCGTTGTTCTCGTTGTTCTGCCCCGTGAAGCCCTGGTGGTTGTAGCGGAGCGTCAACTGGTTGCTCTGGTTCAGAGAGATGTCGGCCTTGCCGAGGAACACGTCCTGGTTGCGCCCGACCTGGTAGGTGTTGAGCTTCGGCAGCAGTATCGCCTGCGCCGCCGCGGGCGCGGCCGCGAGGTTCGGCACGTCCAGAACCTGCGGGATGTCCGAGCGCTGGCCGTCGTAGGTGAAGAAGAAGAACGCCTTGTTTCGGACGATGGGGCCGCCGATGCGCCCGCCGAACTGGTTGATGCGCGAGGCCGGCCGCTTGTTCGGCTGGCCGCGCCGGAACTGGTTGGCCTTCGTCACGGGGTCGTTGGCGTTCAGAGACTCGTCGCGCAGGTACTCGAAGAGGCCGCCGTGGAACTCGTTCGTCCCCGACTTGGTGACGACGTTGATGACGGCGCCGCCCGCGCGCCCGAACTCCGCCGAGAAGCCGTTCTGGTTGACCTGAAACTCCTGCACAGACTCTTCCGAAAACTGGTAGGGCGGGCGCACGCCGCCGCGACCCAATGCCTGCCCGAAGAAGGTGTTGTTGTTGTCAACGCCGTCCACCTGAAGACTATTTAAGGTGCCGCGCTGGCCGCCGACCGAGAGGTCGCCGCCGCGCGGGTCGCGTATGACGCCGGGCGAGAGCGTGGCGAAGTCCTGAAAGTTGCGCCCGTTGATGGGGAGGTTCTGGATGGAGCGCTCGTTGATGGTCGTCGAGACGGACGTGCGCGTCGTCTCGATGGTCGGCGGCTCGGCCGAGATGAGCACCGTCTCCTTGACGCCGGCCGCCGCGAGGTTCAGGTCGAGCGCGGTTCGGCTGCCGACAGTCACCTGCACGGCGCTCGCCCCGACCTTGTTGAACCCGCCGGCCGTCGCCTCGATTGAGTACGTGCCGGGCGGGAGCAGGATGATGCGGTAGTGGCCGTCGCCGTCGGTGTTGGCGGAGCGCTCGAAGCCGGTCGCCTCATTCCTGGCGGTGACGGTGGAGTTGGGGACGACGGCGCCGTTGGGGTCGAGCACGCGCCCCTCGATGTCGCCGGTCGTCGCCTGCGACTGCGCGCGGGCGGCGGGGGCGACGAAGGCGAGGCACAGGAATAGCACGGCGAGCCGCGCGAGAACAGGGGGGATTCTCTTCGACATGGGTGTCCTCTTTCTGGATGTGCGTTTGATTCCGGACGCGAGCCGACCCGCTCTCATGAAGCCGTGATAGTAAGCGGCCGCGCCGGGGCGGTCAAGGTTGACGACGCTTCCCAACCGTCTACCAAAAAAGTGTTGACGGCGAAATTGTATAGTGTATAGTAACAACGTACAATTTGAAGGACGGTGACGACGGCCATGTTTGTGACCATTGACGAAGCTGACCCGCGGCCCATCTACGTGCAGGTGGCCGAGGAGATCAAGGCGCTCATCGCGCGCGGCGAGCTGGCCGAGGGGGCGCAGCTCCCGCCCGTGCGCCAGTTGGCCGCCGATCTCGGCGTCAACCTCAACACGGTGGCGACCGCCTACCGCGAGTTGCAGGGCGAGGGGCTGCTGGCGATCCGGCACGGGGCGGGCGCGGTCGTCGCGTCGCGCACCGCGCGGGACAGGAGCGAGGAGGAGTTGCGCAGACCTTTGCGCACCGCGCTGACGGGGCTGGTGCTGGCCGGCCTGCCGCGCGTGGAGATCATGAACCTGGTGCAGAGCGAGCTGCGCGCTCTGCTGAAAGGGGCGAAGTGAAATGGGCGACGACAAGGCTGCCTCAATCGGGCTGATCGTGGCGGAGGTCTTGGTGCTGGCGGTCTTCCTGTGGCTGCCGGTGATGAGGGGCGAGCGCGCCTTCTTCGGCGTGCGCGTGGACGAGGCGACGTATCGGGGCGAGGGGCGGCGGGCGCTGCGTCGCTACTGGCAGACGCTCGTCGGCGTCTTCGTGCTGGCGGGCGCGCTCGGCTACTACGCGTCGGTGAGTTTGGGGCGGCCGGTCTTCTCGGCGCTGGCGACGCTGGGGACGACGGCCGCGGCGTTTCTCGTCTACGGCCTCTACGCGCGGCAGGTGCGCCCGTTCGCGGTCTTAGGCGGCGGGACGCGCTTCGCCTCTTCGGTGCGAACGCGGCGCCTGGGCGACTTCACGCTCCCGTGGGTCGAGGCTTCGGTCGTGCTGCTCACGCTCGCCTCGTTCGCCGTGCTCGCGCACTTCTACCCGCGGCTGCCGGAGATGCTGCCCACGCACTGGAACGCCGCGGGCGAGGCGGACGACTGGTCGCGCAAGACGCTCTCGACGGTCTTCTTCCTGCCCGCGCTCGGCGTCTACCTGCAAGTGGTCTTCTTCGTGCTCAAGCGCGACCTCGTCCAGGCGAAGATGACTCTGCCGGCGACGAACACCGAAGAGTACCTGCGCGGCAAGGAGAGGTTTTTGACGGCGAACATGCGTCTGATCGACCTCGCGCGCGCCCTGATCGCGGCGCTCTTCGTCGCCATCGGGCTGCTGATGGTCGCCACCTCCATCCCCGAATTCAAGCGCTACGAGACGGCGGCGCAGGCCGCAGTCCTGGGGTCGGCCGGCGTGATGGTGGTCGGCATGGGCTACTTCCTCTGGCGCATGGTGGCCGTCAACCGGGAGTTGGACGAGTTGACCGGGGACGGCTACGTCCAGAGGGCCGCGGAGGAGGAGCACTGGCGGCATGGTGGGCTCACCTACTACAACCCCGACGACCCGGCGCTCGTCGTCGAGAAGCTGACGGGCGTCGGCTACACGCTCAACCTCGCGCACAGGGCGGTGCGCTACCGGCTGGCGCTCATGTCGGGCATCCCGCTCTTCGTGGTGTGGGCGCTCTTCAACCTGTGACCCGCGGGCGCGGGCCGAACGCGTCGAAGAGGCGGCGCAGACCCGAGGTCTGCAAGAGGCTCATCACGCCCATGTAGCCGTAACCGAAGCAGAAGAGCGAGAGGAACGGGAGGGTGCCCCACATCCCCATGTGCGCGGCGTACCACATGGCGAGCAGGAAATAGACGGCGAACGAAAGCTCGAAGGCCGGGAGCCACCCCCGCCCGCGGCGATACTTCTTGCCCTTCCAGGTGGCGTCGCCGCCGCCCTCGACCTTGTACTTCGGCGTGCGCACGAACTCGGTCTTGATGCGGAGGAGCGCTTCCAGCACCGCGCGCGCGTTCGAGAAGGCGAGCCCGATGCCGAGCCCCATCACGAGCGGCAGGTGCAGCAGCCTCTTGCGCGAGCGCGCGCCGTCCAGATACCAGATGGCCGTGCCGTAGAAGAGCACGACCGACGCGGTCGAGAAGAAGAGCAGCGGCAGGTCGAGCAGCATCAGGTGCTGGAAGCCCTGGTTGTAGCGGACGAGCAGAAGGGGAAACTGCAACAGGCTCGTCAGAATCATCAGCGGGTAGCTGATGTTCCCCGTCAGGCGGAAGAACATTTCGAGCTTCACACGGAAGGGGAGCCGCGAGCGAAGTATCCGCGGGTAGAGTTTGAGCGCGACCTCGGTGACGCCCTTTGCCCAGCGGCACTGCTGCGCCTTGAAGGCGTTGATCTCGACGGGCACTTCCGACGGCGCGTCCTCGTCCAGCAGATAAACGAAACGCCACCCCATCAACTGCGCGCGGAAGGAGAGGTCTGTGTCCTCCGTCAGCGTGTCGTGCTGCCACCCGCCCGACAGCTCAATGGCCCGCCGGCGCCAGAGCCCGGCCGTGCCGTTGAAGTTGAAGAAACCGCCCGTGCGGTTCCTCACCGTCTGCTCGACGACGAAGTGGCCGTCGAGGAGGATGGTCTGGAGGCGCGTCAGCAAATTGTAAGAGCCGTTGATGTGCGACCAGCGCATCTGCGCGCAGCCGACGAGCGGGTCGCTGAAGAAGTGCACGAGCTTGCGCAGGCAGTCGGGGCGCGGCACGAAGTCGGCGTCGAAGATGGCGGCCAACTCGCCCTTCGCCGTCCGCAGGCCGTTCTCCAGCGCGCCGGCCTTGAAGCCCGTGCGGTCTTCGCGGTGGATGTAAGAGATGTCGAAGCCTGCGGCGCGGTAGCGGGAGACTTCGCGCGCCGCGCGCTCGCGCGTCTCGTCGGTCGAGTCGTCGAGCACCTGAATCTCAAGTCGGTCGCGCGGGTAGTCAATCGCCGTCACGGCGGCGAGCAGGCGCTCGACGACGTAGACCTCGTTGAAGAGCGGGAGCTGCACGGTGACGTGCGGCAACTCCTCCTCGGCGAAGAGCGACTTCGGCTCCGGCTCCACCCGACGGTAGCGCCAGAAGTCCACGACCTGCTTGATGCGGTAGGCGCCGTAGAGCGAGAGCAGCACGAGCACGGCGAAGTAGACGGTGAGCACCGTCCAGTCGAAGGCGTCGAGGCGGTAGAGCGGGCTGACGTTCTCGGCCGTCCTGGCGACGGCCTCCTCGACGTACTTGCGGAAGAGCGTGTCGTAGGCGGGCGGGGACGTGCTCAGGGCGGCGAATGTCATCTTCTCTAATCTCGTGCCGACTCGGCGCGGCCTACGGAGGCCCGCGCAAACGACGAACGGCGCGCCCGAACCAGCCGCGCCGCCCGCTTGGATGCACGAATTGTAGCCGAAGGTAGGCCGGAAAGACAGTAGTCAGTAGTCAGTAGTCAGTAGCCAGTAGGCTCCGCTCTGCGGAGGTTGACGGCGACAGGCTGACGGCCCGGCTCGTCAATGTTCTCCTACTGGCTACTGACTACTGTCTCCTGTCTACTTCTCTTTACGGATTCTGGCCGTAGCCGCCGCCACCGCCGGGCTGGCCGTAGCCGCCGCCCGCGCCGGGGCCGCCGTAGCCGCCGCCGCCGCTACCACCCGGCGTGCCGTAACCGCCACCGCCCGGGGTGCCGTAACCGCCGGGGCCGCCGGCCTGGGGCGGCGGGGGCGGGGGCCCGCCGGGGCCGCCCTTGCGCTTCTCGAAGATGGCGACGCCGATCAGGCCGCCGATGGTCGAGAAGATCGCGATCACTATCGCCCCGATGAATCCTTTGAACAGCGCGCCGATGAAGCTGCCGCCCTGCGCGGCCATCTGCATGCGGATGGCGTCAGCCTGATCGGGGTTCATCGAGGCGAGGAAGCCGGACATCACCGAGGCGACCAACCCGCCCACGGCGAAGTTGAGCGGCACCCCGATGATGAGATAGATGGCCCCGCCGATGGCGCCGGCGATGGCGCCGAGGATCGCGCCGTCGGCCGGCTTGACGGGTGTCGGCGAACTCTTGATGTACATGTTCGCCGCGATGACCCCGCCGGCAATCGCCCACGCGCAGCAGCAGAAGTTGACCCAGTTGACGAAGGGGATCGCCGACAGGATGCCCAGGATCACGCCGCCGATTATTGCCGGCTTAAGTTTGTCATTCATGTCCGTCTACACCTTCAGTTGGGAGAAATTTGGAAAGCTTCGTTTCGGAGTTTCGGTTGCGGCCGAAGAGGCGTCCCCGGGGCGTGAGCGCCAGATCGACCACGCCCGGCACGAAGTAGAAGGCCAGGACGACGCCGAGCAGCGACGCCGTCAGGAAGCGCGATGCGTGCGTGTTCTCCCACAGGCCGAAGAACCCGAGCGCGAAGTCAATCGAGGTCGGCACGGCCGCGGCGATGAGCCACCCGCGCGCCGGCAAGTCCCTGCGCCCGAGCGGACGCGCGAGCGGGTACAGCAACATTCCCAGAAGCGACCCCGCGTAGAGCCCGAGGCAGCGCGCGCACACGGCCAGCTTGAAGCCCGCGACGTGGAACGAACGCCCGCCCTCCTGATGGCACACGAGCGCAAACGCGCCGTAGACGACCTCGGCCGCCGCCTGCATCCCGCCCGCCCTGAGCAGCGGCGCCGCCGCGATCAACGCCAACAGCCCCGCCGCGCCGGCCGCGGCCGCGACCCACGCCGCGCGCGCGCGCCCCGCCCGCCGCGCCGACTCCGCGTCGTGCGCCAACTGCGGGATGTACTCGGAGACGGCTTCTGGCATGTCCGGGAGTGATGAGCGATGAGTGATAGGTGATAAGTAATAAGAGAGAGCCGCGTACCTTCTCTTATCATTTATCACTTATCACTCATCACTAAAATCGAATGACTGTGTCGGGGCCGCCCTCGACGTGGACGGTGTCGACGAAGCGTATGTGGCGCGACTCGGTCGTCATGACGAGCGAGTGCGTGCGGCGGCCGGAGCCGAAGAAGCGGACGCCGCGCAGGAGCGAGCCGTCGGTGACGCCGGTCGCGACGAAGATGATCTTCTTGCCCGGCGCGAGGTCGCCCGTGTCGTAGACCTTGTTCGGGTCGTTGATGCCCATCTCGCGCAGGCGCGAGAGCACCACCTCGGCGGGCGGCACCTTCGACTTGTCCACGTCCAGACGCTCGGGGTCGAAGACGAGGCGCGCCTGTATCTCGCCGTTGAGGCACTTCATCGCCGCGGCCGTCAGCACGCCCTCTGGCGCGCCGCCGATGCCCATCAGCGCGTGGATGTTCGTGCCCGCGACCGCCGCCGAGATGCCGGCCGAGAGGTCGCCGTCGCCGATGAGCCGGATGCGCGCGCCCGCGGCGCGCACGTCCGCGATGAGCTTCTTGTGGCGCGAGCGGTCGAGCACCATGACGGTCAGGTCTTCGATGTCGCGGCTGAGCTTGCGTGCGATGGCCTTGAGGTTGTCCTTGACCGCCGCGTCGATGTCGATGGCGCCGCGGCACGAGGGGCCGACGACGATCTTGTCCATGTAGATGTCGGGCGCGTTCAGAAGCCCGCCGCGCTCGGAGGCGGCCAGCACCGCGATGGCGTTGTTGGCGCCGAGGGCGCAGAGGTTCGTGCCTTCGAGCGGGTCAACCGCGATGTCAACTTCGGGGTAGTCCTCGGCGTCCACGTCCTCGTGGTAGCCCTCGCCGACCTCCTCGCCGATGAAGAGCATGGGCGCCTCGTCGCGCTCGCCCTCGCCGATGACGATGCGGCCGCGCATGGGCACGCCGTCCATCTTCTCGCGCATCGCCTCGACGGCGACGTGGTCGGAGAACTTGCGGTCGCCCTGCCCCATCGTCCGCGCCGAGGCGATGGCCGCGGCTTCGCATACGCTCAGGAAATCCAGAGATAGGTTGACGCTGTTAAGCTCCTGCGGCATGAACGCGAAACTCCCGAAACGAAAAGGTTTAAACCGCCGTGAAACGAACGCTTGGCGCTTGGAAAGGCACCTGAATACTACCAGAGAGTGCGGGGAAATAATAGGGGAAAGAAGTAGACAGGGGTCAGAAGTCAGAAGTCAGAAGAAAAGCCGTCATCGCTCGAACCGTGCGGTTGTCATCCTCGACCTCCGGCTAGCGGAGCCTACTGACTCCCGACTCCTGTCTCCTGTCTACTTCTTTATCTCCGGTCGCAAATTCAGGTTGCGTATCAGGCGGTGGAGGTAGTTGGGGTGGACGCCGAGGAGGTGTGCGGCTTCGGTGAAGCTCCCCGCGGACTGTTCGAGGGCGCGGAGGATGAGCTGGCGCTTGGCCTCGCGCAGCGCGTCGTGGTAGCGGGCGGCGGGCGGGGCGGCGTCCGGGTCGGGCGCGTCCGCGTCGGGCGCGGCGTCGAGGACGGTCTCGGGCAGGTCTTCGGGCAGGACGCGTTCGGTCGAGCCGAGGACGACGGCGCGCTCGACAACGTTCTCAAGCTCGCGGACGTTGCCCGGCCAGTCGTACGCGGTCAGGCACGCGCGCGCCTCCGAAGAGAGCCCCGTCACCCTGCGGTTGAACTTCGCGGCGTACTTCGAGACGAAGTAGCTGGCGAGCAGCGGGATGTCTTCGCGCCGCTCGCGCAGGGGCGGCATCTCGAAGGAGACGACGTTGAGGCGGTAGTACAAATCCTGGCGAAAAACCCCAGCCTTGACGGCCTGCTCCAAGTCCCTGTTCGTCGCCGCGACGACGCGCACGTCAACGCGGATGGTGCGCGTGCCGCCGACGCGCTCGAACTCGCGCTCTTGCAGGACGCGCAGCAGCTTCGCCTGCATGGTCGCCGGCATCTCGCCGACCTCGTCGAGGAAGAGCGTGCCGCCGTCGGCCACTTCGAGCTTGCCCTTCTTCTGCGCGAGCGCGCCGGTGAAGGCCCCGCGCTCGTGGCCGAACAGCTCCGACTCCAGCAGCGTCTCGGTCAGCGCCGCGCAGTTGATGGCGACGAAGGGGCGTTCGCGGCGCGGGCTGTTCTGGTGTAGGGCGCGCGCGGCCAGCTCCTTGCCCGTGCCCGACTCGCCGCGCACGAGCACGGTCGTGTCGGCCGGCGCGACGCGCGCGATGAACTGGTAGACGCGCTTGACGGCCGCGCTCTCGCCAACCATCCCGTGCTCGACCGTCGCTTCGGCGCGCAGCAGGTCGCGCTCGCTCTCCAACTGCTCGACGTGGCGCGTGTTGTTGAGCGCGACGGCGGCGATCCCGCAGATGGTCGTCAACAATTGCAGGTGCCCCTCGTCGAAGTGCGTCGAGAGGTCTGCCGTCGTCAGGTAGACGGCGCCGAGCGCGCGGCCGTAGAGCATGAGCGGCGCGCACAGCAGCGAGCTGAGCCGCGCGGCCCTCAGACTCTCCACCTCTCGGAAGCCGCCCTCGATGAGGTCGCCCGCGAGGACGGCCGTCCCCTCTTCCAAAACCTGCCGCAGGATCGTGCGGCTCACCTCTATCGGGCGCGTGCCGCCCTCTGCGCGTTCGAGGCCGAACTCGGAGATGACGCGGCCGTCCTCGCCGACGAGCAGGATGGCGCCGCGCTCGGCGGGCACGGCCTCGAAGACCAGGCGGAGCAACTCGCGCTGTAGCTCCGCGGTCTCGCGCACGGAGTTGACGGAGGTGCTGACGCGCACGAGGAGCGCGAGGTCGCGCACGATGGTCGTCAGCGACTCCCCGGCGGGCGAGGCTTCGACCCGCCCCGCCTCCGGCGGGTGCAGGTAGCGCGCCTCGTCGGCCTTCAGGCGCACGGTCGAGTGCGCCTCCATCTGGCGGTCGCTCAGCGTAACGGGGTTCGAGGGCGCGTCCGGCGGCTCGCCCCCGCCCGAGAGGAAGATGAAGCAGGACTCGCCGACCGTCACGCGGTCGCCGTCCGCGAGCGTGTGCTCGCGGACGGGGCGCCCGTTGACGAAGGTGCCGTTGAGGCTGTCGAGGTCGGAGAGCACGACGCGCTCGCCCGCGCGCTCGACCGTGCAGTGTCGGCGCGAGAGCAGAGAGTCAGCGAGCCGGACGCGGTTCGAGGAGTCGCGCCCGACGGACAGCGCCTCCTCGTCCAGCTCGAAGGCCGAGCCCTTCAAAGGCCCCGCAATGAAGACGACTCTCGGGTTCATAACTCGCAGCGACAAATATCACTTCGCCGGTCAAAAGTCACTACCCTTCCGCGCGCAGCCCCGACTAACCCTTCGGATAGTCGCCTATCTTTTCGGATAGCCTGCGCCCGCCCCGCGCGCCCCGACGAGCCGCGCCCCGCGCCGACGCCCGCCCACGCCTAAACCCAACCCCTCCAAATGTTTCGCTGCACGGGCACAGCCGCGTTCGCGCCCCTCGCGCGCCGCGGCACGCGGCTTGTAATTGAATCAGGTCGAAGATCGTTGAAAACTTTCGGGACTGAAGGGACCTCTTCACTTCCCCTTCCCCTTCGGAGTCCCGACCTTGAAGCTCAATCACCGCCCAACTTTGAGCTTCAGCACGGGGCGGCGGCACCACCCCTTCCAGTGCCGCCGCCCCGAAAGCATTCGGTGAAGTAGCCAGTAGCCAGTAGCCAGTAGTCAGCAGGAAAAAGAGGCGGCGCGTCCCGGTCGTGAGCCGGACGCGCCGCCTTTAATTCTACTGACTACTAGCTACTGACCACTGGCTACTGCCTGACGGTAGGGCGGGAGTGATTTGCGCGCGGGCTTCTCGCCCTTGAGGCCGAGCGCCCAGTCGGCCTGCATGAGGGTGTGGATGTCGCGCGTGCCCTCGTAGATGACGGCGGCCTTGCAGTTGCGCAGGTAGCGCTCGACGGGGTAGTCGTTCGAGTAGCCGTTCGCGCCGTGCACCTCAATCGCCATCGAGGCGGCCTTCTCGCTGCGGATGGTCGCCTGCCACTTGGCCAGACTCGTCGCGCGCCCGTTCGGCCGCCCCTCGTTCTTGAGCCAGCCGGCCTTGAGCCAGAGCAGGTGCGACATCTGGTAGTCGGCCTCCATCTCGGCGATCTTCTGTTTGACGAGCTGGTGGTTGGCGATCTTCGTCCCGAACGTCTCGCGCTCTAAAGCGTAAGCGACGGACGCGTCGCGCGAGGCGCGGATGATGCCGGTCGCACCGGCCGCCACCGTGTAGCGCCCCTGCTCAAGCGCGAACATCGCGATCTTGAAGCCCTCGCCCTCTTCGCCCAGCATGTTCTCCTGGGGCACGCGCACGTCCTGAAGTGAGAAGTAGCCGGTGTTGCCCGCGCGGATGCCGAGCTTGCCGTGGATGGTGCCCGAGGTGAACCCGGGCATACCCCGTTCGACGATGAAGCAGGACATCCCCGAGTGGTCGCGCTTCCTCCGCTTCTCCTCGTCCGTCCAGCAGAAGAAGAGGAAGTTGTCGGCCACGTCGGCGAGTGAAATCCACATCTTCTCGCCGTTCAAGACCCACTCGTCGCCGTCGCGCCGCGCGGTCGAGCGCGCGCCGACCACATCGCTGCCGGCGCCCGGCTCGGTCAGGCCGTACGTGGCTATCTTCTCGCCCTTCGCCTGCGGCACGAGGTACTTGCGCTTCTGCTCCTCGGTGCCCCAGGCGTAGAGCGACATCGAGTTGAGCCCCGTGTGCACGGACATGACGACGCGCAGGAACGTGTCCACCGCCTCCAGCTCCTCGCAGACGAGGCCGAGCGAGACGTAGTCGAAGCCCGCGCCGCCGTACTCCTCCGGGATGCAGACGCCGAGCAGCCCCAGCTCGGCCATCTTGTCGAGCGCCGCGCGGTTGAACTGCTGTTTCTCGTCCCACTCCTTGATGTGGGGCGCCACCTCGCCCTGCGCGAACTCGCGCACGGTCTGGACGAGCGCCCGGTGCTCTTCGTTCAAATCGAAATCAATCATGGCTGTCTCTTCCTCAAATGGATTTGGTTCGGCGTGGGCCAAGGCCCGCGCGAGGTTAGAGGCGGGCGGCCGTCTTCCGTGGTCTGTCGGTTCGTCAAGCCGGGTCAGAAAATTAAGCGCCATCTTACAACACACGGCGCGCGAAAGTCACAGAGGCCGCTCACGGCCCGCCCCCGGCCGGCGCGCGCAGCTTCTCAACCACGTCGCGCTCGAAGGCGCGCACCGCTTCCGCCTCCAGTTGAGCCTTCGCCTCGGGCGGCGCGTCCACGCAGTTGTAGATGAGGTACGCGACTTTCAGCAACGATCCCTCGCCCCGACTGTGGAGCGTGAACGCCGCATAGACCCCTTCGTCGCAGACCCTCGTGCGCGTGCGGAGGCTGAACTGGTGCCGGTCTTCCTCCGTCCACTTCTGCCCGAACGCCTTCTCCGACTGTTTGACGTACTCGTCGTCGAAGCGGTAGCGGCTGATGTTCTCCACGTCCGCGTCACGGTGGAGCCGCCGGAGCAGTTCCTCCCTCGACACGCCGAACTCGTACTCGCGGTCTTCGGAGATCATGTGGTCGCCCACCCTCGACGTGGCGGCGAAGGCGAAGACCGAGAGGAGCAGGGCGGCGCAGGCCAACGCACGCCGCGGGGCGAGCGGCCACGGGCGGCGCTCCGCCGCGACGTGCCGGCGCAGGTACGCGAACGACGCTGGCAAGGCGACGAGCGCCACGAGGTCGGTCGGGTCAACGACCCGGTCCACGCGTAGAACGCCGAGCGAGTTCCACCCGTCTATGAGCGGCTGCGCGTAAACCGACTTCCAGAAGACGAAGCCGAGCGCCGCGAGCGCGTAAATCTCACGCCTCAGACGCGGCGCGAGCGCCGACCAGAAGAGCGGGAAAACGAAGAGGCCGGAGAAGTCGGAGAGCTTGCCCGTGGCCGCGTTGTGGAAGACGGGCTTGAGCAGGAAGTCGTTCGCGAGCAGCAGCAACAGTCCCGCGACGAAGCCCGGAGACGTTAGAAGGTTAAGGTCACGCTTCATGCTCCAACAACCTCCGCGCCGCGTCCCGCGCCTCTTCGAGCGTGCGGACGCGGTTGTCGAGCTGCATCTCGTAGACGGCGCGCTGTATGTGGCCGACAAGCGGCGAGGGCTTGAGCCCCAACTCCAGGATATGACGCCCCAGCAGTATCGGGGCCGGCGGGCTCTTATCCACCGACAGCTCGCGCGCGCGCGCGATGAACCACTCCTGCGCGTCCGAGCCGAACCACTTCTCACGCGGCACCCACGGTGCGTTGCGCCCGAGCGAGTCGGCCTTCGCCACGCGGTAGAGCAGTTCCAGTTCGCAACGGCGCGCGAGGCGGCGGAAGGCGCCGTCCGTCACCTCTTCGCGCGTGCAGTAGAACTCGCCGGGCTTGAGGTGCTCGCGCACGAGCGCGACCGTCTGCCCGCGCACGTCGTAGCCGTCGAGCGAGAAGATTTTCAGTCGGTCGAGGAACGCGAGCGTCGGCCCGGCGCCCGCCTCGTCGTGCCCGCGCGAACGCGTGCGCCCCTCGACTAACTCGGTCGTCGAGGGCTTCCCGAAGTCGTGGCACAAAGCGGCGAGCATCACCGTCAAACGCCGCGGGTAATCCAGATCGTCTACCAAATCGCGCGCGCGGTCGCAGACGAGGAGGGTGTGCACGAACACGTCGCCCTCGGGGTGCCACTCCGGCTGCTGCGGCACGCCCTTCAGCGCGTGGATTTCGGGGAAGAGCTGCGGCGTAACGTTGAGGCGGTCGAGCCAGTCGAGGCCGACCGAAGGCCGCTCGGCGGCGAGGAGTATCTTTTCAAGCTCGCCCCAGACGCGCTCGGCGGGAAGGTCTGTGAGGTCGATGGAGCGGCAGAGTTCGATGGTCTTCGCTTCGACCTCGAACCGGAAGCGCGCGGCGAACTGCGCGGCGCGCAGGACGCGCAGCGAGTCCTCGACGAAGGTCTCGGGCGCGACGGCGCGCAGGAGCTTTCGTTGCATGTCCTCAAGGCCACCGAAGGGGTCTATGATCTCGCCCGTGAGCGGGTCTTCGAGGACGGCGTTGACGGTGAAGTCGCGGCGGCGTGCGGCGTCCTCGAAGGACATCGAGGGGTCGCCCTCGATGTAGAAGCCGCGGTGCCCCCGCCCCGTCTTGCGCTCGCGCCGCGGGAGCGACACGTCCAGGTCATGCCCGAGCTTGTAGACGGTGAAGGACTCGCCGACGAGGTTGACTCGGCCGAAGCGCCCGAGCAGTTCGCGCAGACGGGCGGGCTCGACGCCGTAGACCTCCACGTCCCAGTCCTTCACCGCGCGCCCCAACAGGCGGTCGCGCACGCACCCGCCGACGAGCAGCGCGCGCCCGCCCGCCTCCCCCACGGCGCGCGCCAGATTCAGAATCTTTTCGGGGATCGGAGAAGTCATCGGAACTTCACCGCAGAGACACGGAGACACAGCTATTAAGACTGGAAGCCGTGTCTCCGTGTCTCTGCGGTCAACCTAAGATTCTCTATGCGCGCGGCGCGGCGGGGGCGTCGTCTTCGTCGTCCTCGTCGTCTTCTTCGTCGTCGTCGTAAGTCTCGCCGCCGTCAAGCTCGTCCTCGTCGTTGTCGAAGTCGTCGTCCTCGTCGTCGTAGCCCTCGGGGTCGTCCACGAGAATCTGCACGCCGCGGGTTGAGGGAAGACAACTTATGATCTGCACGCGCTCGACGCGCGTCATCTCGGGCGAGGAGTGCCAGAGCTTGACCCAGAAGCTGCGCGTCGCGCCGTGGACGACGAAGGTCGAGCCGTCCATCATCACGGGGACGGGTGTGGCCTCCGTCCCTTCGCGCAACTCTTCCAGCAGCTCGGGCACGTACTGGCGGAACTGCTCGAACTGCAAGACGACGGCCGACTCGTCCACCTCCGCGGGCGGAAGCTCGACGGGCTCGTCCGACTCCAAAAGCAGACGCGACTCGGTCTGCTGGTTTCTCTTTTTGACTACAGCCATATTTTAAGGGGTGTTGGGTGTTGGGTGCTGGGTTTTAGGGAACGCATGCCGCGTTTACCCAACACCCAACATCTAGCACTTGATTCTCAGCCTCTTCTTCAGGTACTCGGCCAGCTCGGCGGCCTTGACGCGCTCCTGGCTCCAGGTGTCACGGTCGCGGACGGTGACGGCCTCGTCTTCGAGCGACTGGTGGTCTACCGTGACGCAGAAGGGCGTGCCGACCTCGTCCTGGCGCGCGTAGAGCTTGCCGATGCCGCCCGTGTCGTCGTAGACGGCGCGCATCGAGGGCTGAAGCTCCGCCTTGACCTGCTTCGCCATCGAGACGATCTCGGGCTTGTTCTTCGCGAGCGGGAGCACGGCGACCTTGATGGGCGCCAACTCCGGGTGCAGCTTCAGGACGACGCGCGTCTCGCCCTTGTCGGTCGTGCGCTCGGTGTAGGCGTCCATCAGGAACGCGAGGAGCGAGCGGTTGACGCCCGACGCCGGCTCGATGACGTGCGGGTAGAAGCGCTCCTTGGCCGCCTCGTCGAAGTAGGAGAGGTCTGCGGTCGAGTCGGTGTTGCGCCGCTTCCCCTCCTCATCCTCGGGCTTGTTCGAGTGCTGGCGCAGGTCGAAGTCCGTGCGGTAGGCGATGCCCATCAACTCCTCCCACTGCCGCGCCTCCTCGGGGCGCTCGGGGAAGTAGCGATACATGATGTCCACGGTGCGGCGCGAGTAGTGCGCCAGCTTCTCCGGCGGCACCTCGTAGAGGAACAGATTCTCGCGCGCCAGCCCCAGCCCCGTGTACCAGCCGAGGTATTGCTCGACCCAGTAGTCCACGAGTTGGAAGTGCTCGGCGTCGGGGCGGACGAAGTACTCCATCTCCATCTGCTCGAACTCGCGCGTGCGGAGGATGAAGTTGCCGGGCGTCACCTCGTTGCGGAACGACTTGCCGACCTGCGCGACGCCGAACGGGAGCTTGCGCCGCGTCGTCGTCTGCACGTTCAAAAAGTTGATGAAGATGCCCTGCGCCGTCTCGGGGCGCAGGTACGCGAGCGCGGCCGGGTCTTCCTCTTCGGCGACGGCGCCGAGGCGCGTCTGCAACATCATGTTGAAGGGGCGCGGCTCCGTCCAGTCGTGCGCGCCGCACTTCGGACAGGCGACGCCGGTCAAGTCCGTGCCCTCGCCCGAGCCGAACTCCTCGACCAGCTTGTCGGCGCGGAAACGCGATTTGCACTTGCGGCAGTCCACGAGCGGGTCGTTAAAGGTCGCCTCGTGCTCGGAGTACTTCCAGACGAGCCGGTTGAGGATGATGGAGGAGTCTATGCCCTCGATGTCGTCGCGCTCGTAGACGAGCCAGCGCCACCACGAGCGCTTGACGTTGTTCGCAAGCTCGACGCCGAGCGGGCCGTAATCCCACGCGCTACCCAATCCCCCGTAAATGTCCGACGAGGGGAAGACGAACCCGCGCCGCTTCGAGAGCGACACGACCGTGTCGATGTTCGGTGCTGACAATGTTCTTCTCCTGAAGACGTGAACCGTAAACCGTGACGGGAGAAAACACCCGCCCTCATCTTGCTACGGTTTACGGTTGACGGTTTACGAGGATACCAGCCGCGCGGCGCAGTTGAAAAGAAGGGAGGGGCGACGCCGCGTAAGGCGCCTCCCCTCCCCAACGGTTTTTAACTGCGGTCTCCGGCTACTTCGTCGCCGGCGTCTGGACGTTGATGTCCACCTCCGTCTTCTTCGTCCCGCCGCCGAACATGCCGCCGCGCCACGCGAAGAACGCGGCGATGACGACGATCAGAAAGATCACCACGATGGCGACCACACCGGTATTGCTTGAGCCTTCACCTTCGGCCATTGTCTTGAATCCTCCTCGAAATCCGTTCTTGTTAATGACGCCCCTTAAGGGCCCCAAGCGAGGTTAAAAGTTCTGAAACTACACAACGAAATGGTATGGAGCGCCCTCACACGTTTGATTACCGTACGGAGCCGAGCGCTCACACCCGGTTAAAGAAAAGGCCGTGCCACAGGGGGATGAGTAGGCAGAAGGCAGATGGCAGATGGCAGTTAAAATCCTTTCTACTGAGAACTTCGAGTTAACATTCAACACACATAACGCGGAGCGACTGCCATCTGCCTACTGGCAACTTTTGCAAAGCAGAAACGCCGTGCCCCTCGAATCGGGAGCACGGCGCTCGTGCGTGTCGAGTTCGTCGGGCGCTTCAGTCGCGGCGCGAACGGATTTGGTCGGGGCTGATGCTCGGCGTCGGGCGCGGCGCCTCGGCGCCCTGCGGGACGAGCCACAGTTCGAAGCTGTTGGTCTCGCGGTAGCCGCCGTTGATGACGACGATGCGGTCGCGGCTGATGCCGCGCGTGGTCGAGAGGTAGTCGCCCGCGCGCTTCGTCATGCGGTCGGCCTCGCCCGCGCGGCTGTTGCGGCCGGCGTAGGCGATGACGTAGCCGGTCGCGCCCGGATTGTTCTGCAACTCGATGGCGAGGTTGTCGAGCCGCGCCTTGTCGTCGTCGAACGCCACGGACGGGAACTCGTCGAAGCGCTTAGCCGGCGTGATGTTCGGCAGCGCCGAGACGCCCGTCGCGGCCTGCGCCGTCTGCCGGCACGCCCGGTCGCCCGACCCGTCGTCCACGACGAGGATGGCGGTCACGCGCCTGTTACCCAGCCCCGAAGAGTCGACCGTGATGGTCGGCGTGCCCACGCCCGAAAGTATCCGCGCCGCGGGCGGGCTCACCGTCCAGGTGTAGTTGAGCGCCGAAGGCCCCTGGTAAGCCACGTCCGCCGTGAACGTAACGATGTCGCCGTCGGCCACCTGAGCGGGCGCGGTGACGTTGACGGGGTACGGGCAGGGCGAGGCGGCGATGGCCGGAATCTCGATGGTGCGCGGCCGGTAGTTGAGCGCGATGCAGTTCTTGCGCCCGGCGAGGATGTTGAAGGTCTGCGCCCAGCGCGTGTTGTTCGGGAAGAGAATCTCGACGGTGTGCGTGCCCGGGTCGAGGTCGATGGTGCGGACGTAATCGGTCGTCTCGCCCGCGGGCTGGCCGTCGATGGTGATGGGGTAGCCGCCGGGCTGCGTCGAGACCTCGATGCGACCCGTCGTCGGCTGCTGGTTCTTCTTATTCTGCTTCTTCTTGGCCTCGGCGCCGGTCGCCAAGAGGAGGGCGGCGCAGGCGGCGAGCGCCACGCAGGCGGCGAAGGCCGCGAGCAGGCGCGGGGCGCGGCGAGGTTGGTTCGCGGCTCTCGGTCGCGGCATCTTCTTAGACCTCCTCCGTCGTGGCGCCGAAGAGTTCGCCTTCGAGCTGCTTGCGCGAGCGGCGGCGGCGGGCGCCCGCCCCGACCGCCAACAGGCCGGAGCCGAAGAGGAACAGCGATATCGGCTCGGGCACGGGCGTGTTGATGGGCGGCGTGGGCGTCGGGTTCGGGGTCGTGGGCGGCACTTCGTCGTCACCGCCCGCGCAGATGCCGCTCACGCAGATGAGCGGGATGCCGGCGAGCGCCCACCACGGGAAGGCGCCGGCCTTCGGGAGCGGGTTCGGCGGAATCTCGCCGCAGTCGCAGACCGTGCCGGTCACGTCGCCGAGGTCAACGGTCTGAATCTGGCCGCCGCTCTGCGAGATGGTCGGGTCGGCCGAGGCCGGGGCTGAGACGTTCGTGGAGCCGTTGGGCGCCACCGTCTGCTGGCCGGCCGCCTGCTGCTCTTGGGAGGAGGCTGCGCCGCTCTGCGTCGAACCGGCCTGCGCCGTTGTGGGGCTCTGCGCGCCGAGGCGCAGGCGCACGTCGGTGGCCGGGCGCAACTGGCCGGAGGCGCCGGCCGAGCGCACCATCTCACCGTAGGTGATGGTGCCGGCCTGCGCCGCGGGCGCGGCTGCGAGCATGACGCCGAGCATCAGAGCGATTGTGCGGATTGCTTGATGCCTCATCGCGGGGTCGTCCTCCTGCTTGAACCCAATCCCCTTCGGCCTGCGTCTAGAACTTTGAGTGACTTCGGGGCAATTCGGGCGAATCTGCTAAACGGGCGCGGCCGTCAATCGGCGGCAGAGACGGCAAAACGGCCTTCGGCGGCGTCGCCTCGGCCTCGCCTGTGCCTGTATCTGCCCGTTATCTGAAAGACTTGCGGCGAAACCTCTTCCTGTTTACCGCAAGGAGAAGAGACTCCGAATAGCCTTTGAGTTCCAATTTCGGGTGCTCATTAAACCCGCCCCCGCGCCGCCCTGTCAAGATAAAAAAAGGGTCGCCCCGCGGGGCGAACCCTTTTTCTCTCAAAAATTAAACACGGGGCGGCGGCCGTCTAGTCTCCGTCGCCCTGACCGGCGGCCTCGGCGCGCCCGCCGTTGCCGTTCTTCTGCTTCTCGTCGCGGAGCACGGCCTTGCGGGAGAGCTTGATCTTGTTGCCCTCCTTGCCGATGCACTTGACGAGAATCTGCTGCCCCTCCTTCAACTCGTCGCGCACGTCGCGGACGCGGTGCTCGGCGATTTCGGAGATGTGCAGCAGGCCGTCGGTGCCGGGGAAAATCTCGACGAACGCCCCGAAATCGACGATGCGCGAGACCGTGCCGAGGTACTGCTCGCCGATTTCGGCCTCGGCCGTCAGGCCGCGGATGCGGGCGATGGCCGCCTGCGCGGCGTCGCCGTCGGACGAGGCGATGAAGATGGTGCCGTCGTCCTCCACGTCGATTTTCGCGCCCGTCTCCTCGACGATGGCGCGGATGATCTTGCCGCCCGGCCCGATAACGTCGCGGATGCGGTCGGGGTTAATCTTGATGGTGATGATGCGCGGTGCGTAGGGGCTCAGTTCCTCGCGCGCCTCGGGGATGGCCTGCTCCATGACGGAGAGGATGTGCATGCGCCCCTTCTTGGCCTGCTCCAAAGCCTCGGCCATGATCTGGGCGTTGATGCCCGCGATCTTGATGTCCATCTGGAGCGCGGTGATGCCGTCGCGCGTCCCCGCCACCTTGAAGTCCATGTCGCCGTAGTGGTCTTCGGCGCCCGCGATGTCGGAGAGAATCGCGTAGCGGTTGCCCTCCATCACGAGACCCATCGCCACGCCCGCGACCGCCGACTTGATGGGCACGCCCGCGTCCATCATCGAGAGCGAGCCGCCGCAGACGGTCGCCATCGAAGACGAGCCGTTCGACTCGGTGATGTCCGAGACGATGCGGAGCGAGTACGGGAAATCCTCTTCCGAGGGGAGCACGGGTTCGAGCGCGCGGCGCGCGAGTGCGCCGTGGCCGATCTCGCGGCGCGAGGTGGAGCCGAAGCGGCCGACCTCGCCGACCGAGTAGTGCGGGAAGTTGTAGTGGAGCAGGAAGCGGCGCTTAATCTCGCCCGACTCAAGGTCGTCCATGAACTGCTCGTCCTGCTTCGTCCCCAGGGTCGAGGTGACGATGGCCTGCGTCTCGCCGCGCGTGAAGAGCGCCGAGCCGTGGACGCGCGGGAGCCAGCCGATTTCGCAGTCGATGGGGCGAATCTCGCTGAACTTGCGGTTGTCCGGGCGGCGGCGTTTGCCGAGGATGTCCTCGCGGAAGATTTTCTCCTTGAGGTGGTCGAAAATCTTCTTCGACTGCTGGCGCTGCTCGGGCTGGTCTTCGGGGTAAGATTCGACGACCTCTTTCTTCAAGGCGTCGACGGCAGCGTAAGAGTCGATCTTGCCCAGCGCCTCGGTGTTGAGCGCCTGCCGGAGGCGTTCGGCGTAGTTGCGCTCGACCTCGCCCAGCATCTCTTCGTTGAGGGCGGGCGTCTCGACGGGGCGCTTCTGGATGTCGAGCGCCTTGTAAAGCTCCTTCTGCCAGCGGCACAGGCGGTTGATCTCCTTGTGCGCGAGCATGAGGGCCTCGACCATGATCTCCTCCGACACCTCCTTGGCGCCGGCCTCGACCATGACGATGGCCTCCTCGGTGCCGGCGACGACGAGGTTCAGGCGCGACTCGCGCACCTCGTCGTAGGTCGGGTTGATGACGTAGCGGCCGTCAATCAGGCCGACGCGCACGCCCGCGATGGGCTGCGGGAACGGGATGTCCGAGAGGTAGAGCGCGAGCGACGCGCCCGTGATGGCGAGCACGTCCGGGTCGTTCTCGTCGTCGGCCGAGATGACCGAGGCGATGACCTGCGTCTCGTTGCGGTAGCCTTCCGTAAAGAGCGGGCGGCAGGGGCGGTCGATCATGCGCGCGGTCAGGACTTCCTTCTCGCCCGGGCGCCCCTCGCGCCGGAAGTAGTTGCCGGGGATGCGCCCCGCCGCGTAGTTGTGCTCGCGGTACTCGACCGTGAGCGGGAAGAAGTCGATGCCCTCGCGGGGCGCGCCAGCGCCGACGGCCGCGACCAGCACCATCGTGTCGCCGTAGCGGACGATAACGGAGCCGTGCGCCTGCTTGGCGACGCGGCCGACCTCGACCGACAGCTCGCGGTCGCCCAGTTTAATCTTCTCTCTCAGTAATTTCTTGGCTGCCATCTTTACCTCGTCTCCTTCGGGCGCGCCGCCCGCCCGGCCGGGGCGGCTGTTGGATTGGCGCGGCGTCTCATCCGCCGCGCCGACGCCCGGAAATGTTCGTGTGTCGGGTCGGGCCCGTCGCCCCCGCTACGTGAGGCGGTGGCGTGCCCGTGCTCCTGAAAAGAAAAAGCGGCACCCGCTCCAACCGTGAAGCCGGTGCCGCCTTCTGCTTGTCCGCCAGAGGCCGCTCCCCGATGTCCGCGCGCGGAAGTCTTCGCCGTCACGTTCGGCCACTCCCGCCCGTTTGTCACTGGACGCGGGGCTTTGTTAAAGAGGCTTTCGTCCTCGTTCACTCGACTGACAGCGAACCCAAAGGGGCCGGCGCCTTGCCGCTACCGGTTAGCGGCGCAGGCCGAGCTTGCCGATGAGTTCGTGGTACCCCTCGATGTCTCTACGCTTGAGGTAGTCGAGCAGGCTCCTGCGCTGCGAGACCATCTTGAGCAGCCCCCGCCGCGAGTGGTTGTCCTTCTTGTGAGTCTTGAAATGCTCGGTCAGCTCGTTGATGCGCTGCGTGAGCAGGGCGACCTGCACCTGCGGCGAGCCGGTGTCGCCCTCGTGCGTCTTGTACGTGTCGATGATGCTTACCTTGACCTCTGTCGCTAATGCCATAACTGTTCTAGATGATCCTCCCAGACCGCAGTAAGCCTGACCCTATCCTCAGGCAACCGCTAGAGTTAATTTACTAACCCAAGGAATTTAACACGCCCCCCCGCGGGGTGTCCAGCGAGCCCACCCACTGAAAACTTCCCCCTGCCAGTCCTCACTTCTTCAGCTCGTCCTCGATGAGCGCGCGCAGGTCGTACTGGCTGAAGCGCGCCAGTTGCCGGCCGTTGACGAAGAAGGTGGGCGTTCTGGTGACGCCGAGCGTCTGGCCGTCGCGCTTGTCCCGCTCGACCTTCGCGGCGTAGCGGTTCGCGGCGACCGCGGCGCGCACGCGCTCCACGTCGAGCCCCAGTTCGGCGGCGTAACGCTCAAAGAGAACGCCCGCGGGCTCGCGCCGCACCTGGGGCGCGGGTTGCGCGCCGTGCCCGTGTATCTCGCCCCACTCGGGCTGGCGGCGGAAGAGCAACTCCTGCATCTCCCAGTATTTCCCCTGCTCGCCCGCCGCCTCGGTCACGTTCGCCGCCAGCACCGAGTTCGGGTGGAAGGGCATGTACCTGACGACCAGCCTGACCTTGCCCTGATAGTCGCTCAGAATCCTCTTCATCGTCGGGTGGAACGCGCCGCAGGACTCGCACTCCGGGTCGAGGAATTCGACCACGGTGACGGGGGCGTCCGCGGGCCCGAGCGTGGGGCTGTCGGGGCGCACCAGCGTGTTGTCCGACCCCGCGGCGGGGCGGCGCACTTCCTGCACGGACTTGCGGTAATACCCCGCCCCGAGGACGGCGGCGACCACCACCACGATTGCAACGAGGGCCAGTACCTTGACCTCTTTCCGCATGCTTACTCCTTCTCCGTTTCCGGCCTGTAGAAGAACAGGCACAGCGCCACCGCGGCGAACGACGCCAGCCCCATGAGCGGGATCGTGACGAAACCGAACCACTCGATCTGCTTCTCGGTGCACGAGGCGCCCTCCGAGCAGGGGGTGAGCGTCGCGGGGATGACGCCGTAGTAAAGCAGGTTGTGGTAGACCGAGACGGCCAGCCCCGCGAGGCAGAGCGGCAGCGCGTAAGCGCGCATCCTTCGGTCGCGCGCGACGATCCCCGTCGCGATAATCAAGACCAGAGGGTACATCGCGATGCGCTGATACCAGCACATCGCGCACGGCGGCAGCCCCATCACCTCGCTGAAGAAGAGGCTGCCCACGGTCGCCAGGAGGGCGATGAACCACGCCGCATACGCCGGGAAGTCGCGTCCCGTTACAGGCATGTGCATAACATACCAGAACGGCGCCCCTCACTTCATCACGCGAGCCGTCCCGGGAGAGCCGGGGCCGCTGCTTACGCAAAATGAGGTGTGTCACGGCGACTTGTCTGCTACCATGCGGCACGTTTTCAACGCGTGACTTTGACGGGGGACATTTCATGGACGCGAGCGAAGAGAAGGACGACGAGAGGGCGCGCATTCTGGTCGTGGGCGGGGGCTTCGGGGGGCTGTTCACGGCGCTTGAGCTGACGAGGGCGGGCGACGTGACGCTCGTCGCCAGCGAAGACCACTTCCTGCACACGCCGCTCCTCTACGAGTACTTAAGCGGCGAGGTCGAGGCGTGGCACATCGCGCCGCGCTACACGGAGCTGATCGGCGACGACAAAGTTCACTTCGTCCACGGCGCCGTCACCGACATCGACTTCGACCGCAAAGAGGTCTCGGTGGCGGGCCGCGTCCGCAGGCTCGCTTACGACTACCTCGTGCTCGGCGTCGGCGGCGTCACGAACTTCTGGGGCATCGAGGGCGCGGAGCAGTACGCGCTCCCCTTCCGCAAACTCCGCCACGCCGACGACCTGCGCGCGCGGATGATCGACGCGCTCGACCACATCCCGCCCGATGCCGCGCCGCAGGACGCGCGCCGCGCCGCGACCTTCGCCGTCGTGGGCGGCGGCGCCTCGGGCGTCGAGCTGGCGACGAAGATGTCCGACCTGCTGCGCGACGCCTTCAAACGGCGCGGCCTGCGCGGCGAGCCCCGCGTCGTCGTCGTCGAGATGGCCAAGCAAGTCCTCCCCGGCATGGACGAGGGCATCCGCGCGGCCGTCGAGGGCGTGCTCGAAGAGAAGCGCGTCGAGGTCTTCTCCGAGACGCGCGTCGTGCGCGTGCTCCGGGGCGGCGTGGAGCTTGAACACGCGGGCGAGCGCGAGACTATCCAGGCGTCGGGCGTCGTCTGGACGGCGGGCGTGCGCGCCAACCCGCTGCTGGAGCGGCTCGACTTGGAGAAGAACCAGAAGGGTCTCGTCGTCGTCGAGCGCACGCTCCAGTTGCCCAACCGCCCCGAGGTCTTCGCGCTCGGCGACATCGCCTTCTACCCGCACATCGTCCCGAGCCTCGCGGGCACGGCGCAGCTCGCCTTCCAGCAGGCAAAGCTCGTCGCGCGCAACGTGCAGGAGTTGATAGACGGCGGCGTCCCCGCGGCCGGCCACTTCGAAGAACTCGGCGAGGCCGTCAGCCTCGGCACAGACGACGCCGCGGTCTTGACGGCGGGGCACGTCGTCACCGGCGAGATCGCCCGCCAGGCGCGCTTCGCCCTCTACACCTCGCGGCTGCCGACCTGGCACCACCGCCTCCGCGTCGGCGCCGCCTGGTTCTTCGGCGGCAAGTCGCCGCGCCCGCTCGGGCTGTGAGGGGCGTTAAGATTTTGTCTTCCGGCTTGCCGCGCCGTCGGCCATAATCAGGGAAGAGGTGAGATGATGTCGTCGCTACCCGACTACTACCTGAGCCCGGAAGAGTACCTGCGCATGGAGCGCCGCGCCGAGTTCAAGAGCGAGTACGT
>JBEVJD010000051.1:0-10505 GCA_040510435.1 Pyrinomonadaceae bacterium | reverse complement strand
GGCTCGACGTGGTCGCCGTCGGCAAAATCTCGTCCATCTACGACGCGTCGGGCGTCACGCAGGAGCTACCCGGCAAGAACAACGACCAGTCCATTGACCAGACCATCGAGGCGCTGAGGGGCGACGCGCGCGGCCTCATCTTCTCGAACCTCGTGGACTTCGACATGCTCTACGGCCACCGCCGCGACGTGGAAGGGTACGCGCACGCCCTCGAACACTTCGACGCGCGCCTGCCCGAGATCGAGGCCGCGATGCGCGAGGGCGACCTCCTCATCCTCACGGCCGACCACGGCAACGACCCCACCTACCGCGGCACCGACCACACGCGCGAGTACGCCCCGCTCCTCGTCTACGGCCCCGCGGCGCGCGCCGGAGTCAACTTCGGCGACCGCGACTCGCTCGCCGACATCGGCCAGACCATCGCCGACAACTTCGGGCTGAAGCTGAAGGCGGGCGAGAGCTTCCTGCAACTCATCGCCGGCTGAGAATTAACCACCGCAGACACAGAGACACGGCTTGAAGATATAAGTCTTCAAGCCGTGTCTCTGTGTCTGCGGTGGTTAAAGTTTTCTGATGTACGGCCTGCGGGGCTAAACCCCGAGGCGGAAGTCGAGCCAGCGTTCGCCGGCCAACGTCAGCCGGGCGGCGGAGTCTCGCGGCGTCGGCGCGACTTTGACGGAAGCCTTCTTGCCGGCGTTCTGTTGGAGGCTGCGGTAGACGGTCTCGATCCACTGCTGTGTGTTGACGAAACCGGAGCCCCATTCCTTCCACTTGTCGGGGAGCCCTTCGGCCTTGGCCTCTTCGAGCGTGCGCCCCGCGCGCAGGCGCGTGCGGACGAGTTCGGTCGTCTCGACGAGCATCGAGTGGTACGCGCGCAGGTCTTCGAGGGTGGAGAGCGGGCCGTGCCCCGGGATGATCTTCACGCCGGCCGGCGCCTTGGCGATGACCTCGCCGATGTTGCGCGCCAAGCCTTCGACGCTGCCGCCGTTGTCGAGGTCGACGAAGGGGAAGCGCGCGGCGAAGAAGTCGTCGCCCATGTGGATGACGTTCGAGGCGGTGAAGAAGACGACGCTGTCGCCGTCGGTGTGGCCGGCCGGGAAGTGCACGACGCGAATCTCTTCGCCGTTGAAGTGGAGCGAGACGGTCGTGTCGTAAGTCACGACGGGCAGTCCCTCTTTGGGGAGCGCCTTGTAGGGCGTGCCGAGCACGGTCACGTCGGTCGAGAGGCGGCGGCGCACGTTCGCGTGCGCGACGATGGTTGCCTCGCGGCCGAAGACGGGGTTGGCGTGCGTGTGGTCGAAGTGGAAGTGCGTGTTGAGGACGAAGCGGAGCTGCCCCGGGCTCAGGGGTTTTAAGGCCGCGCGTATCTTGTCGGCGAGCGGCGAGAACTGGTCGTCCACGATGAGCACGCCGTCGGGGCCCGCGCTGACCCCAATGTTGCCGCCCATGCCGTAGAGCACGTAGACGGAGCCCGCGGCCTTCTCGGTCTTAATCTCGACCTTGGAGAAGTCGGGCTGTTGGGGTGGGGCGGCGTGGCCGTGGCCGGCGCCGCCGCCGTGCGCGAGTCCCTGCGCGGCGCAGAGCGAGAGCGCGAAGAGGGTGGCTGCAATCCTTCTCATGTAAATTTCTCCGTGTGTCGTCTGGGTGCGGAGCTAGTCTTTGACGCTCGGGTCTTTGATGACGGCGATGTAGGGCAGATTGCGGTAGCGCTCGGCGTAGTCGAGGCCGTAGCCAACGACGAAGGCGTCCGGAATCTGGAAGCCGCAGTAGTCGATCTTCACGTCGCGCTCGCGTCGCTCGAACTTGTCGAGGAGCGCGGCGAGGCGGACGCTGCGCGCGCCGCGCTGGTGGAGGCTCCCGATGAGGAACGAGAGCGTGAGCCCCGTGTCCACGATGTCCTCGACGATGAGGATGTCGCGGCCGTCGACGGGCACGTCGAGGTCTTTGACGATGCGGACTTCGCCCGTCGAGCGCATCCCCGAGCCGTAGCTGGAGATGGCCATGAACTCGACGCCGAGGCGGAGGTCGATGGCGCGCACGAGGTCGCTCAGGAAGATGTAGGCGCCTTTGAGCACGCCGACGAGGAGCGGCGTCTGCCCCGCGTAGTCGCGGGCGATCTCGGCGCCCATCTCGGCGACGCGCATCTGTATCTGCTCGGAGGTGAAGAGCGGCTCTAAGTTGGGGTTGCTGAACTCCGACACGGCGACGGCGGATGAAGACAAAGTCGGCCTCCTCTGTTTGTTAAGAAAATGTCCGCGGGGACGGCGGACGACGCTTGGTTTGCGCGCGGCCGCCGTGGTGCGACATACTATGCGCGCTCCACAGCCCAGGTCAACTGGAAGGCGTTCACAGCTCATTTATGCCTGACGAACGACCCACAGAGTCTACGCGCGACCGCGTGCGCGCGCTCGTGCGCGAGGTCTTGCAGAACGCGGCTCCGGCCGAAGAGGAGAGCGGCGCCGCCGAATCTTCTCCTCCTCCGTCCGAGCCCCGGCCGCGAACCGGCGAGGGCAGTCCGCCGCTCGCGCGCGTCGTCAACGTCGCGCCGCCCGCCCCCGCTAAGTCGGCCGAGGCCGAGAAGGACTACGAGCGCGACGAGTCTTCGAAGACGGTCATCACCGAGACGGACGTGCGTGGCCTGCCCGAAGGCGCGCGCCTGCGGGTGGCCGAAGGCGCGCGGCTCACCCCGCTCGCCGCCGACATCGTCCGCGAGCGCCGCATCGAGCTAGTCCGGCGCGTCCCACGCCGGGGTTCGCGCGCCGAGAAGATCGTCGCCGTCGGCGCAGACCACGGCGGCTTCCCTTTGAAGGAGGAGCTGAAGGGCTTGCTCGCCGAACTGGGGCACCGCGTGCGCGACTTCGGCACGAACTCCACGGACGCGGTTGACTACCCCGACTTCGCGCACGCCGTGGCGCGCGCCGTCTCGGAGGGCGAGGCCGACCTCGGCATCGTCATCGACGGCGCGGGCGTCGGCTCCGCGATGACGGCCAATAAGGTGCCCGGCGTGCGCGCCGCCGCCTGCTACTCGGTCAAGGTCGCCGTCAACTCCCGCGAGCACAACGGCGCCAACGTCCTCACCCTGGGGAGCGGCACCATCACCCCCGACGAGATGCGCGACATCGTCCGCGCCTGGCTCGCTGCCGACCTCACCGAAGACCGCCACAAACGCCGCGTCGCCAAAATCGACGCCGTCGAGCGTCAGTACAGGAGTTAAAAGTCGGTATGGCTTATTCACAGAACGGAGATTTCGAGCAGTTGGTCGAGCAGATCACGGACGTGATCGTGGCGCGGCTGAACGGCGGAACGGGCGGCGAGGACGGGGCGTGCGGGTGCGGGAGCGCGTGCTTCAACCGGTGCCCCGAGAGGATGCAGCGGGTGGTGGACGCGGGCGCCGCGCGCATCGGCGTCATCCTCGGCGACGGGGCGACGGCGAGGGATTGGGCGAGTTTGGTTGACCACACGCTGCTGAAGCCCGAGGCGAGCGAGGCCGACATCACGCGCCTGTGCGAGGAGGCGGCGCGCTACGGCTTCGCGAGCGTGTGCGTGAACCCGTCGTGGGTGAAGACCTCTGCGTGCGTGCTGCGCGGGTCGGGCGTGCCGGTGTGCACGGTGGTCGGCTTCCCGCTGGGCGCGACGCTGCCGGACGTGAAGGCGTACGAGACGCGGCGCGCCATCTTCGACGGCGCGCGCGAGATCGACATGGTCATCAACATTGGCGCCCTGAAGAGCGGCGACGACTGCGCCGTCGAGTACGACATCCGCTCGGTCGTCGAGGCGGCGCACGAGGCGGGCGTGCTCGTGAAGACCATCATCGAGACGGCGCTGCTCACCGACGACGAAAAGGTGCGCGCCTGCCTCGCGGCCAAGCGCGCGGGCGCCGACTTCGTCAAGACCTCGACGGGGTTCGCCAAGTCGGGCGCGACCGTCGCGGACATCGCGCTGATGCGGCGCACCGTGGGGCCCGGCCTCGGCGTGAAGGCGGCGGGCGGCGTGAAGGGGATCGAGGACGCGCGCGCGATGGTCGAGGCCGGCGCGACGCGCATCGGCGCCTCGGTCGGCGTCAAGATCGCGCAGGAGGCGGCGGGCGCGAAGACGACCGCCTCGGCCGCCGCGTACTAGTGCTTTGAGGGTGCAAAGTTCAAATTTGAAGTTGGTGCTGGCCGCACTCCTCCTCGCGGCCGGCGTGTTCGCGCCCGCGGCGTCGGCGCGGCAGGGCGACGCAGAGGACACCGCACACACGGGGCGCGAGTTGGTCGCCGTCCCGGTCAGCGCCGTGGACAGGGAGGGGCGCGCCGTCGAAGGGCTCAAGCCCGAAGACCTGCGCGTCACCGTCGAGGGGCAGCCGCAGAATCTTCTCTTCTTCTTAAAGAGGACGGAGGAGCCGCTGCACGTCGTCGTCATGCTCGACGCCAGCGCGTCGCAGGAGTTGATACTGCCGCAGGTGCAGCCCGCGGCCGCGCGCTTCGTCTCGGCGCTCCTGCGCCCCGGGCGCGACGACGCGGCGGTCGTCAGTTTCGCCTACGAGGCGAAGGTCGTGCAGGGGTTGACCGCGGACGCCGTGGCCGTCGGGCGCGCCATCAGTTCCGTCAGGTTCGTCCCGCCGCCGGGCTACGTCGGCGGCAGCATCGTTCTGGGCAAGGCCAACCCGAAAGACCCGGCCTTCCGCGCCGGCTCGACCGCCCTCTGGGACTCGCTCGCGGCGGTCTGCGACGAGTTGTTCGCGCGGGCGCAGGGGGGACGCCGCGCCGTCGTCATCGTCACCGACGGCATGGACACTTCGAGCGACACGAAGCGCGACAGGGCCGTTGAGCACCTGATGCGAAACGGCGTGGCCGTCTACAGCGTCGGCGTCGCCGACGAAGACTACTACGGGCCCGTGTCGGAGGGCGGCTTGCGCGAGGTCTCGAAGCGCACGGGCGGGCGCGCGGTTTTCCCGAAGAAGCCCAAAGACCTGCCCGCCGCCTTCGAGCGGATTCGGGGCGACCTGCTCGCGTCCTACGTGCTCAAGTTCGCGCGGCCCGCGGTGTGGCGCGGCGGGAAGCCGCTCAGGGTGCGCGTCGAACTCGTCAACCCCGAGCTGCGCAAGCGGGGCGTGCAGCTCGCACACCCTCAGAACCTCTCCGAAGGGCAGGCCGCGCCCCCCGCCGGACGACAGTAAGCGGACGCGCGCGCCGCACGCCCGCGCACGGACATTCTTTTGTAACAGTAAGAAAACCTGAAACGCTCCGCGCGAGCTTGAAACGCGCGGCGCTTCGGGTCTATGCTCGGGGCATCCAGTTTTCAGCTCAATACGGAAGGTGTAGGCGATGGCTCCGAAGAGACCGAACATTCTCGCCGTCATCCTGGGCGGGGGCGCGGGCACGCGCCTGTCGCCGCTGACGCTGCTGCGCTCGAAGCCGGCCGTGCCGCTCGGCGGCAAGTACCGGCTCGTGGACATCCCGATCTCGAACTGCATCAACTCGGACATCCTCAAGATTTTCGTGCTGACGCAGTACAACTCGGCTTCACTGAACAAGCACATCGCGACGACCTACCGCTTCTCGCAGTTCTCGAACGGCTTCGTCGAGATTCTCGCCGCCGAGCAGACGCCGCAGAATCCGCAGTGGTTCCAGGGCACGGCCGACGCCGTCCGACAGGTGCTCCCGCACATGTATGACTGGGGCATCGACACGCTGCTCATACTTTCGGGCGACCATCTCTACCGGATGGACTATCGCAAGTTCATCGCGCGCCACTTCGAGACCGAGGCCGACGTGACCATCTCGGTCATCCCGTTCGTGCGCGAAGCGGCCGAGGACTTCGGGCTGATGAAGATGGAGCCGACGGGGCGCATCACCGAGTTCCGCGAGAAGCCCAAGGGCGAGGCGCTCGAAGAGATGAGGGTGGACACGACGCCTTTCGGCCTCTCGGCGGAGGAGGCGGCGCGGCGGCCGTTCCTCGCGTCGATGGGCATCTACGTCTTCAAGTTCGACTTGCTGGTCGAGCTGCTCGGGGGCAACCCGAGCTGGAACGACTTCGGCAAGCAGGTCATCCCGGCCGCCATCGAGAGCAGCAACGTGCAGGGGTATCTGTTTGACGACTACTGGGAGGACATCGGAACCATCGCCGCCTTCCATCAGGCCAACCTCGACCTGACGGCCGTCGTCCCGAAGTTCAACCTCTTCGACACGGACGCGCCGGTCTTCACGCGCGCGCGCTACCTGCCGCCGTCGAAGATCAACAACTGCGAGATCAGCAGCTCGATTGTGGCCGAGGGCTGCATCCTCACGCGCGCCGCCATCAAGCGCTCGCTCATCGGCGTCCGCACGCGCATCGACTTCGGCGCGCACGTCGAGAACACCTACGTGATGGGCGCCGACTACTACCAGTCCATCGACGAGATGGAGGCGGACGTGCAGCAGGGCAAGCCGCGCATCGGCATCGGCGAGGGCTCGGTCATCCGCAACGCCATCATCGACAAGAATGCGCGCATCGGCGCGGGCGTCCGCCTCCTCAACGAGCGCCGCCTCACCGACGAGGCCGCCCCCGACGGGAGCTGGTTCATCCGCGACGGCATCATCATCATCCCCAAGAACGGCATCGTTCGCGACGGCACCGTTGTCTGAAGTGATGAGTGCCGAGGATTGACTGCTGAGGACTGAGGACTGAGTTAAAGAAGAAGGCCGGAGAGTTGGACACGCCACTCTCCGGCCTTCTTCATTTGTACCGGCGTTGATATTAGAGCGGGTTGCCTTTGAGTTTACCGATTAATGTTGAGAGGCGGGCTGTGCCCGCCGGCTTGACCTGCGATGTATCCCGGGCCGGCGGGCGCAGCCCGCCTCTAAACGTTTGGTTAAGAGATGCGCAAACCGCTCTAATTCTTCAACTCAGTCCTCAGTCCTCATCACTCTTTAAGCCCGCCGCGTTCGGCGTCGAAGTTGCGGGGGCGGAGGACGGGCGCCGCGGGGCGCGTGGCGTCCTGCGCGGTGGTGGCGGAGGGGTTCGAGCCGCCGTCGGGGCGGTAGACGTAGCTGTCGCGCGCGCGGACGACGAGGTTGGGGCGGCGGATGCGGACGCGTATCTGGCGCCGCTCCTCGGCCTGCGACTGGCGCGAGGGGTAGTAGCCGAGGCTGTACTGGCGCCGCAGCTCTTCGGCGATGTTCGTGAACGCCTGGTCGATGTAGCGCAGGTCGCGCGCCTCGTGGTGGCGCCCGCCGGTCGCCTCCGCGAGCCGATGCAGGTAGTCGGTTCCGCGCTGGTACTCGCCGCGTGAAGTCCCCGCGCCGCCGCCACCGCCACCGCCACCCCCACCGCCGCTGCCGCCGCCGATTCTCACGTTGCCGCCGCCGAGGATGATGCCGCCGAGGATGTCGCCCCAGCCGGGGTTCCTGCGCCTGCGCGGGTGGCGGTTGGGGCCGGGCCAGTTGCCGCCGCCGCCACCGCCGCCGTTGCTGTCCATCGTGTCGTACTGGATGGGGTAGATCATCGCGTCCAGCTCGACGGCCTCTTCGAGCGTGCTCTCGTAGCTGGCGCGCTTGCTCGTCGTGTCCACGCCGTCGGTGAAGAGGACGAGCGCCTTGCGCCCCTGGACGCGGCTGAGCTGGTCGTGGATGACGAGTTCGACGGCGTCGTAGAGGCGCGTGCCGTTGCCCGTGCGCGTCTGGCGGATGGCCCCGCGCAAACGGCCGCGGTCGCTGGTCGCCTCGGAGAGGACGCGCACCTGATCGTCGAAGGCGACGACGATGACGCGGTCGGCCGGGCGTAACTGGTCGAGGAAGGCGATAGCCGCGTCCTGTATGTCTTCGAGCCGGAAGCGCGTCGAGCCCGACGTGTCGATGACGAGCGCGACGGTGAAGGGCTGTTCGACGGGCGCGAAGTAGGCGATGCGCTGCTCGACCCCGTCTTCGAGGACGCGGAAGTCCTCCTGGCGCAGACCCGAGATGAAGCGGCCGTCGCGGTCGAGGACGGAGACGGGCACGGTCACCAGCGAGGCGTTGACGCGCACGACTTCGTCCTCGCCAACCTCCTCGCCGACCCCCTCGGCGACCTCGGCGGAGGACTGCGGCGCCGGAGTCCGCGCGGCCGTGGGCGCGGGGCGCTCCATCTGCGGGGCGCGGCGGACGGGCGTCGGGGCGGGCGCGGGCGCAGGCTGTGCGGCCGGAGTCTGACCGACGCGGCGCGGTCGCGTCTGCGCATCGGCCGCGGGCGCGGCGAACGACGCGAGCAGGGCGAGGGTCAGTAACAGGCGTGCGAACTTTCTCATGGCATTTTCTCCGGCGGCGCAGGCTGGCGCCCCCTTTGGACGTGCATGGCGCCCGGACGGATGCCAGTTTTTTTTGGGTGTTGGGTGTTGGGTGCTGGGTGTTTGTTAAACTAAAACCCAACACCTAACACCCAACACCCTTTCAGCGCGAAGCGCTCTCGATGGCGTTGAAGATGAAGGGGAAAGTGCCCCAGGTCTGGCCGCGGTGCTGGGGGCGGAAGCCGAAGAGGACGACGCGGCCGCGACCCAGTGTGGCTTCGACGAGCGCGGCGCGGCCGGCGAGTTTGTCAGCGCCGAGGAGCCAGCCGGAGCGCAGCACGTTCTCTTTGCCGGCGTAGCGCGCGACGACGCGTGCGCGGGTGGGGTCGGTCACTTCGAAGGCGGCGCTGTTGACGAAGTAGGCGTCGGCCTGCGCGGTGTAGCCGCGCGCGAGCGGGTGCGAGGTCTCGACCTCGACGCGCAGGACGGAGCCGGGGCAGTAGAAGTCGGCGGGGCGCAGGCCGTCGAGCACGTTGCGGACGGGGAGGTTGAAGTGTTTGAGGGGTAGCTCAGTCGAGTCGTCCCAGCAGACGAGCGTGCCGCCCTCTTCGACGAAGCGGCGGAGACTGTTGACGCCAGCCTCGGTGATGCCGCCCGTGAACTCCGCGGGCGCCGTCTCCTTCGCGCGGCCTTCGACTATCTCGCGCAGGCGCATCGAGGGCAGCACGATCACGTCGTACTTCGCGCGCAGGGAGCCGGCCCTCACGTCCGCGTCGCGCAGAGAGGCGTAGGGCACGTTGAAGGTGTCGAACAGCCAGCGCGTCCAGCCCTCGTCCATCGAGCCCGTCCAGCCCTTGTAGAGCGCGAGGCGGACGGGGCGTTTGATCGGGTTCCGGATCGGTGGGTCGATCAGCGTCACGTCGGGGGCGTTCCGGTCGGTGATGGCCGTGCCCGGCCGGAAGGGGACGCCGGTGTCGAGGCCGAGGTCGCGGCGTACTCCCCACTCGTCCTTGACGAGCGTCAGGCGTCGCTCAGACGCGGGCTCGCGGATATGAGCGACGGGGTAGGCTTCGACGCCCATCTGCATCGGCAGAGTCCAGCCGGCCACGTCGTAGGGGCGTTCGGGCGCGCCGCCCGCGAGCCGGTCTGGGTAGAGTTGTCGCTCGAAGAGCGCCTGCACGTTGGCGCGGTAGGGCTGGCGCAGGAAGACGAGGTAACTGCCCAGCGGCCATTCGGGCGGCGCCTGCTTCAAGTCGTTGTAGATTGTGCTGCGCGAGCCCATCAGCATCAGGTGCAGCTCCGCGTCCATCCTGTGAACCTCGACGCCCTGCTCGACGAGGAGCGTGACGAGTTTGGAGACGTTCTCATCCTTCCCCTGGCCGGCGGGGATGATGTATGCGAGCACTTCGTCGCGGTCTGCGGGCGGCCAGTCGAGCGCGCGGCGGCCCAGGTCGTAGAAGTTGCGCAGGTAGCGCTCGCGATACTTCGTCGCCATCGAGAGAATTGCGCGCGAGGCCACAAGCTCCAGCCCCATGATGTCGCGCGGGCGCCACTCGCCGCCGGGCCAAGGGTCTGGGAAGTTGGTCGTCGGGCTCTCGGGCAGCGCCGTCGGCATGCCGCGCACGGAGGCGCGGCGCAACTGTTCGGGCGTGACCTTGACGGGCGTCATCAGGCGCGCGCTCGCCGCCTCGGTCAGGATGCCGACGGAGTTGTGGTAGTAGGGCGCGGTGCGGAAGCCGCCGTGCCACCAAGTGTCGTACATCGCGTTGGTGACGACGCCGCGGTAGCCCGCGGCTTCGAGGTCGGCGGCAATCTTGTGGCCGACCAGCCCGACTTCGCGCAGGAGCAGCGGCGCGATGTGCGGGTTCGGCGGGTCGTAGAAGGGCGGGACGAAGAAGCGCGAGCCCGTCGCGCCCTGCTGGTGCACGTCGTAGACGATCTGCGGGAACCACTCCTTCCAGAGCAGGCGCGTGACGGCGCGCGTCTCGCGGAGGTTGAGCATGAACCAGTCGCG
The DNA here is from genome assembly GCA_040510435.1 of Pyrinomonadaceae bacterium. Taxonomy (GTDB): domain Bacteria; phylum Acidobacteriota; class Blastocatellia; order Pyrinomonadales; family Pyrinomonadaceae; genus QHXN01. The sequence continues at coordinate 270 of JBEVJD010000051.1, read as the reverse complement.
GTTGTCATCGTGGCCGGCGTAGTGGTGATACAGCTCGGGCGGCTCCGACCCCTCCCAGGGCTTCCCCAGAGAGCGGCGGTACCAGTCGGCGACGATGTCGATGCCGTCGGGGTTGGGCGAGGGGATGAGGATGAGAATGGTGTTGTCGAGAATCTCGCGCGTCTCGGCGTCCTGCGCCGAGGCGAGTTGGTAGGCGAGCTGCATCGACATCTGTGACGCGACGATCTCGGTCGAGTGGATGGAGCAGGAGATGACGACGACGGTCTTTCC
>JBEVJD010000050.1:0-4038 GCA_040510435.1 Pyrinomonadaceae bacterium | reverse complement strand
GGGTTACTTCATGAACGCTCTATGAAGTAACCCGCACCCGCTCGCTCCCGCCCGCAGTACTGTTTAAAATGGCCGCGATGAAATTAAAGGAGAGCCTCTTCTACCCGGTCATCGTCTGCCTCGCGCTCGCGGCCGCCGGCTGCACGTCGCGCGCGCAGCGGCCCGCGCCCGGCGCCGCGGGGGCCGTCCCCGTGCGCGTGCTCTACGAGCGCAACTGCGCCGTCTGCCACGGCCCGCGGGGCGAGGGCACGCAGCTCGGCACGATGAAGACCCCGCCGCTCAACTCCGGCGCCGCCCTGACCGACACCGACGAGAAGTTCTTCAAACAAATCTCCGACGGCGGCAACGGCATGATCCCCTTCAAGCACACGCTCGACGACAAGCAGATCGAAGACCTCATCCGCTTCATCCGCGAAGAGCTACAGGGAAGGAAGTAAGTGCCGGGGAGAAGGAAGGGTTTTGGGTTGTGGGTTCTGGGTGTTGGTTAAGAAGAGACTGTTTTTACCCAACACCCAGAACCCAACACCCAACACCCTTCCTCCCCGGCACCTATCTTTTCGGCAGGACGACTTCGAAGAGGGGTGTGGGCGTCTTCTCGCTGGTGGCGAGGAGCGCCGCGCCGTCGAGGCGGTAGCAGACCGACTCGCCCTGCATGCGCGCGCCGAGCGAGAGGGCCGTCGGCGTCTGCCGCCAGACCTCGTCGAAGCCCTTCGACCCTTCGGGCAGCGTCAGCTCGTACCCCTGGGCGTAGTCGCAGAGCGCGACGCGGCGGCCGTCGGGCGAGATGTCGGCGCCGGTGATGAGCGTGCCGAAGAAGTCCGGGCCGCGCAGGGTCGCCACCTTCGACAGAGTGTTGATGGCCTTCGGGTCGAAGGGCGCGGCGAGCCTGTAGACGCCCGCTTCGGCGTTCGCCTTCGTGACGATGTAGATGTCGCCCGTGGTGGGGTGGACGACGAGCGCCTCGGCGTTGTGCGCGCGGTCGGGGTACTTGATGCGTATGGCCTCGGCCGGCTGCGTCGCGCGTGCCTCCGCACCGCCGGCCTGCGTCGCGGGGAGTTCGGGCTCGGGGAAGCGGTAGACGACGATGAACTCGCGCTCGCGGCCGTTGTCGCCGATGTCGCCCGCGTAGAGGTAGCTCTGGCCGGGCTCGGGGCCGGGGCCGGCGGCCATGTCTTCCCAGTCCACGGCCTGCGCGCCCTCGACGCGGAAGGTGCCGCGCGCGCGCCCGCCGCGGTCGAAGGCGTAGACTAGGGGGCCGTCGCCCGAGTCGTTGTGCGTCCACATGACGCCGGGGGTGCGGCGCGAGGCGGCGAGGCCGCTGCTCTCGCGCACCTTCCGGTCTTCGAGCGTGGCGAGCTGCACGGGCTGGGCGGCCGCGAGGGGCAGCGGCGTGGCCGCGGCTGCGGCGGCGGCCGCCTCGCCCTTGCGCGTCTCCGCCGCGATCCCGCGCAGGCGCGTCGCCTCCGAGCTGCGGCAGCCCGGGGCGAGCGCCCCCAGCAGCAGCGCGAGCGTTATGATGACGACTTGCTTCTTCATCAGTCCCTTCCCATTCACGTTTCTTTCAGCCCGGCGGATAGAGTATCATCTTCACACCGCAGACATCTTTACGCGACGCGTGGGCCGACGGTTCGCGCGCCCGCGGGACTGAGTCACCTTCCTTCAGAGTGTAAAAAGAATATGCGACCTAAAAACGTCGGACTACTTCTGTTCGCACTGCTGTTCCTCTGCCCGGCGGCGGCGCGGGCGCAGCAGAAACTCCTGACCATCGAAGACATCTACGACCCCGCGAAGAAGGTCAGCTTCTCGGGCGTCCCGGCCAAGGAGCGCGTCTGGCTGAACGACGGCGAGCACTACCTTGAGAGCATGAAGTGGAGCGGCTCGACCGCCCTGATGAAGGTCAACGCGCGCACGGGCGAGGCCAAGCCCTTCCTGGACGCCGCGCGGATGGAGGCGGCGCTCGCGAAGATTCAGGGCGTGAGCGCGGAGGAGGCGAAGTCGCTCGCGCGCCAGGACTCGTACAAGTTGAACGGCGCGCAGACGGCCGTGCTCTTAAACGTCGCGGGCGACCTCGTCTACTACGAGCTGAACTCGGGCGAGGCCGCGCGCCTGACGACGACCCCCGCGGAGGAGATCGAAGAGGACTTCAGCCCCAACGGCCTGCTGGTCAGTTTCGTGCGCGGCAACGACCTCTACGTCGTGGATGTCAAAACGCGCGCCGAGCGGCGTCTGACCTCGACGGGCAACGAGAAGACGCTGAACGGCGTGCTCGACTGGGTCTACGAGGAGGAGCTGTACGGGCGCGGCAACCGGCGCGGCTACTGGTGGTCGCCCGACTCTTCGCGCATCGCCTTCCTCAACACGGACGAGCGCCCCGTCCGAACCTTCCCCATCGTGGATCACATCCCGCGCCAACAAGTGCTGGAAGACACGCCCTACCCGCTCGCGGGCGACCCGAACCCGCTCGTCCGCCTCGGGGTCGTCGCGGCCGCGGGCGGCGACGCGCGGTGGGTCGAGACGGCCGGATACGAGCCGACCGACTTTCTCGTCGTGCGCGTCTCGTGGTCGCCGGACTCGCGCCGCGTCGTCTGGCAGGGGCAGAACCGCGAGCAGACCTACCTCGACTTGAACGCCGCTGACCCCGCGACGGGCAAGAACACGCGCCTCTTCCGCGAGACGACGAAGGCGTGGGTCGAAGCCTTCGACGACAACCCGCGCTGGCTCAAGGACGGCTCCTTCATCTGGCGCAGCGAGCGCACGGGCTGGTCGCACCTCTACGGCTACGCGGCGGACGGCAAACTCGTCAGGCCGTTGACGAGCGGCCCCTGGGAGGTGCGCGGCATCGACGCCGTGGACGAGGACGGCGGCTGGCTCTACTTCCACGGCACCGAGCACAGCCACACGGCCGAGCACGTCTACCGCGTGCGCCTCGACGGCGACGGCCTCAAGCGCCTCTCGCAGGCCGAGGGCAACCACAGCCCTTCATTCAATCTGAAGGGCACGCTCTTCATAGACAAGCGGAGCGACATCAACACGCCGACGCAGGTGCGCCTCCACTCGGCCGCTGACGGCGCGCAGGTGCGCGTCATCGAGGAGAACCGAGTGGCCGCGCTCGGCGAGTACAAACTGGGCCAGGCCGAGTTGATGCGCGTGAAGACGCGCGACGGGTTCGAGATGGAGGCGTTGATGATCCGGCCGCCGGACTTCGACCCGTCGAAGAAGTACCCGGTCATACAGTACACGTACTCGGGGCCGCACGCGCCGCAGGTGAAGAACTCGTGGGGCGGCTCGACCTACATGTGGCACCACTTGCTCGCGCAGAAGGGCTACATCGTCTGGTACCTCGACAACCGCACGGCGAGCGGCAAGGGGGCGGAGTCGGCCTGGGTCTCTTACAAGAACTTCGGGCCGCTTGAGCTGCGCGACTTAGAGGACGGGCTCGCGTATCTGAAGACGCTGCCTTACGTGGACGCGTCGCGCGTCGGCATCTGGGGCTGGAGCTTCGGCGGGTACATGACGACCTACGCGCTGACGCACAGCAAACAGTGGAAGATGGGCATCGCGGGCGGGACGGTGGCCGACTGGGCCAACTACGACTCGATCTACACGGAACGCTACATGCTGACGCCCCAGAACAACCCCGCGGGCTACAAGGCGGGCTCGCCGCTCGCCGGGGCCGCGAACCTGTCGGGCAAGATTATGCTCATCCACGGGGCGATTGACGACAACGTCCACATGGCGAACACCATCCAGCTCGCCTACGAATTCCAGAAGGCGGGGCACCAATTCGACCTCATGCTCTACCCCAAGTCGCGCCACGGCGTCACAAACCCGCTGCTCCTCAAGCACATGCGCCAGATGATGACCGACTTCATCGTCGCGAATCTTTAAGAGTAGACAGTAGACAGTAGATGTTCAGTCCCACGGTGTGATGGTGTAGCCTGCTTACTATTACCCGCTAAGGAGGCACTGTGGGACAACTTCTACACGGCAGCGCCCGCACGACTGCGACACTGCGTCGAACGATACAGCATAGTCAAG
>JBEVJD010000049.1:0-19545 GCA_040510435.1 Pyrinomonadaceae bacterium | reverse complement strand
ATGAGCAACGGAATCCTTGTCTTCATCGAGCACCGGCAGGGTGCCATCAACAAGACCTCGTTCGAGGCCGTGGCCGCGGCGCAGCAGTTGGGCGCAGGGCTCGGGCAGGAAGTGACGGCGGTCGTGCTCGGCGCCGACGCGACGTTGGCGAACGAGGTCACGGGCTTCAGGCTGGCGGGCGTCGTGTCCGCCGAGAACGCGAAGCTCGCCGACTACACGCCCGACGCCTACGCCGACGCCTTCGAGCAGGTCGTGCGCGAGCGCGACCCCGCGTTCGTCATCTTCCCGCACACGTACCTCGTGCGCGACTTCGCGCCGAAACTGGCCGCGCGCTTCGGCAAGGGGCTGGTCAGCGACTGCATTCGCATGAAGGCCGAGGGCGGCAAGGTCGTCTTCGCGCGCCGCCTCTTCCAGGGCAAGATGGACGCGGACGTGTCGGCGCGCGGCGAGGGGGCAGTGTTTGCGACCTTCCAGTCGGGCGCGTACCGCGGCGACCAGGCCGAGCGGGGCGCGGGCGCCGCGGTCGAGTCCCTGCCGGTTGAGGTCGGCGAGGTGCGCATGCAGCCCGAGGCGCCGTTCCAGGAAGTGAAGCAGGCGGTTGATTTGACGAAGACGGACGTGATCGTCGCCGTCGGCCGCGGCATCAAGAACCAGGAGAACATCGCGCTCGCGCAGAGGTTGGCGGAACTGTTGGGCGGCGACCTCGCCGCCTCGCGCCCCATCTGCGACGCCGGGTGGCTGCCCATCGACCGCCAGATCGGCTCGTCGGGGCAGACGGTCGCGCCGAAGCTCTACATCGCGCTCGGCATCTCGGGCGCCATCCAGCACCTCGTCGGGATGAAGAACGCCGGCACCATCGTCGCCGTCAACAAAGACCCCGAGGCGCCCATCTTCGACATCGCTGACTACGGCATCGTCGGCGACCTGTTTGAAGTCGTGCCGACGTTGACGGAGGAGATTCAGAAGCTGAAGGGGTAAGCCGTCCCCGCGACGCGCGACCGGCGCAAGAAATTTTCAACACAAAGACACAGAGACACAGCTTGAAGACTTTAGCTGTGTCTCTGTGTCTCTGTGTTAATAAGCTTTCACTGCCCCGGCAGATTCCTCAAATCACTCAACACCTCGTCGGGCTTCCACTCGTTGCCGCGGTAAATCTTAAACAACTTGCCGTCGGGCGTGACGACGGCCGTGCGGAGGGAGTGGATGACCTGGTCGCCCTCGGCCTTATACATCAGCCCGAAGAACTCGGCGAGCCTTCTGACCTCGGCCGGGTCGCCGGTCGCGAAATCCCAGTTGTCGAACTTGCCGCCCGCGTAGGTCGAACCGTATGACTTGAGCACCGAGGGCTTGTCGTACTCGGGGTCGAGCGTCACGCTCAGCAGGTGAGCGCGCTTCCGCAGCCCTTCGTCCGCGAGGATGGCAGAGTTGAGCCGCGCGAAGTTTGTGCTCAGCAGCGGGCACTGGTCGGGCAGGGGGCAGCGCGTGTAGATGAAGTTGACGACGAGCGCGCGCCCCTTGAACTGCTTCGGGCTCAGGGGACGCCCGTCCTGGTTGACGAGCTTCACGTCGGGCACCTCGGCGCCGGGCTGCGGCTCGGAGGGGCCCGCGGGCGGTGTGACCGCGGCGCCGCCCAGAACCTTCGTGATGACTGGGCTGTCGAGCCAGTACGACCCGTCGTCCGCGATGACGAGCGACGCCTGCACCTGGTCGCCCGCCTCCATGACCTTCAAAGCCTCCGCGTCGCGGACGGGGAAGTCCATCGTCATCGCCGCCATGTAGCCCTTCACCTCCTCGTGGTCGAGCGCGACTTCGCCCTTCGCGCGGTCGACCGAAACGACCTTGCCCTTCAGCTCGTAACGTTTCTCTTCGACCGGCTTCTGCGAACAGCCCTGAAGGAGGAAGACGGAAGCGGTTAGTACGACCCGGAGTGTCCCGAGGAGTCTGCGGGGGGAGTGGCTCATGCGCCGATTGTGTCGCAGCGCCGCGGCCGCGCGCAACCGCGCTGGGGCTGGAGGGGGCCTGTTTCACGCGTGCCGCGCGAGATGTGCTAGGATGTCGGGCAACCTCCGATGGAAACAAGAGCACAGCCGAACGCACATACGCAGGCGAGCCGGCTCGACGGCGCGCGCGTGGCCGAAGAGATCAAGCGCGAGGTGACGGAAGAGGCCGAGCGCCTGCGCCGCGAGCACAACGTCACGCCGCGGCTCGTGACCGTCCTCGTCGGCGACGACCCGGCCTCGGCCGTCTACGTGCGCAACAAGGTTCGCACGTGCGAGGAGTTGGGGCTCGCCTCCGAACACCACCCTCTGCCCGCGGACACCCCTGCGCCGCGCCTGCTTGAGATGATCGCGGAGTTCAACGCGCGCGAGGACGTGGACGGCCTCCTCGTGCAACTCCCGCTCCCGAAGCACATGGACGAGGCGGCCGTCATCGAGGCCATCGACCCGGCGAAGGACGTTGACGGCTTCCACCCCGTCTCGGTCGGCCGCATGATGCAGCGGCGGCCGACGCTTCTGCCGTGCACGCCCGCCGGCATCATCGAACTGCTCGTGCGCGAGGGCGTGAAGATTTCGGGCGCGCGCGCCTGCGTCGTCGGGCGGAGCAACATCGTCGGGCGGCCGGTCGCGGAGCTTCTGCTGCAAAGGGACGCGACCGTCACCATCTGCCACTCCCGCACGGGCTGCCTGCCGGAGGTGACGAGAGAGGCCGACATTCTCGTCGTCGCCATCGGCCGCGCGGGCTTCCTACGCGGTGAGCACGTGAAGCCGGGGGCGACCGTGATTGATGTCGGGATGAACCGCGTGACCGACGCCGAAGAGGTCACGTCGCTCTTCGGCGATGACGCGCCGAGCCGTTTGGAGACTTTAGCCAAGCGCGGCTACACGCTCGTCGGCGACGTGCACCCGGCTGAGGTCGGGCGCATCGCGGGCCGGCTCACGCCCGTCCCCGGCGGCGTCGGCCTGCTCACGGTGGCGATGCTCATGAAGAACACCGTCAAGGCCGCGCGGCTCCGAAGGGGAATTTAAGAGGAAGTCAGGAGTCAGAAGTCAGGAGTCAGAAGGGCTCCGCTTACTGGACATTGCGATGACAGACGCACGGTTCGAGCGACGAGTGTTCTTCTTCTGACTTCTGACTCCTGTCTACTTCATCCTATGTTGCGTGTCGGGCTGACCGGGTCGATTGCGGTTGGTAAGTCATACGTCTCGGGCGTGCTGGCGGAGTTGGGGTGTCGCGTCGTGGACGCGGACGTGGTGGCGCGGCGCGTGGTGGAGCCGGGCGCGGAGGGTCTGCGCAGAATCGTCGAGGCGTTCGGCGACTGGGTTTTGATGCCGGACGGGACGCTCGACCGGGCGCGGGTCAGCGCGGTCATCTTCAAAGACGAGGCGAAGCGCGAACTTATCAATTCGCTGCTGCACCCGCTCATCATCGCGGAGCAGGACGAGTTGCTGCGGCGCTGGGAGTCGGAAGACCCGCGCGGCATCGGGGTCGTGGACGCGGCGCTGATGATCGAGTCGGGCGGGCACGGGCGTTTCGACAAACTGGTCGTCGTTCACTGCCGCCCGGAGGTGCAGCTCGAACGCCTGATGCGGCGCAACGGCCTCTCGCACGAGGAGGCCATGTCGCGCATCGCCGCGCAGATGCCGCAGGAGGAGAAGCTGCGCTACGCCGACTTTAAGATAGACACTTCGGGGAGCTACGAGGAGACGCGCAGTCGGACTCTGGAGGTCTACGCGGAACTTCGACAGTTGGCCCTCGCGGAGAATGGATGAAAGCGGCCGGGAAAAAAATCTCAGGACGAAGGCGGGTGGTGTACACGCGCGGCGTGAGGCTGTGGGTGTCGCTCGTCGTGTCGTCCGCGCTCCTGCTCGGCGGCTGCTTCAGGGAGGAGAAGGGGGAGCGCTTCTACGGCAAAGCCCTGGTGCCGGCGGCGCAGGAGTTTCGTTGGAGCGACGGCGGGCTGCCCAAGGTCTTCGACCCGGCGCGCGCCGCCGCGCCGCCGGACACAGACGCAGTGCGCGCGCTCTTCGAGGGGCTGACGGATTACGAGCCGGGGACTGTGCGCCCGGCCCCCGCGGTCGCCAGCCGTTGGGAGCCGGCCGAAGGCGGGAGGCGCTGGACGTTCCACCTGCGCGAGGGCGCGCGCTGGACGAACGGCGACCCCGTGACGGCGCAGGACTTCGTGCGCTCGTGGCGGCGCACGCTCCAACTCGGCGAGCGCGCGCCGCACGCACAGCTTCTCTCGAACATCGAGGGCGTGGAGTCCTTGACGCCCCAGACGTTCGAGAACGGGCAGGCCGTCGCCCCGCCGGTCGAGAGTGCCGAACGTTCGGAGACTGCGCGCCAGGATGAGAACACGTTGAGGGCTCCGGCGGCGAAGCCGACTCCGCGGCCGAAGTCGTTCGGCGTGGTCGCGCTGGACTCGCGCACGCTGCGTGTGACGCTCAAACGGCCCGACATGAACTTCCCGACGCTCGTCGCGCACCCGGTCTTCCGGCCCGTGCACGAACTGAGCCCCGAGGCCGTGCTCCCCGAGCCTTCGAGCGGGCCGGGCGCGGGCGGCGGCGTGCAGACCGAGCCGGGCATCGTGACCAACGGGGCCTTCAGCCTCGCGCGCCTCGCGGGCGACAGCGTGGAGCTTGCGCGCGCGGAGAGTTACTGGGACGCCGCGTCGGTCGCGCTCGAACGCGTGCGCTTCGTCAACGCCGCCGACACCGAGTCGGCGCTCGCCGCCTACCGCGCGGGCGAGGTGGATGTCGTCTCGAACGCGGCCGTCGAGCCGCTGGCCGTCAAACTGCTCACGCCCTACGAAGACTTCCGCCGCGAGACCTTCGCCGCGCTCAACTACTACCGCTTCAACACCGCCCGCCCGCCCTTCGACGACGTGCGCGTGCGTCAGGCGCTCGCCTTCGCGCTCGACGTGGAGCGCCTGAGCAAGGACACGCTCGGCGGCGCGACCGAGCCGTCGCGCACGTTCATTCCAGTCCCCGGCGGGGGGCAGGGCACTGAGACGGCCCGCCGGACGGACGAGAACGAAGACGGCGCGTCGGGGCTCGAATACAACGTCGGGCGCGCGCGGAGGCTTCTGGAGCAGGCGGGCTACCCCGGTGGCGAGAACTTCCCGCGCGTGCGTCTGCTCGTCAACCGCAACGAGCAGCAGCGCCTGGTGGCGGTGGCCGTCGCGCGCATGTGGCGCGAAGCGCTCGGCATCGAGACCGAGATCGTCATCCGCCCGTGGGAGGAGTACGAGGCGATGCTGCGCACGGGCGACTACGACGTGGCGCGGCGCAGCCTCGTCATGCAGACGACCGACGAGGAGACGAACATGCGCCAGCTCTTCGGCGAGGTCGGCGAGACGGAAGCCCCCGAGGCCGACGACGAGGCGGAGCCGACGGCGACGCCCGCGGGCACGCCGCCCGGCGCCGAAGTCCCGGCCGAAGCCGCGCGCGCGCAGGCGCGACCCGCGCCCGCGGCACTCACAGAGGCGCAGGCGTTGCGCGAACTCCCGGCCATCCCGCTCCACTTCGCCTCGTCCTACGCGCTCGTTAAGCCCTACGTCGATGGATTCGAGTCCAACCTTTTGGACGCGCCTTCGCTCAAGCACGTCCGCATCAACCGCGACTGGCGCCCGCCCGCGGCCGAGCAGCCCGCGCGGTTCGCGCGCGCTGCGAAACGTTGAAAGCAGTAGGCAGTAGGCAGAAAAAACAAGTAGACGGTAGGCAGTAGACAGTAGCAAGACAAAGCGACGCGCTCGGGCTGAAGGATGAAGCGCGCCGCCCTCTTTTCTACTGACTCCTGACTACTGACTCCTGACTCCTGTTTTTGAGCAACGGCCGGAGTCCCGGCGCGCATCGTTATAAGCGGGGCAGTTCATCCTTGATTGACCGTGCGCGGCGTGATAAGTTCGGGGCCGACCCGTAAGCCGGACAGTTTATCTACGACCCCCGCAGCCCCGGCGCAACGAACAGACGTTTTTGGCGGATTCGGCCGCGAGCCTCCCGGGCACGCGTGCCGTGACAGTCTCCCCGAGGGCGCGTGCCGACAGCCCCCAACGTGCCGCCCAGTCTCGCTTGATGCAGGAGTTACAAACGGCCATGACCGACAGAAAGACCGCGCGCCTTCTGACCCTCGCACTCTCCGCCGCCCTCCTCCTCGGCGCCTGCGGGCCGCCCGTCAAGAAGAGCGAATTCTTTGGCAAGGTCACGCCGCCGACGGATCAGACGCTCCGCTACATCACAGGCTCCGAGCCCGAATCGCTCGACCCACAGATGAGCACGGGGCAGCCCGAGGCGCGTCTGGACATCGCGCTCTACGAGGGTCTGGTCGAGTACCACCCGAAGACGATGGAGCCCATCCCCGGCGTCGCCGAGCGCTGGACGGTGAACGGGGACGCGAGCGAGTTCGTCTTCTTCCTCCGCCACAACGCGAAATTCTCGAACGGCGACCCGATCACCGCGCGCGACTTCGCCTACACCCTGCGGCGCGGGCTGCGGCCGGAACTCGCCTCGCGCGTCGCCTTCCTGGCGTATGACATCAAATACGCCGAAGCCTTGAACAACGGCAGCGCCTTCGTCCGCGACCCGAAGGCGGGCCGCTTCGTCCTCGCCTCCGAGGCGCCGAAGGCCGAGGGCGCGGAGGGTCAGGCGCAGTCGGTCAACGCCTCGACCGCGCCGCCCGACTTCGAGGCGCTGCACAAGGAAGAACTCTCGAAGAAGGGCGAGGACGCCGCGCCCGACACGGACTTCCACCGGCGCATACACGAGCCCGAGCGGCTGGTCGTGCCCACCGACGAGAAAGAGAGGGCGAAGGCTTTCAAGGCCAACCCGCAGCTCGCCGCGCTGGTCGAGGGCAAGGAGATCGTCCCCGTCAAGGCCGAAGACCTCGGCGTCGAGGCCGTGGACGACCACACCCTGCGCATCACGCTCCGCCAGCCCGCGCCCTACTTCATGGGGCTCATCCAGCACCAGTTCTTCCGCGTCATCCACGAGAAGACCGTCGAGAAGTTCGGCGTCAACTGGACGAAGCCCGGCAACATCGTCACCAGCGGCACGCACATGCTCGCCGAGCACAAGCCCTACAATCAGCTCGTCGTCGTCAAGAACCCGCACTACTGGGAGGCCGACAAAGTCCGCCTCGACCGCATCGTCTTCTTCCCGCTCGACGACCAGACGACGATCATGAATCTCTACAAGGCGGGCGAGGTGGACGCGACCTACAACCACACCGTCCCCGCCTCCTGGCTCAAGGCGGGCCTGCGCTACGCGGGCGACTACATGGACGCGCCGGAGAACGGGTCGCAGTACTGGCAGATCAACACCACGGCGCCCCCGATGAACGACAAGCGCGTGCGCAAGGCGTTCGCGATTGCCATCGACCGCAAGGCGCTCGAAGCCTTCCGCGCGGTCTCGAAGGCGAACGAGACCTTCGTCCCGACGGGCATCCTGCAAGGCTACCAGAGCCCGGAGGGCATGAAGTTCGACGTGGAGGCGGCCAAGCGACTGCTCGCCGAGGCGGGGTATAAGGACGCGTCGGGCAAGTTCGACCCGGCGAAGTTCCCGGCCAACACCGTCGAGGTCATCTACAACACGGCCGAGTCGAACCGGCAGATCGCCGAATTCATCCAGGCGCAGTGGAAGCAGAACCTCGGCATCACCATCGGCCTGCGCGCCATCGAGTGGAAGACCTTCGTCAACACGCGCGCCAAGCTCGAATACAAGGGCTTCGCGGGCGGCGCCGGCTGGGTGGGCGACTACATGGATCCGTACACCTACCTCGGCCTGTTCGCCACCGAGGGCGGCGACAACGGGACGGGCTGGTACGACCCGAAGTTCGTCGAGATGCTCAACACCGCGAACCGCGAGCCCGACCAGGCCAAGCGCTACGCGATTCTCACGAAGGCCGAGGCGTACCTGCTCGAAGAGGCGCCCATCATCCCGCTCCTCAAGCCCGCGACGAGCTGGATGAAGAAGCCCTACGTAAAGGGGCTCTACCCGAACCCGGCGACGCTGCACGCGTGGAAGTTCGTCTACATCGAGCACGACCAGACGAAGTGGGACACGGGCATGCCCGACATGACCACGCCCGAGCTGGCCGGACTGAAGGAGTAGCCGAGAGATGTTTCGCTTCATCGTCCGCCGACTGCTCGTCACCGTGCCGATGGTGCTCATCGTCATCTCTTTGACGTGGGCGCTCATCCGGCTCGCGCCCGGCAACTTCTACGCGAACGAGCGGAAGCTGCCCCCTGCCGTCGAGAAGAACATCCGCGCCAAGTACGGGCTCGACCAGCCCTGGTACGTGCAGTACGGCCGGGTGATGAAGAACATCCTCAGCCTCGACTTCGGCCACTCGCTCCGCTACGAGACCGAGACGGTCAACGACGTGCTCAAGCGCACCGTGCCGGTCTCGGCCGCCATCGGGACGTGCGCGTATCTTCTGGCGCTCCTCGTCGGGACGACGATGGGCACGGTCGCGGCGCTCAAGCAGAACTCGAAGCTCGACTACGCGGCGATGGGGCTCTCGATGCTCGGCATCAGCATGCCGAACTTCGTGCTGGGGCCGATCCTCGTCCTCATCTTCTCGCTCTCGCTCTACTGGCTGCCGCCCGCGCGGTGGGGCGGCTTCCCGTCGTGGAACATCGTGCTCCCCGTCCTGACGCTCTCGGCCATCTACATGGCCTACATCGCGCGGCTGACGCGCGCGGGGATGCTCGAAGTCCTGCGCTCGGACTACATCCGCACGGCGCGCGCCAAGGGCCTGACCGAGCGGCAGGTCGTGATGCGCCACGCCTTGCGCGGCGGACTGCTCCCCGTCGTCTCTTTCACCGGCCCGGCGCTCGCCATCCTGATTACGGGGACGGTCGTCGTCGAGCGCATCTACGCGCTGCCGGGCCTCGGCACCTACTTCATCAACGCGAACCTGAACCGCGACGAGCCGCTCATCCTCGGCATCGTCGCCTTCACCTCGATACTCGTGCTGGTCTTCAACCTGCTGGTCGATATTGCCTACGGCTTCATCGACCCGCGCATACGCTACTGAAGAGATGAGCGACGAGAGAACACCGCAGGTGCCGACCGAAGAGGGGCGCTCGCAGCCGAACACTTGGGACGCGGGCGAGCCGGCGCTCACGCCGAGGGGTACGCCGTCGGCGCCCCCCGTCGCGGCGCGGCGCGGCGACGAAATTCACGCCTTCCCCGAGACGGCCGTCGGCGAGGGCGACGTGCGCACGGAAGGCGTTGCGGCGGCCCCGGCGAAGGGGACTTCGCTGTGGAAGGACGCGTGGAAGCGGCTTCTGAAGAACAGGCTGGCCGTCTTCGGCATGTTCGTCGTCGCCATCATCGCCGTCGCGGTGATCGTCGGCCCGCCCATCATCAAAGCGGCGACGGGCTTCACCTACGACTTCATACCGCCGGGGCAGACGCTCTCCTATCCGCCCTTCACGGCCCCCGACGGCTCGTTCTCGTGGACGCACCCGATGGGGACGGACAGTTCGGGGCGCGACGTGCTGGCGCGCGTGCTACAGGGCGGGCGCATCTCGCTGATGGTGGGCATCATCTCGACCTTCGTCTCGATCCTCATCGGGGTGACGTGGGGCGCGACCGCCGGGTATCTGGGCGGCAAGGTTGACGACGTGATGATGCGCATCGTGGACGTGCTCTACGCCATCCCGTACATGATGGTCGTCATCGTGCTGCTGGCCTTCTTCGGCGGGCGGTCGCCCTTGCAGCAGATATTCCTGCTGTTCGCGGCGCTCGGCGCGGTGTCCTGGCTGACAATGGCGCGCATCGTGCGCGGGCAGGTCATCTCGCTCAAGAACCAGGAGTACGTGCTGGCCGCGCGCGCGACGGGCGTCTCGACGCCGCGGATCATCTTCCGCCACATCGTGCCGAACGCGCTCGGGCCGGTCATCGTCTACGCGACGCTGACCATCCCGTCCGTGATGTTGCAGGAGGCGTTTCTCTCCTTCCTGGGGTTGGGCGTGCAGGCGCCGTACGCGTCGTGGGGGAGCCTCGCGCAGGAGGGCATCCAGAACATCGCGGTCTTCCCCTGGCAGCTCATCTTCCCCGGCGTGACGATGGCGCTGACGCTCTTCTCGCTCAACTTCCTCGGCGACGGCCTGCGCGACGCGCTCGACCCGCAGATGAGAAAGTTTTAGGACGTGATAAGTGATGAGTGATGAGTGATAAGAGGAAGAGAAGGTCCGACTTCTTCTCTTATCACTCATCACTCATCACTTATCACGCGAAACTTATGAGTCACGACGGCAACCTTCTTTCAGTTCGAGACCTGCGGACGTACTTCGAGACCGAAGACGGCACCGTGCGCGCCGTGGACGGCATCAGCTTCGATTTGAAGCGCGGCGAGACGCTCGGCATCGTGGGCGAGTCGGGGTCGGGGAAGTCCGTGACGAACCTGTCGGTCATCCGCCTCATCCCGAGCCCGCCCGGCCGCATCGTCTCGGGCGAAGTGCTCTTCCACGGGCAGGACATCCTCAGCTTACCGGACGACGAGGTGCGGAAGATTCGCGGCAAGCGCATCAGCATGATCTTCCAGGACCCGATGACCTCGCTCAACCCCTTCATGCGCATCTCCCGCCAGTTGATGGAGATCACGCAGCTCCACCTCGGTCACACGCGCGAGCAGGCGTACGAGCACGCCGTCAAGATGCTGGAGACGGTCGGCATCCCCGAGGCGCGCTCGCGCGCCAACTCGTACCCGCACGAATTCTCGGGCGGCATGCGGCAGCGCGTGATGATCGCGATGGCGCTGGCCTGCGAGCCCGAACTGCTCATCGCCGACGAGCCGACGACCGCGCTCGACGTGACCATCCAGGCGCAGATTCTCGAACTCATCAAGAGCCTAAAGAGCGAGACGGGCACCAGCGTCATCCTCATCACGCACGACCTCGGCGTCGTCGCCGGGATGACCGACCACATTATCGTCATGTACGCCGGCAAGGTCTTCGAGCAGGCGCCGACGCGCGAGCTGTTCGCCGCGCCCGGCAACCCTTACACGAAGGGGCTGCTGAAGTCCGTCCCTGACCCCGCGCACGAGGAGGGGACTGAGCTGTACCAGATTCCGGGCCTCCCGCCCGACGTGGCGCACCTCCCGCCCGGCCAGTGCCCCTTCGCCGAGCGCTGCTACCGCGCCGAAGACCTCTGCCGCCGCGACTTCCCGCCCTTCGTCCAACTCAACGCCGAGCACTTCTCGCTCTGCCACTTCGCCGAAGAGGTCTACAACGACTCGCTCGCCGCGCGCGGCGACGGGCGCGCGCGCGGGGCCATGATCGACCCGATGGGCGACCACGCGCGGGGGGAGGTGAGCCGATGACGGCGCAAGGCGTGCAGGCCACCTCGCGTGCGGGGGCCGGGCCCCTCGGCTTTAAGCGCGCGGGCGAGCGCGAGCCGCTCATCTCCATCCGCGAGCTGAAAGTCCACTTCGACCTCGGCGGCGGGACGGCGTTCGACAAGCTCATCGGCGGCTCGCCGGTTCGCCGCGTCGTCAAGGCCGTGGACGGCGTCTCGCTCGACATCTACCCCGGTGAGACGCTGGGGCTCGTCGGCGAGTCGGGCTGCGGCAAGTCCACGCTCGGGCGCGCTCTGCTGCGGTTGACCGAGCCGACCTCGGGGCAGGTGCTCTTCCGCGGGCGCGACCTCGCGCGCCTGTCGAAGCGGGATATGCGCGGCCACCGGCGCCACCTTCAAATGATTTTTCAAGACCCTTATGCGTCGCTCAACCCGCGCATGACGGTCGCGCAGATCATCGGCGAGCCGCTCGACACCTTCGGCCTCGGCGGGCGCGGCGGCGAGCGCGAGGCGCGCGTGCGCGAGTTGATGAGCGTCGTCGGCCTGAGCCCACACTTCCTCAAGCGCTACCCGCACGAGTTCTCCGGCGGCCAGCGCCAGCGCATCGGCATTGCGCGCGCACTCGCGGCCGACCCCGACTTCGTCGTCGCCGACGAGCCCATCTCGGCCCTCGACGTTTCCATCCAGGCGCAGATCATGAACCTGATGGAGAAGCTTCAGCGCGAGCGCGACCTGACATACCTTTTCATCTCGCACGACCTGCGCGCCATCCGCCACGTCTCCGACCGCGTGGCCGTGATGTACCTCGGGAAACTGGTCGAGTTGGCCGACGCCAAGGTCATCTACCGCGACCCCCTGATGCCTTACACGAAGGCGCTCATCTCGGCCGTCCCCGTCCCCGACCCCGAGGTCGAGGCCGCCCGCAAAAGGATCGTCCTTCAGGGCGACGTGCCCTCCCCCATCAACCCGCCGCAGGGCTGCCGCTTCCACACGCGCTGCCCCTGGGCCATCGAGAAGTGCAAAGAGGTCGTGCCGCCCCTGGCCGAGATTAAGCCGAACCACTTCGCGGCCTGCATCCGCATCAGCCCGGAAGAGCCTGACATTGAAAAGGTTGTGCCGGGCGACGCGCCGGGCCTCCGAAGCACGGGGCGCGTCATCGCGCAGTGAAATTCCCCCGCCATTAGCAGTTTAAACACTCGTGACAAGGTCACAGGTCCCTTTTTGTGCCCGAGTGCAGCGTCTCAGGGTCTGAGATTCACCTTGTCTATTGCCGTGCTGGCAAATATACTGCGGTAGGAGGATGGTGGCGCCGTCCGGTGCTCCCGCTCTCTCTGAGATTCAACCTGCTCCCGATGGGCCACCCCCTTCTAACGCAGTCGAACCTCCCTCCGCCCGCATTCGAGTCCGAAGATCGTGCCGCGACAGCTAATGGACAACACCACCCCGCCCCCAGTGGGTGCTGCCCAGAGCGAGACTTCCGCCGTGCTGCCACACGGTTGGGCGGAGGCGCAGGAGAGGCTCGCCTCGTCGTCGGGGCTCTCGCTCCTGCTCGTCGAAGGGCGACAGCCGCCCGCGCTCGCCGTCGCCAACAACAACTCCATCTGTCAGGCGTTCCAATCCTCGCCCGCGCACGCGCATCTCTGCCAGCCCGACTGCGGCGAGGCTCACGCGCGCGCCGTGCGCGAAGGGAGGGCGGTGCAGTACCGCTGCCACGCCGGCCTCCACTGCTTCGCCGCGCCAGCCGAGCTGGGGACGGGTAAGCCGCTGGCCGTCATCGGCGGGCGCTGCTTCCTGCGCGTCGCGGACTACCGCGCGCTGGCCGAGCGCATACGCGCGGGCGACCTCGCAGACCTCCTCTCGGCCGACCTCTTCGCCAACGTCATCTTCGCCTCGCATCAGGACTTGGACGTGCTGGCCGCGCGCGTCGCGCAGACGGCCGACTCGTTCGCGTCCGCGCCGCGGAAGGGAGTCCCTGCCGCCGTCGCGGAGCAGCCCTCAGTCGAGCCCTCGCCAACGGCCGGCGCCGACGGCATCCCGGGCGAGCTGGTCGTCAAGGGCGGCGGGGAGACTACGAAGCACGCGACCAACGGCCACCGCCTTTCGGAGTCGAAGGCCGCGAAGTCGAAGCCCGAGGAGAAGGCTGACGACACTACACCGCGCGCCGAGGTCACGGCCGTGCAGACGAACGGTGTCGCGGCGTCGCAGGCCGAAGCGTACGCGCCCGCGCCAAAGGCCACGCAGGCGGGCGGCTCTCTGGAAGAGGTGTGCCGCAGGGCTGTTAAGACCTTGTCGGACGACTACAAAGTCCGGTCGCTCGCGCTGATGCTGCGCTCCGACGATAGCTTCTACTCGACGTGCGTCACCGGCATCTTCGAGAAGAAGCCGCCGCGCATCGCACTCAAGCCGAAGGAGATTAAGCTCCTGCTCGCCGCGACGAAGGGCGACTCCATCGCCGTGCCCGCGGGCGGGCGCACCGGCCCGAAGCACGAGGAGGCCGTCGAACTCTTCCCGCTCGTCGTCGGCGAGGAGATCAAGGGCGCGCTCCTCGTCGGGGACACAGACCTCGGCGACGAGCAGCGCCGCGGGCTCGCACAATTCTGCCGCGACATCTCGATGCCTCTGGAACTGAGCCGATTGCGGGAAGAGCTTGAGCGCCGCGTCCGCGCCGCCACGCACCTGCGCGCCTTCACAGAGGTCGTCAACTCCGCGCGCCCCGAAGACGCATACACGACCATCCTCCGCCACTCGGCCGAACTCCTCCGGGCCGAGCGCGGCTCGCTGCTCCTCTTCGACGAGCGTGCCGGAGAACTCTCGGTCAAGGCCGCGGTCGGCCCGCGCGCGGACGTGACGCGCGAGACGCGCGTGCGCATCGGCGAGGGCGTGGCCGGCACCGTCATGCGCGAGGGGCGCCCCGCGGTCGTGCGCGACGTGTCGAAAGTCTCGGGCTGGAACCCGGCGTCCTCTTCGGAGCGGAGCTACAAGACGAAATCTTTCATCAGCTACCCCATCAGCGTCGGCGGGCGCAAGGTCGGTGTCCTGAACGTGACGGACAAGGCGGGCGGCGGTGCGTATGATGAGCTTGACCTCAACCTGCTCGACATGATCGCCCCGCAGATGGCGCTCGCGCTCGACCGCGTCGAGTGGCACAGCAAGGCCACGCAGTTCCAACTGCTCTCGATCACAGACCCTTTGACGGGGCTCGTCAACCGGCGCTACCTCGAAGAGCGTTTGCAGGAGGAGCTTGAGCGCTCGAAGCGCCACCGCTTCGCGATGAGCTTCATGATGGTGGACATCGACGACTTCAAGGCATACAACGACGCGCACGGCCACCAGGCCGGCGACCTTGCCCTTGAGATGACGGCGCAGTGTTTGAAGACGGCGCTCAGGTCGGCCGACGTGGCGGCGCGCTACGGCGGCGAGGAGTTCAGCATCCTCCTCCCTCAAACGGGGCTCGCCGAGGCCCGCACCATCGGCGAGCGCATCCGACGTCGCATCGAACGCACGCAATTCCCACACGGTCAGTCGCAGCCGCACGGCGCCGTCACCGTCTCCCTCGGCGTCTCCTGCTTCGGAGCGGAACTCGACACGCCGGCCGAGATTATCCGCGCCGCCGACCGCGCCCTCTACGCGGCCAAGGGGCACGGCAAGAACTGCGTCGAGGCTTACGAGGTGAAGCGGCGGAAGGCCGCGGGCGCGCAGGGCGAGGAAGCGGGGCGCGAGGAAGGCGCCGAAGAGGGCTGAGGAAGGGATGCCGGTCAGGACTCCCAAACAGAGGCGCATACTCGCGCGCGTCGCGCCCGAACACTTCGTCGGGCGCGGCGAACAACTGCGCGAGCTGAGCGCTTTGGGCTCGCCGCGCGCCGAGCCGAAGGGCGTCCTGCTGTTTGCCGCGCCGCAGTCGGGCGTCTCGGAGCTTTTAAGACAGACCTTCGACGAGCTGTTCCGACAGCGCGGCGTCCCCGCGCCCGTCTACTTCGCCTTCACGCGCTCCGACGCCGCGACGACCGCCGCGGCGCGCCGCTTCCTCCAGACATTCTTGACGCAGGTCGTCGCGCACCGCCGAGACGACCCCGCGCTCGTCACGGCCACGCCGACGCTGCGCACGCTGCTCGACCTCGCCGCGCCGCAGGACTACGAGTGGGTCGAGCGCCTGATTCAAGACTTCGAGCGCGCGCAGAATGAAGCGGACGAACGAGCGCTCATCCGGCTCTGCCTCGGCGCGCCGCAGCAGGCCGCCGCGCACGGCGTCCGGGCGGTCATCATGCTCGACGACGTGCACGCCGCCGAACACTTGCGCGGCGAGGTCGCGCTCGCGGCGGCCGTGGCGCAGTCGGCCGTGCAGTCGGGCGTGCCCTTCGTCCTCGCCGGCCCGCGCCGCCGCCTGTTCGACCTGCTGAACGGCTCGCTGCCGCTCGCCGCGCTCGACGGGCTGCGGAGACTTCACCTCGACCGCCTGAAGGAGGCGGACGCGCGCACGCTCGTCGAGGGGCTGGCGCAGAGGCTGGGCGTCGCCATTAACGACGAGACGCGCGACCTCGTCGTGCAGCAGCTCGAATCGAGCCCGTACCTCATCGCCGCCATCCTCGACGCCGCGCGCACTTCGGGCGCGAGCCTGACGAGCTTCCGCGACTTCCAGAGCCTCTACGTGGACGAACTGCTCGGCGGCCGCGTCGGGCGCCGCTACGCCTCCGTGCTCGAAGACGTGACGGCGGCCCCTGCTCTTCGGCGGGGCTTGCTGCGCGTGCTCTATGAATCTTTAGCCAACCCGACGGGGAAGTCCCCGGCCGAGGTCTGGATGAAGCGGCTCGGCGCGGACGCGCTTGAGTTCGAGCGCGTGATGCGCCTGCTCCACATGCACGAGCTGGCGAGCTTCCACGCCACCTACGTCGAGACGACGCCGACAACCGTCTGGCGCGACTTCCTGCGTGTGAGCTACCGCCTCCAGGTCGCGGCCGAGCCGCGCGCGCTCGTCGTCGCCGACACGCTCGTCGAAGCCTTGAAGCGCGCGCCGCAGACGATGGCGCGCCACTACCGCCGCGAGTCCGCGCTCAAGCTCGGCGACGTGATGCGCGGCTTCAACTTCCAGCGCGTGCCCGCGAGCCTGCTGCAATACGAACGCTGGGCGCGCACCCACCGCGGGCTGTCGAGCGAGGAGGTGCGCGAAGGGCTCGCCGCCGAGCCCGACTTGCTGCAACTCCCGCAGGTCGTCCACGCGGCGAGCTGTGCTTCGTTCCACCCGCCGATGCGTCAGCTCTGCGACGAGGAGCGCTGCACGGTGGCGCACGGCTTCGAGTCCGGCAGCTACGCCGAGGCGGGCGAGGTCGTCTGGATCGCGGCCGAGGTCGAATCGAAGCTGGAAGCCGGGCGCGCCCTGACGGAGCTTTGGCTCGACCGCCTGGAGCAGGTGGCGCAGGCGTGCGGCTTCAACCGCGTGCGCTTCTGGCTCGTCTCGCGCGAGGGCTTTTCCCCGGACGCGTCCGACCTGCTGAGCGAGCGCGACGCTTACGGCTCCGGCCGCGAGCAGCTCGAACACCTGACGGCGCTGTTCTCGGGCGAGGGGACTGGCGCGGGCGGCGCGGCCGACGAGTTCGCCATCGAGCTGCCGATGTCCGAAGACACGGAGTTGATCGCCGCGCACACGGTCGAGCAGATCGCCCGCCGCATGGAGTTCCAGCCCGAGGCCATCAACCAGATCAAGACGGCACTCGTCGAGGCGTGCATCAACGCCGCCGAGCATAGCTTGAGCACCGAGCGAAAAATCTATAACCGGTTTCGCGTCGAAGATGATAAATTAGTCATCACTGTTTCGAGCCGCGGGCTGTCCGTACCCGTTACTCTCCCCGAGAACGGCACTGCCGACAAGAACGGCAACGGCGGCGAAGGCGCGAAGGGGCGCCGGGGCTGGGGGCTCAAACTCATCCGCACGCTGATGGACGACGTGGAGTTCGAGCGCGTCGACGACGGCACCCGACTGCGGATGACGAAGTACCTACGCAAATAGCAGAAGGGAAGACCTGCCGAGATGTCAGAGCCACTCGCTGACGCCCCCCGGCCGTCGCAGGCCGAGGGGGAGGTCGCGGTCGTCTACGCGGGCGACTACGTCAACAAGATGAGCGGCCAGCGCATCGAGCGCGAGTGTATGACGAGGATGGAGCGGGGCTGCCGCGCGCTCGTCATCAACTTCCGCGACACGGAGCTGGTCAATAGCATCGGCGTCTCGATCCTGCTCGGCGTCATCGACGAGGCCGAGCGGCGCGGCGCGCGCGTCGCCTTCTCGAACGTGAGCCTGCACACGCTCAAGCTCTTCGAGCTGCTGGGGCTGACGCGACTCGTCGTCCTGGCCGACCGCGAGGAGGACGCGCTCGCCACGCTCGAAGAGTTCTCGACGCCAACCCCCGGACACTAATTCATGCGTAAACCGTGAATCGTCAACCGTGACAAGATAAAACTGTCTTTCACTTGTCACGGTTGACGGTTGACGGTTCACGCCTCCTAACGGTTCTCATCTTGTCACGGTTGACGGTTCACGGTTTACGGTCTCCAAATGTCTGACAGCACGCGCATGGTTCTCCACGCCTTCGCGGCGCTCGCCGACCTCGGCGAGGAGATCGCGGAGACGAGCGACTTCGAGGAGATGGTGCGCTCGGCGCTCCACGTCGTCCTCGGCGCGATGGGCATCCGCCGCGGGGCGGTGGCCGAGTTCGACCGCGAGCGCGACGCGCTCCGCTTCGTCGCCGCGCGCGGCTACGACGAAGACCTCGCACGCGACTTCTCACTCACGCCACAGGCTCAACAGCCGTCGAACGGCAACGGTAACGGCGCGGGCTCGCTCGCGCACGCCTTGCATGACTTCGCGCGCGTCGAGCACGAGGTGCACGGGCGTTTTGTAGACGCCGGGTTGGAGGTCATCACGCCGCTCGTCGTGCGCGGCGAACTGGTCGGCGTCATCCTCCTGGGCGGGAAGGCGAGCGGCGAGTCGTTCACGCAGGAGGACAGGGAACTGGCGCGCGCGCTCGGCCGCCACGTCGGCGTCGGCCTGCATAACCACCGGCTGCTGCGCGAGGTCGAGCGGAAGGCGGAGGAGAACCGGAGGCTCTACGAGAGTCTGAAGGGCAGTTACAACGACACGGTGCGCGCCTTCGCCGCGGCCATCGACTGCAAGGACAAGTACACGCAGGGACACTCGGAGCGCGTCGGCAAGTACAGCGAGATCATCGCGCGCGAGATGGGCTGGGCGGACGAGGAGGTTGAGGCCATCGCCATCGGCGGCTACCTCCACGACGTGGGCAAGCTCGTCGTTGACCGCGACATCATCAACGCGCCCTACCGCATCGACGCCAAGCAGTCTTCGGAGTTGAACCGCCACCCGGCCGCGGGCTACGAAATCCTGCGCCCCATCAACCACCCGTTCGCCGACATCCCCCTGATGGCGCGCTACCACCACGAGCGGCCCGACGGGCGCGGCTACCCCGAGGGGCTCACCGACGAGCAGATTCCGGCGGGCGCCAAGATCGTCTCGCTCGCCGACTCGTTCGACGCGATGACGACTGATCGCCCCTACCGCCGCCGCCGCACCTTCGACGAGGTCGTCGAAGACTTCCGCCGCAACGCCGGCCGCCAGTTCGCCACGCCCGTCGTCCTCGCCCTCTGCCGCGCCCTCCTCAAAGAGGCGCGCGGCGAGACGCGCCCCCGCCAGATGATGCGCCTCCTGGGCCGCGACTACGTCCCGGAGCACACCATCCCCGCCCTCGAACAACTCATCGCCGACCTCGAATCCGGCACCCACACGACGACGCTCCAGGCGTAACGTTCATTTTACGTCCGTCAGCACAACAGTACCGCGAGCGGTAACGAGCGGGTGCGGGTGACGACCTATTGCAATTAGCAGTTGAGTGCAACCGAGAGAGATTTAACACAGAGACACAGAGACACAGAGAGGCACAGCTTGTTGAATTATACCTCTTGAAGCCGTGTCTCCGTGCCTCTGTGTCTCTGTGTTGAAAGCTCACGCCGTCTGCACCCGAATGATAAGCGCTCTAGTGGTCGCGTCCGATTGCAGAGGCCGGGCGTTGTCCGGTCGCGCGTGTCTCGTCAGGAAGCCGGCGAAGTCGGGGCGCCTTCGGAGTCAACCTCTTCGAGGTCATGGAAGTTGCGCATGATGGCGTCCCATTCGGCGAGGGCGGCGGGGTCGTCGCGGCAGTTTTCGCGGACGATGGGGTCGAGTTCTCTGACGGCGCGCATACCT
>JBEVJD010000048.1:0-12717 GCA_040510435.1 Pyrinomonadaceae bacterium | reverse complement strand
AGGTATGCGCGCCGTCAGAGAACTCGACCCCATCGTCCGCGAAAACTGCCGCGACGACCCCGCCGCCCTCGCCGAATGGGACGCCATCATGCGCAACTTCCATGACCTCGAAGAGGTTGACTCCGAAGGCGCCGCGACTTCGCCGGCTTCCTGACGAGACACGCGCGACCGGACAACGCCCGGCCTCTGCAATCGGACGCGACCACTAGAGCGCTTATCATGCGGGTGCAGACGGCGTGAGCTTTCAACACAGAGACACAGAGGCACGGAGACACGGCTTCAAGAGATATAACTCAACAAGCTGTGCCTCTCTGTGTCTCTGTGCCTCTGTGTTAAATCTCTCTCGGTTGCACGCAACTGCTAATTGCAATAAAACCTAAAACCCAGCACCTTCTTTACTCATGATTCATCACTCTTTTAGACCCGTTCGCGCGCAAAGACAACGGCCCGCGTCGAACATCTCGACGCGGGCCGCTTACTTGGACTGCTTTCAGGTCAGGCTGCGGGTAAAGAAGAGTTACGGCGCGGGAGGCGCGGGGGGTGCCGGCGGCGCGGGCGGGAGCGGGGGCAGGGCCCCTGCGGTGACGACCACGGGGGCGGGGTTCGTCGCCACCGTGCGCGCGTCGGACTCGAAGCGCACGTTGCCGTTGACGTGGTTGATCTGAACCGGCGCGCCGCCCGTGCCGAAGCGCGCGCGCGTGTTGGAGCGACTCAGGCGCTCCTGCATCGTGACGTTGGGGACGTTGAGACTGAGCGCGCCGTTGTGATGGCTCGCCTCCAGGTCGGCGTTGACGAGCTGGCTGAGTCGAACCTCGACGTTGCCGTTGACGTGGCTGACATCCATCCCCTCGTCGCCGAGTTGCGAGACGCCGAACTTCACGCCGCCGTTGACGTGGCTGACCTCGGAGCGGCCCGCCGACTGCGCGACCTCCACGCGGCCGTTCACGTGCGAGACCTCTACTGGCCCTTCGACCTCGCCCACGCTCACGGAGCCGTTGACGTGCCCCGCCGACAGCTCGACGCGGCGCGGCAACACGAGCGTCACCTCCTGGCGCACCTGCCCGCCGCCGTTCCACAGGCGGTGCCAGAGGCCGTTGGCGCGCCGCTCGCCGCGCACGGTGAGCACAGACTCCGAGGCTTCGACGTTGACGCGGCCGTATTCGAGGTCTTCGGGGCTGTTGGCGGTGCGGACGATGTGGACTTCGGCCGAGTCTGTGTCGGCCGTCTTCACGGTGACCGCGCCGTTGATCTTGTGCACCTCGACGCGCGCGCCCGGTTCGAGCCGGAAGGTCTGCCGCGTCTCCTCGCGCCGCGCGCCGTTAGGGTTCGCGCTGACATCCGCCCTGTTCACCCAACGCCCGGCGAAGGCCGCGACGGCCACGAGTAAGACGACAAGGACGATTTTGCCTTTCATTGACCACCTTCCGGCGACGATGCTCCAAGGCTCGGCCGCCACTGTTTATGATGTTTGCGATGCCCGCCGACTATTCCAGGAGTGAGAACGACGGCGCCCGCGGTGAAGTTCAAAGAAAGTGATAAGTGATGAGTGATAAGTGATGAGAGGAAGACGACGCTCGCGGTTTTCCTCTCATCACTTATCACTTAATGAGAGAGCGATTTCGGCGGCGACGCGGGCGTTGTTTTCCAGGAGGGCGACGTTGGCGCGGAGGGTGGCGCCGCCGGAGCGCCAGCTCATGTGTGCGAGGAGGAAGGGCGTCAGCTCGCGGCCCGTCACGCCGCGCGCGGCGGCGACCGAGAGGGCTTCCGACAGCGACTCTTCCATCACGTGCTCGTCCACCTCGAAGCCTTCGGGGACGGGCGCGGTGACGACGAGCGCGGCTTCGAGCCCGAGCGCGTCGCGCGCGCGGGCCACGCGCGCGACCTCTTCGGGCGTGTCGGCGCGCGTGTCCACCGGGAGCCCGCTGTGGCGCGTGTAGAAGGCGGGCATCTCGTCGCAGCCGTAGCCGACGACGCAGACGCCGTGCGTCTCCAACCACTCGCGCGTCGCGGGCAGGTCGAGCACGGACTTCGCGCCCGAGCAGACGACCGTCATCGGCGTGCGCGCAAGCTCGGGCAGGTCGGCCGAGATGTCGGGGAGCTGCCCACGGTGCACGCCGCCGATGCCGCCCGTGGCGAAGACCTTGACGCGAGCGCGGCTCGCGATCCAGAGCGTGCCGGCGACGGTCGTCGCGCCGTCCTCGCCGCGCGCGACCGCGACGGCCAGGTCGCGCCGGCTCACCTTACGCACGCCCTCGCCCTCGGCCAGGCGCGCGAGCTGCGCCTCTTCGAGCCCCACGCACAGGCGCCCGCCGAGCACGGCCACCGTCGCCGGCACGGCCCCGCCCTCGCGCACGGCCTGCTCCAGACGCCGCGCCGTCTCAAGGTTCTGCGGCCGCGGCAGCCCGTGCGAGATGACCGTCGATTCGAGCGCCACGACCGCCCGCCCCGCGCCGAGCGCCGCGCGCACCTCTTCGCCCAAGTGTAAAAGTTTATCGTCCGTCATTGCTTAAGACGACAACTCTAGCACAAGGCAGTAGACAGTAGTCAGTAGCCAGTAGCCAGTAGAAAAAACAGGCGGCGCGCCTTCAGCCTTCAGGCCGGGCGCGCCGCGCTTTGTCCTGCTACTGACTACTGTCTACTGTGTCTACTGTCCACTCCCCTTCAACGTACGCGCACGCCGAAGGAGACGCTGCCGGCGTGGTTGGGCGAGGTCTGTGTGAGGTCGCCGGTGAACGTCCAGCGGACGTGTGTGACCGTGTGGTCGTAGCCAGCGGGCGCGCCGCCCCCGCCGGAGGTGGGCGCGTACGTCCACGTCGTCCCGTTGTCGTTCGAGTAGGCGATGACGACCGTGAGCCCCGTCGTGCCGAGCGTCGTCGAGGCCGAGCCGACCTTGAAGTCGGTGCTGGCCGGGACGGGGTCAAGCAGGACGAAGCTCGACGCGGGCGCACCGCCGCCGTTCGAGAAGGCGATGGTGTAGGTGAGTTCGGCGCCCGGGAGCACCGTGCCCGTCGGGCTGACCGTCTTGTCGAGGGCGACGTTCGGCGGCGTGCGCGTGACCGCGGCGGTCGCGGGCGAGTTGTCGGCGGTCGTCGTCGTCGTGTCGATCTGCACGTACTCGAACAGCGCGACGGCGCTGTTGGTGTAGGTGCCCGGCTTGTTCGGGATCGTCATCTGGTAGGTCAAATCCCTGAACGTGCCCGCGGGCACGACGAAGCTCCCGCTCCAGGTGAGCTTGCCGGCGGCGGCGGTCGGGTTCGGGATGACGACGCCGTTGAACCGCGACGAGCCGGCGACGTAGGCGGGCGCGGCCGGCGAGGCGGGCGGCGTGTCCACGAAGTCGTTGAGCGTGACCGAGCTTGTGCCCGTGTTGGCGGCGCGCAGCGTGTAGGTGACGGTCGCGCCCGCGGCGGTGACGGTCGCTGCGCTCGCCGTCTTCGCGATGGTGATGGCCGGGGCGCTCGCGGTGATGGTGATGCCGCTGCCGGTGCCGTAGTCGTTGTTGTAGTGGAAGCTGCTGCCCGAGAAGTCGAGGATGAGCGCGCCGGGCGTGGTCGTGCCGCCCGCCAGAATCTTGACCGTGTAGACCGAGGTCAGGTTGCCGCCGACCTTGCCGCCGGGCCAGTTGTCCGGGCCGACGCAGTCGCGGTAGTTCGCCGTGCCGGGGACGCTGTTCCAGCCGCACGCGTCGGCGTAGAACTTGTCGTTCGTCGCGCCCGCGGGCGCCGAGTAGGTCGTCTGGATCGAGACGACCTGAAAGACGACGTTCGGCAGGTCGAGGAACGCTTCGAGCTGTTGATACCCCTGCGTGGCGGTGCTGGCGACGAGCGTGTACTGGTAGACCCCGCCGACCGTGACGGAGGAGGGCCCCGTGATGCTCGTCACGGTGTTGCGCCCCTGCGAGATGAGCCTCTCGACGTAGAGCTCGCGCGGCGTCGGCGTGCTCACGGCGGCGACGCCGTCGGCGCTCGCGGTCAGGTGGTAGCGGCGCGTGGTGTTGTAAGCGGCGTTCAGGCGCGTGACCGCCACGGGGTAGTAGAAGTCTATGCACGCGCCCGCGGCGAGAAAGCGCGCGCGGTTGGTGGCCGCGCCGCTGAGGTTGATGTAGATGTTCGACGAGTCCCAGACGAAGTTGCCGACGACGTTGTTGAGCGTCGCCGCGCCCGCGTTGCAGACGCGCGAGCCGACCTGGAAGGAGTTCGGCCCCGTGTTCGGGTTGTTGCTGTCGAGGCCGATGATGTCCCACGTCACCGTCCTGATAGTCAACTGGGCACGGGCGGCCTGCGACCCCGCCACGCAGACGAAGAAGGCGAGCAACAGCAGCCGCGCCGCGAGCCTCCACGCAACACGCCCGACGTTTTTTTGCCGCAGCTTCCTACTCATCGCATGAGACGGCCGTGACTCACCACACCCGAGTCACGCGACAATATAACGCGAAAAGTGGGGAGGCGGATGATGAGCGCACGGGCCGCGGGTCGCGCGGTGCTGAGCTAGCGTATGCGGACGGCGAAGGCGACGCTGCCGGCGTTGTTGGGGGAGGTCGGGCTGAGGCTGCCGGTGAACGTCCAGCGGATGTGTGTGACGTTGCGGTCGTAGCCGGCGGGCGCGCCGCCCCCGCCCGAGGAGGGCGTGTAGGTGAAGCTCGCGCCGCTGTTGTTCGAGTAGGCGACGACGGCCACGAGCCCCGTCGAGCCGAGGCTGTTCGTGACCGAGCCGACCTTGAAGTCGGCGTTGTCGTTGATCTTCAGCGTGGTCGAGGTGTTCGGGTCTACGAGGACGAGGCTCTGGAGCGCCGCGCCGCCGATGTTGGTGAAGGCGACGGCGTAGTTGATGTCGGTGCCCGGCGTCGGGTTCGGCCCGCCGAGGGTGTACGACTTGACGAGGCTGAGGTGGAGGACGTTGGTCGTCTCGGAGTCGGTGTTGTTCGACGTGTTCGGGTCGAAGGTCGTGCTCGACGAGACGCTCGCGGAGTTCGTGACCGAGGGCGCGGCCGCCGCCGCGACCGTGACGGTGAGCGTAATGGCGGGCAGCGTCGTCCCGCTCGTCACGGGGCCCGAGCGCGTGCAGGTAACCGTCCCCGACGCGTGCGAGCAAGCCCAGCCCGTCCCCGCCGCCGAGACGTAGGTGAGCCCGGCAGGCAAAGTGTCGCTGACCGTGATGGTGCCGGCGGCCGACTGCGGCCCGTTGTTGCGCGCCGTGAGCGTGTAGCTCGCGTTGTAGCCGACGGCGAAGGAGCCCGCGGCGGCCTTCGTCATCTGAAGGTCTGCGGCCGCGACGACGGTGTCGGTGTCGGTGGCCGAGTTGTTCGCGGGCGTCGCGTCCGTCAGCCACGACGGCGGCGCGACCGTGACCGTGTTGGCGATGCTGCCCGAAGAGGCCGTGACCGTTGCGGTGATGGTGTAGGTGGCCGTGTCGCCCGGTTCGAGCGTGGCGCTCGTCGAGAGATTGCCGCTCCCCGAGGCAGCCGCGCACGAGGAGCCCGCGGCGGCCGCGCACGTCCACGTCGCGCCCGTGAGGCCGGCGGGTATCGTGTCGGTGACGGAGGCCGTGACGGAGTAAGTGCCGTTGTTCGTGACGACGACGGTGTAGGTGAGGCTCGCACCTTGATAAGTGTTAGCGACGCCGTCGGTCTTGGTGACGGAGAGCGAGGGCGCGGGGATGACGCCAGTCGAGAGGTCGCCCGTCGAAGTGGTGCCGCCGCCGAGCGTGTCGAGGAGCGTGGCCGCGAGCGAGGGCAGCGTGACGGCGTACATGTTCGACGGGTTCTGCGTCTGGATGAGGATGCGTGTGCCGTCCACGCCGAGCCCGAGCGTGCCGGGCGTGGCGCCGCCGGGGAACGTGATCGTGCCGACGAGCGTGGCCGCGCCGCCCGCGGTGCTCGCCGTGTAGAGCTGCCGGTTCTGGTTGATGATGTAGAGCGTGCCGGTGGTCGAGAAGGCCATGTCGCCGCCGTTGCCGGTGCCCGTGATGTTGCCGCCGGGCGTGGCGCGCCCCGTCGTCTGGTTGACGGTGTAGAGCCGGTCGTTGTCCGCGAGGCCGCCGCCCGACATGTAGTAGAGCGTGCCCGTGGGCGAGAAGGCCATGCGGAAGCCGCTGCTGACATCTCCGCCCGAGGTCGAGGGGCCGATGTTGCCGAGCAGGACGGGCGCGACCGCGGGCGTCGCCGGGTTAAAGCGATAGACGGCGCCGTTCTCGCCCGCCGTCGAGTTGATGACGTAGAAGAGCATCCCGTCAGACGGGCGCTGCGCGAGCGTGGCGGCGTTGCCGCCGGGGTAGCCCGTGTAGACGGCCGTCTCGACGCCCGTCGTCAGGTTGATGTGCCAGATGTTGTTGCTGCCGGCGCTGGCGTTGCCGCGGATGTGGTAGACGGAGGTCTGCGCCGCAGCCGCGGGCGCGAGCGCGACGAGCACGAGCAGGGCGAAGAGCAGGCGCGCGCGCACGAGTCCGGCCGCGCCGCGCAGTCGCCGCGCCACACGCCAGAGCCTCACGTTCGCCGGCCGGTTTGTCATAAGGGTGGGAGGCGCGGTGCTCGCCTATTCTTCCTCTTCGTCCTGCCCCTTCTCGCCGCCGAGCCCAGACCTGCTCGTGCCGAAGAGGTCGAAGAGGTTCGAGAGCTTCGAGGAGATGGTGAAGTAGAAGCCGCGGCGCGCGGGGCTCAGGCCGAAGCCGCTCGGCTCCGACACGCCCGTCCAGTTGTAGCCGCCGCCGACCCGCAGGTCGGGCAGCACCCAGAAGCCCAGCTCCGAGCCGAACGAGGCGCGCGCCGTCCCCGACGCGGGCTGCGCCAGCCAGCGGCCCTCGCCCGCCACGTCCGCGTAGCGACCCAGGCGGTAGACCGCGCGAGCCTGCGTCATGTACGTGAGCGTCGAGACGCGCCCGAGCCCGAACGAGCTGGTGTCGCCGAACTTCAGAGCGAAGCGGCCGTAGAGTTCGACGTTGCGCGTCGCCTGATAGTAGCCGTCGGTCGAGAGCGTGTCGGAGCGGTCGCGCGTCTCGCCCTGGCCCGCGCCGTTCTGCTGCGAGAGGTCGCGCCGCGTGTAGCTGAAGAGCAGACCCATCGTGTCCCTGTGCAGCGGGCGCCACGCGAGCGCCGCCGTCGCCGCCATCGCCGAGCCCTCGCGGCCCGCGAAGTCCGTACGCGAGAGCTGGAAGCGCGCGAGCGAGGTCACGCCGTCGCCGAGGCGCCCGGCCGCGCCGAGCGTCAGCACACTGCCGACGCCGCCGCGGTCGCGCATCTCGTAACGGCCGGTCGTTCTGAACCCTTCCGTCGGCTGCCACGCGAAGCCGAGGTGCCCGGCGTTGAAGCTCTCGCCCGCGCCCGCGATGTGGAAGCCGCGCTCGTAGCCGAGGTCGAGCGCCAACTCTTTGTTGACCGGCAGGCGATTCGACAGCCCGATGACGGCGAAGCTGTCCGTGCCGTTGATGCCGTTCTCAAGTTGATAACGCGTGTTGAGGTTGCCGATGCGCCCGAGCTTCGTCTCGACGCCGATGGCCGTCTCGTTGCGCGCGCCCGTCGCGGCGAAGCCCGTCCCCGCCACGTCGCCGATGGGCGTGATGGGCGCCGAAGACATGCGCTGCGTCATGAAGAGCTTCGTGTACTGGTTCCACTGGTACGTGGCCGCGAGCGTCGTCTGGTTCGGATAGGTCGGGTCGGCCTCGCCCAGATTCTGCTCGCGCTTCGCGGAGAGTTGGAGCTTGTCGGTCGCCTTGTACTCGGCGCCGACGCTGACGAGGTTCGAGTCGGTCTCGCGCCCGGTGATCTCGTCCTTCAGGTGGCGGAAGTCGTAGCCGAACTGCGCGCGCAGGCGGTCGCCGAACTGCTGCGTCCAGATGAGCGAGGCGGTCTGGCGGCTGTTGTCAACGTTCGCGGTCTTGTTGCGCTCGTCGGTGAAGGAGAGCTGCGCGCGCGCGCTTCTGGTGACGCGCATGTCCACGGCAACGTCCGCGCGCTGCGAGCCCGGCGTGACGGTCTGGCCGAACGGGTTGAGGAAGCCCTCGTCGGCGCGCGCGAACGAAGCGCGCACGGTCGTCTCGCGCCACGCGAGCGGCTGCTCCAACTCGACGCGGTAGGCGTTGCCGTCGTGGCGGTCGTCGGCGCCGACGTTGCCGAAGAAGACGTTGCCGCCCGTCGCGGAACGGCCGCGCGAGGTCGCCCACTCGCCGCGGAGGCGTCCGCCGCGCGGCAGGCTCTTCTCAACGTCCAGTCCGCCGAGCACGAACGAGCCGTAGTCGCCCTGCCGCTGGTCAACCAGCGAGAGCCCGAGCTTCAGCCCGAGGTCTTCGAAGTTCTTGTAGGCGCGCGCCGTGTAGACCGCCTGCGACATCGAGTCGGCCGCGTGCTCGTAGGTGGCGACGACCTGCACGAGGTTGAACGAGAAGTCGAACGACGAGATGGGGCGCAGGAAGAATATCTCGCCCGTTGCCGCGTCGAGGTTGTAATCGACCGAGCGGATGAGCGACTCGCGCGAAAGGATCGTCTCGGGGTTGCGGCGGTCGCGCACCTCAATGACGATGTTCTCGGAGCCGGGCAGAATCTCCGCGTGCGACAGCCGCGCGAAGCCGAGCGCGCCGCCGGGGAACACGTCGCGCGCGAACGCCGTGTCGGGGCGCGCGCCGGTCAGGGAGATGTAGTCGCCCTTCGCGTTCTCAAGGTGAACTTTAACACCCGTGAGCTTGCGCGCGTAGGAGGCGAGCCCCGCGTGGCGGTTCTCGGTCTCGAAGTCGCCGAAGAGGAAGTAGGAGCGGCCGCGGTCGAGCCGCGCGTAGAGCTTCGAGTTGGTCTGCGCGTCCTCGAAGCGCGTCGAGGAGTCGCCGAAGAGCGGGTAGGCGCGGTCGAGCGGGTCGAACTGGAAGAGGCGGTCGCGGCCGCCCGTCCGGTTGATGGGACGGTTGCTGTCGTAGGCGAGCGTCAGCAGGTTCTTCCCGCCGAGGAACTGCCCGCGGTAGAAGAAGGCGAGGCGGCTGCGCACGGAGGCGTCCGACTCGGCGCCGGAGAGTTCGGGCGCGGCCGCGCCGAAGGTCATCTCGCCGAGGCCGACGAGGATGGCGGGTCGCACTTCCGGCGTGATGCGTATCGCGCGCTCGGCCTCGACCGCGCCCGTCGTCGCGCGAATCTCGGCCGAGCCGGGCGCGTTGTCCGCCACCAGCACCGCGCGACCCTCGCCGCCAACGAGCGGGACGATCTGCTCGCTCGTCGCCTCATCTTCTTTAGAAGCGACATCGGGCTCCGAGTGGTTCAACGAACCGACACGAGTGTTCTCATTCTGCTTGAGCGCGGCTTCGGCGGCCTTCTCAATCGTCTTGCCGTTGCGACTCCCGTCAGCACCAACCTCGCCCACGCGCATCAGGCGTCCCGACGAGACGGCGAGCGCGACCGAGCCGTCGGCCGCTGGGTGATTCCACTGGTCGAAGGCGCGCACGCGCACCAAGGTCGAGTCGCGCCCGCCGGCCGAAAGCTCTGCCTTGTCGGTCACGATCTCAAGGCGCTTCGCGGGGCCGCGGCCGTAGGCGTTCAGCTCGACGGTCTTGCCCGTCTGCCCCTCGGGGCCGACGGCCGTCACGCGGATGCGGTTCGGCCCAGGCACGACGCCGAGGCCGACAAAGGTGTAGGTGGCGAGGTCGTTCTTGCGGTCGATGCGCGTCTCACCGATCTTCGAGTCGGGCACGCGCTGGCCGCCGACCTCAACCAAAACTTTCCACGCGGCGTTGGTGCGCGCCTCGATCTCAAGCGCCGCGCCCGTCACGGCCTCGTCCGCCTTCGGCGAGAGCACGCGCACTTCGCCGGGCGCGACCGGCTCCAGCGTCTCCTCGGTCGTCATCTCGTAAGTGCCCGAAGCGACCGGCGCGGCCGGCTTCGCTTCGGCCGAAGTCTTCGTCTCGCTCGCGCCGAAGAGCGAGCCCGCGAGCGGCATCTTCGAGTTCGAGCCGCTGGCGAGGCTGTTCTGTAAAGCGGGGTTCGCGGTCGTCGAAGTCGAAATCGCAGCCGCGGAGTCGGGCGCGCGCAGTCCGTAGTTCTGGCGCAGCAGCGCGCCGCCGCCGAGCGGCGTCCGCAGCAGTCGCGTCCAGCTACGCTCGTCGCGCCGGCGCGTCTCGACGAGCGCGTAGCCGGGCGGCAGCGTCACCGGGTCGAGCGAGAGCACCTGCGCGCCCTCGTTGACGATGGGGAAGTTGTAGAGCCCCTCGGAGTCCGTGATGACCGACTGGCCGTTGTTCAGGTAGAGGCGCACGCCGGGCACGCCGCGCTCGTCCTTGTCGAACTGGCCGTTGAGGTTCGTGTCCGCGTAGACGCGGCCGAGCAAGACCTGCTGCGAGGAGAAGAGACCGCGGCGGACGCGCACACTCGCGCGAGCCTGGGGGGTGGACACACGCTCTCCGTTGGAGAGCGTCCCCGCCGCGGAAGCCGTGTTGAACTGTTCGCCCTCGCGGGCGTTCGCGCCGACGCGCACGCGGTAGACGAGCGTCAAGCGCCCGCCCGCCTCGATGCGTCCGAGGCGGAAGATGAGAGTGTTGTCCGCCGCCCGTTCGGGCTCGACGCTACGCGCGGGCGCGGGCGGATTCTCGACGAGCGCCGTGCCTTCGGCGTAGTGGAACGACGGCGGGAGCTGGTCGCGCACCTCTGCGTTGTCGAGCGCCGCGGGCGTCGCGTTGCGCAGCTCCACGCGATAAGAGACGGTGTCGCCGACCTCGACCGAGGGGCGGTCTGCCGATTTCGTAATCTCCAGCGAAGTGTTCTCGAACATCGGCACGTTCAGCGCGTAGGCCGCGAGCCGAGGGATGTCAACCTGCTCTTCGGTCAGCGCGAAGCCGCCGGCCTGCGCGACGGGCAAGCCGTCGAGCGCGCGCACGTTGAGCGCGAAGAGACCCGTGCCGTCGGGCGCAATCGTCGTCTCGATGAGGCGCGCGCGGTAGCCCGGCGCGGTCACGTTCAGGAAGTAGCGCGCGGGTGCCGTCGGCGTGCCGACCTGCGCCGTCGAGAGCACGAAGCTGAAGCGCCCGCCCCCGTCCGCCCCGAACGGGTTCGCGTTGTCGTTGTTCGGCTCAAGCCCCGCGTTCGCGCCCGCGTTGAGCGGGACGAGCGCGCCGGTCGCCGAGTCCGCGAAGAGCGAGACGCGCGCGCCGGGGACGGGCGTGCCCGCGCTGCGACCCTGGTAGACGACGCCGTACGGGCTCGCGACGGCTGTGGCCGAAGTGCTCGAAACGGAAGGCGCGTTGTCGGCCCCGACGGACGCAGTGTTGACGATGCCCGTGCCGTGCGGCACGGCCTGCGTCACGCGCGCCTGGAGCGCGACCTCGACCACTTCGCCGACGGTGAACTGCGCGACGCGTATCTCGACGCGGCGACCCGTGGCCGTTCCCTCGTCCCCGTCCGACGCGTCCGTGACCGCGCGGTCGTTCAGGCGGAGCGAGTTCGGAACGTATTCGAGCCCTTCGGGCAGGTCGTCGCTCAGCAGGACGTTGCGCGCGACGGTGTCGCCGCTGTTGCGGAAGGTGATGGTGTAGCCGAGCACCTGACCCGGCGAGGTCGTGACGCTCTCTTTACCCTCGACGAGCTTGACGGGCGGGAGGTTCACGTCGGAGGGGGAGGTGAGCCGCGCGCCGTGGCCGTAGACGTTGACGATGGTGCCCGCGTCCTGCGCGCCCGCGTTGAGGGCGTCGGCCACCGAGGAGCGCGCGACGATGCGGATGGTGAACTGCTCGCCCACCGTCCCGGAGTTGACGTCGACGGTGGCGAGGACGCCGACGCACTGTCCGCGCACGAGTCGAGGGCTCATCGTCGAGTCAAGCGTGATGGGGCGGTCGCCCGTGTCGAGCGTGTTCGAGCCGTCGATGTCGAAGTGGAGCGAGACGAGCGCGGCGGGCGCTGTCGCTTCGGCCGCGGCGATGGTGTAGAAGTCGGGCGTGTTGCCCGTGTTGCAGACGCGGAAAAGCCGCGTCACGCGCTCGCCCGGCGAGACGTTGGCCGAAGATTCGGTCTCGTCCGGGGTGACGGTGACGGCGGCGACGGTCGAGACCGTCACGGTGACGGTCGGCGAGACGGTCGAGAAGCCCACGCCCTCGGCGTCCGTGTAGGTCGCCTCGGCGCGGTTGGAGATAACGACGCCCGCCCCAGCCTCCCCCTCGCGTGCGACCGCGCCGCGACCGCCCGCCGCGAGGGCGGCGAGTGCGAGCGCGAGCGCGAACGCGCGGAGGAGGAGGCTGGGGCGGGCGTTAGTCATCGGAGAAGACCAACCGTGGAAGGGATGAACTCGGAACGCTGAACGATGAAGTAAAGACCTGTTGTATTCAGTTCATCGTTCAGCGTTCCTCATTCAGCGTTTATTTGATCCGGCGGCGGAACACGAAGGCACGCGTGACGCCGGGGTTGACCGTGCCGGCGGCGTCCCTGAGGAACGTCGTCGCCGCGGTGACAGCACCGTTGGTGTTGCCGTCGGTGATGGTGCCGCCGTTGGAGTCGGACGGTGCGGGGCTCGTCACCTGCGTGGTGGTCGTGCCCCAGTTGTTAGGCGCGGCCGAGCCGTCCTCGTTGATGATGACGTTCGACGCGACGAGGTCGACGCAACCCGCGCCGCCGCCACCCACGGAGACGTTCGAGTACGTAATCGTGTACTCAAGGTCTGCGCCGGGGACGGGGTCGGAGGCTGCGCCCACGCCCGTCGAGTTGAACACCTGCACCGACTTCACGAGCCTCAGGAAGCCCGTGTAGTAGTTGTCGCGGGTGTC
>JBEVJD010000047.1:0-5299 GCA_040510435.1 Pyrinomonadaceae bacterium | reverse complement strand
CTCCCCGTCTCATTCACTCGGGCACGCGGCTCTGCTCGGGTACGGGGGCGAACGCTTCGGGGTCGAGCGTCAACTGGCGGTAGGCTTCGCGCAGACGGAGGGCGGGGCTGCCGACGGGGATCGTGTAGCGGTGGTAGTCGAACGTGGTGACGAGCGCGACGCCGAGCGCGGCCGAGGTGAGGAAGACTTCGTCGGCGTCGGCCATGTCGTGCAGGGTGTGGGCGCCCTCCGCGAGGGGGACGGCGAGGTCGGAGGCCAGCTCGATGACGCGCGCGCGCGTCGTGCCGGCCATAGCCCCCGTCGCGAGCGCGGGCGTATGCACGGTGCCGTGCTTGACCCAGAAGAGGTTCGCCGTCGTCGCGCAGGCGACCTCGCCGCGCTCGTTGCACATCACGGCCTCGTCGAAGTCGCGCGCGCGCGCCTCCTCCCACGCGAGGATGTGTTCGAGCCGGTTGACGGTCTTGACGCCGACGAGCGGCGAGCAGGTGTTGACGCGGTAGGGCGAGACGGTGAGCCCCATCGACTCGGGCCGGGCCCAAGCCTCGGCCGTCATCATCAGGAGGTCGGAGGCGCGCCCCTCGCTCCCCATCTTCCAACGGCCGCGCACGGCGCGCGCGAGCAGGTGGACGCGCGCGCGCCCCTCCTCGACGCCGTTCGCTTCGATGAGATGTGAGAGCAGGAGCGCCGCCTCGTTGTCGCCGAAGTCGCACTCGACGCCGGCCCTCTCGGCGTGCGCGAGCAGCCGCGCCCAGTGCGCGTCCCAGAGGAAGGGGCGGCCCTTGTGCACGGCGACCGTCGTGAAGACGCCGCGGCCGTAGAGCGCCGCCGACGTGACGGCGTGCAGCCGCGCGCGCCTCGCTTCGAGGAGCCGACGATTGAGTATGACGTGCTGGTGCATCTCGGGAGTGATGCGTCGCGCGCGCGCCGTGTGCGAGGCGGCGACGGTCGCGGCAGCATACACGAACGCCGCCGGTCTTGGCTAACTTTTTGCGCCGCGCCGCGCGTGTTGTATGCTCGCCGCCGGAAGAGATGTCCAACCCCGAAAGCAGTCCAGAGAACGAGGGCGCGCCGGAGAGACGCGCGAAGCCGAGCTTGCGCGTCCGCGTCGCAGTCGTCGCCGTGAGCGTCGTCTTCGCGCTGCTCATCTTCGAAGTGTTCCTGCGCGTCGTCGGCTACACCTACCCGGTCTTCTACCAGCCGGACGAGGCGCGCGGCTACGCTTTGTGGCCGGGCGCGGCGGGTCGCTACCGGCGCGAGGGCGCGGCGCACGTCCAGATCAACTCTGACGGCCTGCGCGACCGCGAGCATTCAAAGAGCAAGCCCGCGAACACCTTTCGCATCGCCGTCGTCGGCGACTCTTACGCGGAGGCGTTTCAGGTCGAGCGCGAGAAGGCTTTCTGGTCGGTGTTGGAACAGAGACTTCGTGCATGTCCCGCGCTCGCGGGGCGTGAGGTCGAGGTCATCAACTTCGGCGTCTCGGGCTACGGCACGGCGCAGGAGTTACTCACCCTGCGCGAGAAGGTGTGGGGCTATTCGCCGGACGTGGTGCTCCTCGCCGTGACGACCAACAACGACGTGCTCGACAACTCGCGCGCGCTGAAGTTGACGGAAGAGATTCCGTACTTCCGTCTCGAAGGCGACCGCCTCGCCCTCGACGACTCGTTCCGCCGGACGGCCGCCTTCCGCCTGCGCAACTCCCCGCTCAACCGCACGGGGCGCTGGCTGCGCGAACATCTTCGTTTCGTGCAGGCCATCCACGAAGGGCAGGGCGCCATCAAGTCGCGCCTCGACGCGTGGCGCGAGCGTCGGCGTTTGGCGAGAGAGAAGGAGAAGGAGAAGAACAGCGCGGGCGAAGAAGTGAAGAAGACGGGTGCGACGCAGGCCAACACCGCGGCGCCCGCGGGGGACGTGCCTGCGGACGAGCTGGGCACGGCCAACGTCGTCTACCGCGAGCCCGCGGACGAGGTCTGGCGCGACGCCTGGCTCGTCACCGAAAAGCTGATGGCCGAGATGAGCGCGGAGGTCAAAAGCCGCAACGCGCGCTTCTACGTCGTCACGCTCAGCAACGGCATACAGG
Organism: Pyrinomonadaceae bacterium; assembly: GCA_040510435.1. GTDB lineage: Bacteria > Acidobacteriota > Blastocatellia > Pyrinomonadales > Pyrinomonadaceae > QHXN01. The sequence goes on along the minus strand of JBEVJD010000047.1, from coordinate 3,222 downwards.
TCTTCCCAGACCCCTCTGCGCGCGCGGCCTTCGCCCGCCGCGTCGGCGCCGCAGACCTCTTCTACCCCGAGCGCCGCTTCAAAAGTTTAGGCGAGAGAGAAGGCTTCCCCGTCTACAACCTCGCGCCCGACCTGCAAGAATACGCAGACCGCACGGGCGTCTTCCTCCACGGCTTCGGCGCGCAGCGCGGCAACGGCCACTGGAACGAGGACGGCCACCGCGTCGCGGGCGAGATGCTCACGCAAAGACTCTGCGACTGGCTCGCGGGCGGCGACAGTGAAACTCCCCACGGCGGCGGTAATACGGAAGGAGGTTCACCACGATGAGACTCTTCGGGCTTTCGACGTGCGCGCTCGCCGCGCTGCTCGCGCACGGCGCGGCCGTGCCGTTTAAGACTGCGGACAGCGGCCCCGTCATCAAACGCGGGGCGACGGCGCAACAACCGGCCGTCTACAGGCTCGACCCGGCGCGCAGCAAGTTTATGATCCGCGCCTTCGCGGGCGGCCTGCTCTGGTTCAAGGGGCACGACCACTTCGTCGCCGCGCGCGACTTCACGGGCGAGGCGCGCCTCACGCCCGGCTCGGTCAGCCCCGCCTCGCTCACGCTCACCGTGCGCGCCGCCTCGCTCGCCGAGACGCGCGAAGTCTTCACCCCGCAGCAGAAGAAGATCATCGACGGCGAGCTGCGCGACATCGTCCTTGAGCCCGACAAGTACCCCGAGATTACCTTCAAGAGCACGGACGTTTCCGTCGAAGCGCGCGGCGGCGTCTTCAAGGTCAAGCTCGGCGGCGACCTCACGCTCCGCGGCGTCACGCGCCGCGTCCGTATCCCCGCCGAGGTCACGCTCGACGGCGACACCTTACGCGCCCGCGGCGAGTTCGACATCAAGCGCGGCGACTTCAAAGTCCCCGCCACCTCCGCCTTCCACGGCACCGTCCGCGTCCGCGACCGCCTGAAAGTTTCGTTTGATATTGTTGCGCGGCGGGATTAATTGTGACGGGGAGAGTGGGGGATGGGGTGACGGGGAGAGTGGGAGAGTGGGAGACGGGGTGACGAATGTATTTCTCTCCCCGTCACCCCGTCTCCCACTCTCCCCGTCGTTACCTCTCACTCCGCGGCGGTGGCGATGACCTCGGCCTGCAAGCGCGAGCCGAGTGAGTCGCGCCAGAGGGTTTCGAGTTCGGTCACGTCCTGTGAGACGCGCTCGGTGCCGGAGACCGTGATGCGGAGGCGCGTGCCGCCCGTGCGGCCGATGACCTTGAGCGGGGCGCCGGCCTGCGCGGCGATGCGTTCGAGCCGCGTGCGCTGCGACTCGTCGAAGCTGACGAGGACGCGCGAGGGCGTCTCGCCGAAGAGCGAGGCGGCGACCGAGGGCTCGCCGTCGAGCGCGACCGTCGCGCCCAACGCGCCGCGGCCGAGCGACGCGAAGCAGCACTCCGCGAGCGCGACGGCGAGTCCGCCGTCCGAGCAGTCGTGCGCGGACTGGAGCAAGCCCTCCTCGGCGGCGAGCAGCACGGCGCGCTGCACGGCCAACTCGCGCTTGAGGTCAAGCACGGGCACGCGCGCGCCAGCGGCGATCACGTCCTCGACGCCGCGACCCAACACGGCCGCCTCGTACTCGCTCGCCGAGAGGTCGTCGCCGTTCTGGCCGACGAGCGCGACGAGGTGCCCCTCACGCTTGAAGCCTTGCGTGACGACCCGGCGCACGTCCTCGACGAGGCCGACCATACCGATGACGGGCGTCGGGTGGATGCCGCGCCCCTCGGTCTCGTTGTAGAAGGAGACGTTGCCCGAGACGACCGGCGTCCCGATGGCTTCGCAAGCCTCGGCCATGCCGTCGATGACTTCGGAGAACGCCCACATCACCTCGGGCCGCTCGGGGCTCGCGAAGTTGAGGCAGTTGGTGATGGCTAAGGGGCGCGCGCCGACGCAGACGACGTTGCGTGCCGACTCGGCGACGATGAGGCGCGCGCCTTCGCGCGGGCTGACGGCGCAGTAGCGGCCGTTGCCGTCGAGCGACATGGCGAGCGCGCGGCGCGTCTCCTTGATGCGGACGACGGCCGCGTCCGCGCCCGGCAGCACCGCCGTGTTCGTCCGCACCATGTGGTCGTACTGACGATAGACCCACGACTTCGACGCGAGGTTCGGCGACGCGAGCAGTAGACGGAGCGCTTCGTTGTGGTCGACCTCCTGTTCGGAGACGACCGTGCTCGGCGCTTTGAGGACTTCGTCCAGCTCGTCGGAGTTGACGACCGACGCGTTCGCGTCGCCCTCGCTCGGAACCTGACTGTCGTTGCCCCGCCGCGGCTCGCGCATCGGGCGCTCGTAGAGCGGCGCCTCGTCGGTCAAATATTTTGAAGGAATGTCCGCGAGCTTTTCGCCTTCGTGGACGACGACGACGCTGCCCGTGTCCGTGACGCGGCCGATGACGACGGCGTCCAAGTCCCACTTGCGGAAGATGTCTATGACCTGCCGCTCGCGGCCGCTGTGGGCGACGATGAGCATGCGCTCCTGCGACTCGGAGAGCATGATCTCGTAGGCCGTCATGCCCTCCTCGCGCTGCGGGACGAGCGAGAGGTCGAGTTCGATGCCGTTGCCCGCGCGCGCCGCCATCTCGCACGACGACGAAGTGAGCCCCGCCGCGCCCATGTCCTGAATGCCTGCGACCGAGCCCGCGCGCATCGCTTCGAGGCAGGCTTCGAGCAGAAGCTTCTCAAGGAACGGGTCGCCGACCTGCACGGTCGGGCGCTTCTCCAGAGCCTCTTCGTCGAACTCGGCCGAGGCCATCGTCGCGCCGTGGATGCCGTCGCGGCCGGTCTTCGCGCCGACGTAGTAGACCGGGTTGCCGACGCCCTCCGCGCGGCCCTTGATGATGTCGTCGATCTTCGCGATGCCGAGACAGAGCGCGTTCACCAGCGGGTTCTGCGCGTAACTCTCGTCGAACGCAATCTCGCCACCGATGGTCGGGATGCCGATGCTGTTGCCGTAGCCGCCGATGCCGGAGACGACGCCAGCGACGATGCGCCGCGTGCGGGCGCCGTCGGGGCCAGCGAGCGGCCCGAAGCGCAGCGCGTTGAGCAGCGCGATCGGCCGCGCGCCCATCGTGAAGATGTCGCGGATGATGCCGCCGACGCCGGTCGCCGCGCCCTGGTAGGGCTCGATGAACGACGGGTGGTTGTGCGACTCGATCTTGAAGACGGCGGCGAGCCCGTCGCCGATGTC